>NZ_JBQGWG010000013.1:0-82172 GCF_052073805.1 Ornithinimicrobium panacihumi | reverse complement strand
GAGCTTGTCAAGATGTTTGTGTAAGTGATGTGGGTCACATTGGGTTAGAGGTAGGCGTTTACGCGGTCGGGGTAGACGAGGGCGAGCTCGCCGAGGGCGGCTTTCCAGCCGGTGACGGTGGCGCCTTCGACCAGGCGGGGCACGGACTTTCGGTCTTTGCCTTTGCCGGCCTGCTTGGCTCGTTCGCGGGCTCGTTTGTCCTCGATGTTCATGATCGCCAGCCAGAGCAGCTTGATCACGGCTTCGTCGCTGGGGAAGTGGCCGCGGTTCTTGATGATCTTGCGCAGCTGGTAGTTCAGCGACTCGATGGAGTTGGTGGTGTAGATGACCTTGCGCAGCGCGGGCCCGAACGCCAGGAACGGGGTGAACCGGTCCCAGGCGTTCTCCCAGGTCGCGACCGCGGCCGGGTACTTCTTGCCCAGGTTGGAGTCGGCGAAGGTGGTCAGCGCCATCAGCGCGGCGTCCTCGTCGGGGGCGGTGTAGATCGGGCGCAGCATCGCCGCGACGGCCTTGCGGTCGGTGTAGGACACGAACCGCATCGAGGCCCGGATCAGGTGCACCACGCAGGTCTGCACCATCGCGTGCGGCCAGGTCGCCTCGATGGCCTCGGCCAGGCCGGCCAGCCCGTCGCAGCAGACGATGAGCACGTCCTTGACGCCGCGGTTGGCCAGCTGGGCGCACACGCCGGCCCAGAACTTCGCGCCCTCGGTGGCCTGGACCCAGATACCCAGGACGTGCTTGATGCCGTCCATGTCGACACCGACGGCGATGTGCGCCGAGCGGTTGGTCACGTGCGCGCCGTCGCGGACCTTGACCACCAGGGCGTCGAGGTAGATCACCGGGTAGAACGCCTCCAGCGGGCGGGACTGCCAGGCCTTGACCTCCTCGAGCACGGCGTCGGTGACGTTGCTGATCGTCTCGTGGGACAGCTCGGTGCCCAGCGTCGCGGCCAGATGATGCTGGATGTCGCGCACCGTCATCCCGCCGGCGTACAGAGAGATGATCATGTCCTCCAGCCCGCCCAGGCGGCGGGCGCCCTTGGGCACCAGCGCCGAGGAGAACGTGGAGTTGCGGTCCCGGGGCTGGTCCAGGGCGATGTCGCCGACCTCGGTGCTCACCGTCTTGGGGGTGGTGCCGTTGCGGGAGTTCCCCGAACGTCGGCCGGCCGCGTCGCCCTTGGCGTACCCGAGGTGGTCGGTCAGCTCGGCTCCCATGCCGCGCTCCAGGACGGTCTTGATCATCTCGGGCAGGAAGCCACCGGCCCCGGTCAGGGACACCCCGCGCTCACCGGTCGCCGCGAGCAGCTTGTCGACCAGCTCGTCGTCGAAGAACTCCTCACGCAGCCGGGCAGCCTCGGCCCGCTGGTCCACCTCGACCTGGTCCAGGTCCTCGGCCCTCATCTCGTCGTGCGTCATGCTCACAATCAATCTCCTTCTCGGTCGGAGACCCGGCACTTACACAGACCATCTGACACCTCCGAGCACGTCGGCACCGCACGGGCGTGCGCCCTGCTGGGCCGCTCCCGTGCTGGTCACTACCGGACCAAGAACCCGCCACCGGCCCGTGCGCAGGCGCCCCGGCGGGCCGGCGAACAAGCTCACCGAGACTGAGCGGGCGCACGTGCTGGCGGTGCTGACCAGCGAGGAGTTAGCGGACAAGGCGGTCGCGCAGGCGTGGGCGACGCTGCTGGACGAGGGCACCTACCTGTGCTCGCAGTCCACGATGCACCGCATCCTGCGCGAGAACGACCTGGCCGGCGAACGGCGCCGGCAGGCCACCCACCCGGCCCGCACCCGTCCGGAACTGCTCGCCACCGCCCCGGGGCAGGTGTGGTCATGGGACATCACCAAGCTCAAGGGCCCGGACCGGGGCGTGTACTACGACCTGTACGTCGTGCTCGACATCTTCTCCCGGTTCGTCGTCGCCTGGACCATCGCCGCCGGCGAGGACGCGCAGATCGCCACGAACCTGCTCGAGCACGCGATGGGCGTCCACGGTGTCCCGGACGCGGTGCACGCTGACCGGGGCACCTCGATGACCTCCAAACCGGTCGCGCAGCTGCTGGTGGACCTGGGCGTGGCCCGTTCCCACTCCCGCCCGCACGTCTCGAACGACAACCCGTACAGCGAGGCAGCATTCAAGACCCTCAAGTACGCCCCGGTCTTCCCCGAGCGGTTCGGGTCCCTGGCGACGCCGGCGCGTTCGCCGAGCAGTTCTTCGCCTACTACAACCACGAGCACCGCCACTCCGGGATCGGGCTGCACACCCCCGCCAGCGTCCACTACCCCACCGCGGGCCAGGTCCGTGCCCAACGCCAGGCCACCCTGGACGCGGTCTACGCCGCTCACCCCGAGCGCTTCGGCCACCGCCGACCCCAGGCGCCCAATCTGCCCCAGGCCGCGTGGATCAACCAGCCCTCACAGGAGGCCCTCATACAGACCACCTGACGGAAACTGTCTCACCCGCCTTGACACCTTCCGTCCTCGCGCGGAAGGTGGACCAGCATCGTGAACTTCGTCGTGCGGTCGACGACAGTGCCGATCGCGGACCGTTCCAATCCGATCAGGAGATCCCCTTCCCAATGGCCAGGAACGGCGCGGTCCTCGGCTTCTGCGGGTCGCTCGCTGATCAGAGTCTCGGGCGTCACGTGCGCCCAGGTCCTGCGCCGTGACCGCTCCCGCGGGACCCTCAAGGCGCGGCCGGTGCGCAGGCACCAGACCAGCTCGCGCTTCAACGCACCGCGGCCCTCGATGTAGAGCGACTGGTAGATCGCCTCATGGCTGATCCGCATGGAGTCATCATCGGGGAAGTCTGCGGTTCCCCCCAGATCGTGGAGGGCTTCGGGCTACGCGGCGTCCGGGACGGGCGCTGCGGTGGACTGCTCGTAGTTGACCGGTGACATCATGCCAGCCGCGCTGTGCCGGCGTTGGTGGTTGTAGAACCCGTAGGCCCAGTCGATGACCACGGCCCGGGCCTGAGCCCGGGTGTCGAACTCCTGCCGGGACAGGACCTCCCACTCCAGGGAGGAGAAGAACGCCTCGGCGGCGGCGTTGTCGAAGCACGACCCGACCCGGCCCATCGACTGGCGGATCCCCAGGTCAGCGCAGAGCCGGATGAACGAGGTCGCCGTGTAGGTCGAGCCCCGGTCGGTGTGGAAGATGACGCGGTCGGACTCGTCCTCGCGCCGGATCGCCTCCTTGCCGCCGCGAGCGGTGAGGGCCATCTGGATCGCCGCGCACGCCAGCTCAGCGTCGGGGTGGGCGCTGGTGGCCGCGCCGAGCAGCCGGCGCGAGTACAGGTCGATGACGGTGGCCAGGTACAGCTTGCCCTCGGCCGTGGGGATCTCGGTGATGTCGCCGACCCACTTGCAGTTCGGCGCCGGCGCGCTGAAGTCGCGACGCACCAGGTCCGGGAACTTGGGTGCGGTCCTGTCCTGCCTGGTCAGGCCGCTGCGCCGCTTGATGACGCGGGCGACCAGGCCTTGGCGGCGCATCGACTCGGCGACCGTCTTCTCGCTGATCTGCCAGCCGGCCTCGCTCAGGTCGGCGTGCAGGCGCGGTGAGCCGTGCAGGCCCTTGGCCTGCTTGAACGCGACCTTCACGGCGCGGTCGACGGTGTCGCGGCGGCGGTCGGTGTCGGTGAAGAGCCCGCTTGCGGCGCCTGGGCCGTCGGCGCGCTTGATCCACTTGTAGAACCACGCCTCGCAGACTCCGAGCAGCGCGCAGACAAGGGCGTGTGGCACGGCGTAGTTGGTCCTCTGGTCGGCGATGAAGCGTGCCACGCTCACTTCGTCGCCTCCTTCACCCACAGGACCACGGATCGCTTGAGGACATCACGCTCCATCCGCAGCTCGGCGACCTCGGCGCGTAGCCGTCTCAGCTCCTCGTAGTCGTCCTTGGACAGCTCGCCGTGGCCCTCGCGTGCGGCACGGGCGCGTTGGACCCAGTTGCCCAGCGTGCCCTCGTTCACGCCCAGATCTCGAGCGACCTGCGCGATCGGCTTGTTCGTCTCCTCGACGATCCGGACCGCTCCCTCACGGAACTGCCGGTCGTACTTCTTGCGCTTCTCTGGCATCTCGATCCTCATTGTGGATGCCTCTACGCTCCGGGGGGAACCTCATCGACCTTGAGGCGATGGCTGATCTGCTCCGGACTCCAGGCCAGTCCTCTCCGCGGTCGGCCAGGGCGGAGCGGGCATGCTGGTCACGCACGCGCTCGCCACCCTGGGGGCCGCCTGTGCCTGGGCGGTGTGCTGCGCCCTGTGGTCGCAGCTGCGCCGCTGGCTCGGCCTGGCCATGGTGCGGCTGCCCCGGCCCACGCCCGTCCGTCGCACGCCCGCGACCGCGACACCGCCCGCGCTCCGCTCCTGCGAGCGCGCCTTCTCCTGGACCCGCCGCGCGCCGCCCCGCGCCGCCTGACGCCCCCGTCTTCCCTCCCCTTCATCGTCCGAGCGCGCCGCATGGTGGCTCCACGCCCCACCGAGCGCGCCGCGTGGTGGCCCCACGCCCCACCGAGCGCGCCGCGTGGTGGCCCCACCCGTCCAGCTCTTCCGACACCGTGGCCGAGAGCTCGCACCTCGCCTCCCCCGACCTGGTCCTCGTCGACGGCTGGGCCAAGGCCGCCGACGGTCCGATGACCGGCGTCTTCGGCACGCTGCGCAACCAGACCGACGAGGACATCCACCTCGTCCGGGTAGAGAGCGCCGTCGCCGCCCGTACGGAGCTGCACATCACCGTGGACGACGGTGCGGGCGGACGCCTCATGCAGGAGGCGCAGGACGGCTTCGTGGTGCCCGCCGGGGGCGAGCACCTCCTCCAGCCCGGCGGCGACCACCTCATGCTCATGGAGCTGACCGGAGGCGTGCGCACCGGGGACCAGGTGCCCCTCGTGCTCGTGGGTGACGACGACCACCGGTGGACGGTCACCGTGACCGCCCGCGCCTTCAGCGGAGCCGAGGAGCACTACTCCCCGGGCGACGGGGACGGCGCCACCACGACCTCGCTGGCGCCGTGACCACCGGTGCCTCCGGGCTGGACCGGCGCACGCTCCTGCGTGGCGGTCTGCTCGGTGGTGCCAGCGCCGTGGGGTTAGCCGCCGGGGTCGCGACTGCGCCATCTCCGGGCGCCGGAGCCAGCCGCCACCCGGGTGGCCCGGCGACGTCAGGTCCGTCGGCCGCACCCGCTGACCCGACCCAGGCCGGTGAGCTGCGCGAGCCGGCCCACGGCCGCTGGCACGCCGGCATCCTCACCCCGCCCCAGCCGCACGCGAGCTTCGTCGCTCTCGACCTCGTCGATGCTGCCGGCAGGGAGGAGCTCGGTCGTCTCATGCGCCTGTGGGGCGAGGACATCGCCCGCCTCACCACCGGCCGGGCGCCGGTCACGGACCAGGAGCCGGAGCTGGCCGCACGGGCTGCCGGGCTCACCGTCACCGTCGGCTGGGGCGCGAGCCTCTTCGTCAAGGCGGGTATGACGTCCGCGCGCCCCTCCTGGCTGCGTCCGCTGCCCGCCTTCGCCATCGACCGTCTGGACGCACGCTGGGGAGAGGCCGACCTCCTGCTCCAGGCCGCGGCACAGTCTCCCCTCACGGTGGCCCATGCGCGACGCGAGCTGGTGCGGGCTGCGGGTGGGATCGCGGACGTCCGCTGGGTGCAGACCGGGTTCCGCGAGCCGATGGAGCGCCATGGCTGGCCTTTGCGCAACCAGCTCGGGCAGGTCGACGGCACGGTCCAGCCGGAGGTCGGCGTCGACGGGTCCGGCCGTGACCTCGGCCTGGTGACACCCCGGTGGACCTGCACGCCACCCACCCCAGCGGCCTGCCCGTGGTCGACGGGTCGGCGCACGTGCAGCGGGCGTCCGCGTCGGCGCCGCACGAGCGCTTCCTGCGGCGGCCCTACATATACGAGGAACCCGGGCCCGACGGGCAGCCCACGACCGGCCTGATCTTCGCCGCCTACCAGGCCGACCCGGTCGCACAGTTCCTGCCCGTGCAGCAGCGGCTGGCCGAGGGTGACCTGCTCAACTTGTGGACCACCCCCGTGGGCTCGGCGGTCTTCGCGCTCCTGCCGGGGTGGCAGGAGAGCGGCTGGCCGGGCGAGCGCCTGCTCGTCTGACCCGACGAGGCCCGGCCCACCAGGTGGTGGACCGGGCCTCGGGGCACGTCATACCTGCCCTCAGCTGCGGGGGATCTCCCGCATCTCGTAGGTGGTGATGAGGTCGTCGACCTGGACGTCGTTGAACGAGCCCAGGTTGATACCGCACTCGTAGCCCTCGCGGACCTCGGTGACGTCGTCCTTGAACCGACGGAGGCCGGCGACCTCGAGGTTCTCGGTGATGACGACCCCGGCCCGGGTGATCCGGGCCTTGGCGCCACGGCGGATCTCGCCGCTGCGCACGAGCGAGCCCGCGACGTTGCCGAACTTGGAGCTGCGGAAGATCTCGCGGATCTCGGCGGTGCCGGTCTCCACCTCTTCGTACTCCGGCTTGAGCATGCCCTTGAGCGCGTTCTCGATGTCCTCGATCGCCTGGTAGATCACGCTGTAGTAGCGGATCTCGACGCCTTCCTTGTCGGCGTAGTCGGCGTTCTGGCCCTCGGCCCGGACGTTGTAGCCCAGGATGATCGCGTCGGAGGCGACCGCGAGGTTGATGTTGTTCATCGTGATCGCACCGACGCCGCGGTCGATGATCCGCAGGTCGACCTCGTCGCCCACGTCGATCTGCAGCAGCGCATCCTCCAGCGCCTCGACCGAACCCGACACATCTCCCTTGAGGATGAGGTTGAGGGTCTCGACCTTGCCCTGGGCGAGGGCCTCGTTGAGGTCCTCGAGGCTGATCCGCTTGCGGGACTTGGCCAGCGCGGCCTGCCGGTCGGCAGCCTCGCGCTTCTCGGCGATCTGCCGGGCGGTCCGGTCGTCCGGCGCCACCAGGAAGGTGTCGCCGGCACGGGCCACCGTGTCCAGACCCAGCACCTGCACCGGACGCGACGGGGTCGCCTCCTCCACGTTGTTGCCGTGCTCGTCGAGCATGGCGCGCACGCGGCCGTGGCTGGAGCCGGTGACGATCGCGTCGCCGACCCGCAGGGTGCCCTGCTGGACCAGGACGGTCGCGACGGCGCCGCGGCCCTTGTCCAGGTTGGCCTCGATCGCGACACCACGAGCGTCCTTGTCGGGGTTGGCCCGAAGGTCCAGCGCGGCGTCGGCGGTGAGCAGAACGGCGTCGAGCAGGTTGTCGATGTTGGTGCCCTGCTTCGCGGACACGTCGACGAACATGGTCTCGCCGCCGTACTCCTCGGCGATGAGGTTGTACTCGGTCAGCTGCTGACGAATCTTGGCCGGGTTGGCGCCCTCGACGTCGATCTTGTTGACCGCGACCACGATCGGCACGTCGGCCGCCTGGGCGTGGTTCAGCGCCTCGATCGTCTGCGGCATCACACCGTCGTCGGCCGCGACCACGAGGATCGCGATGTCCGTGGACTTCGCACCACGGGCACGCATGGCGGTGAACGCCTCGTGACCCGGGGTGTCGATGAAGGTGATCGCGCGGTCCTGGTCCTCATGGGTGGTGTGCACCTGGTAGGCACCGATGTGCTGGGTGATGCCACCCGCCTCGCCGGACCCGACCTCGGACTGCCGGATGGCGTCCAGCAGACGGGTCTTTCCGTGGTCGACGTGACCCATGACGGTGACGACCGGCGGACGCGGCACGAGGTCCTCGTCGGACTCGGCCTCGGCCTCAGCCTCCAGGTCCAGACCGAAGGCGCTGAAGAGCTCGCGCTCCTCCTCCTCGGGCGAGACGACGCGGATCTTGTAGTCGAGCTCGTCACCCAGGATGGTGAAGGTGTCCTCGTCCAGGGACTGGGTGGCCGTGGCCATCTCGCCCAGGTGGAACAGGATCGTCACCAGCGACGCCGGGTCGACGTTGATCTTGTCGGCGAAGTCGGTCAGCGAGGCGCCACGGCGGACCGTGACGACCATGCCGTTGCCGCGCGGGATGCTGACGCCACCGATCGCCGGCGCCTGCATCTGCTCGAACTCGGCGCGCTTGGCCCGCTTGGACTTGCGGCCGCGGACCTTTCCGCCGCCTCGACCGAACGCACCCTGGGTGCCGCCACGGCCACGAGGACCGCCGCCACGACCGCCGGGACCACCGCGGAAACCACCAGCGGCTCCACCGGGGCCGCCTCCGGGACCGCCGGGACCACCCGGGCGACCGCGGCCACCGGGGCCAGGACGCGCCGGACGCTCGCCCGGACGGGGCACTGCTGCCCGCTCGGGCATCATGCTCGGCTTGGGACCGCCAGGACGCGGCGCCGGGCGCGGGCCACCGGGGCGGGGGCCGCCGGGGCCGGCCGCGCCGGCGCCCCGGGTGCCACCCGGCCGGGGCATGCCCTGGCTGGGAGCGAACGGGTTGTTGCCGGGACGGGGAGCCCCACCGCGGTCACCACGGTCACCGCGGTCGCCACGCTCGGGGCGACGCTCGCGCCCCATACCCTGGCTGGACGCGAAGGGATTGTTGCCGGGACGCGGTCCCGGCTTGGCACCCGGACGGGGTGCGCGGGCGGCGGGAGCCTCCGGCCGCGTCGGCTCCGGCTCCTTGGCCGGGGCAGGCTTGGGGCCCGGACGCGGACCGGGCGTCGCGGCGGGCTTGCCGGCCGCGGGCGCCTTGTCGGGAGCCGCCGGGGTGGACGGCGCAGCCGGAGCGGCCGTCGCGGGCCCGGCGGTGGACGGCGCCTCGGCAACCGGCCCCGCAGGCTTCGACGGGGCAGGCTCCTGCTCCTTGGCGGGCGTCGGCTTCGGCCCGGGCGTGGGCGGCTTGGGGCCGGACGGCTTCGCCGTGGGCTTGGCCGCCGGCTTGTCGGCCGCCGGCTTGTCCGCGGACGCCGACTTGGCGGCGGCCGGGGGGTTCTCCCGGATCCGGCGGACCACGGGCGGCTCGATGGTCGACGATGCCGACCGGACGAACTCACCAACTTCGTTGAGGTGGGCGAGAAGCTCCTTGCTCTCGACCCCGAGCTCCTTCGCGAGCTCGTAGACCCTGAGTTTGGCCACGGTGTGGTGTCTCCTTGAGATGTTGCGCCACGACCGGGCCCGCAGGGGGCACTGCCGTGACTAGTGCTGAGGGGTGCTCATCGCTGAGTACTCATCGGGTGCTCATCAGCGTCAAACCCGCTTCCGGATGTCCTCGATGACAGGCCCCGGGTGGGACCCGCCTGGTGTGACCCGCGCCGGGTGGCACGGGCCTGACTGTCACGTGGTGCTCTTCCTCACTGGTGCTCCAGAAGCTCGTGCACGGCCGTGCTGTCGATCGCAGCCTTCGCCGGGAGGCGGAGGGCGCGACCGAACGCTCGTCGGGCGGTGGCGTTCTGCAGGCACTGCGGATCGGGGTGCAGGTAGGCACCACGACCCTGGCCCCGTCGACGCACGTCCGGCACGATCACCCACCTGTCGGTGGAGGCCTCGTCCTGGACCGCGACGACCCGCATCAGCGCGGACTGCTCGGCCCTGCCGCGGCATCCCACGCAGGTGCGCACCGGGGTGTGGCGCGCGCCAGAAAGCGCAGGGATGTCGGAACCGGCCCGAACAGCGGAGTTCAGTCTACACGGGTCAGACGTCGCCACCGGCTCCCGACCCGCCCTCGACCTGCTCCTCCGTGTCGGCACGGATGTCGATCTTCCACCCGGTCAGACGGTGCGCGAGCCGGGCGTTCTGCCCCTCGCGGCCGATCGCCAGGGAGAGCTGGTAGTCGGGAACCACGACCCGGACCTGGCGCGCCTTGGTGTCCACGATCCGCGCGGACTGGACCTTGGCCGGAGACAGGGCGGAGGTCACGAACTCCTCGGGGTCCTCGCTGAAGTCGACGATGTCGATCTTCTCGCCCTGCAGCTCGGCCATGACCGCCCGGACCCGCTGACCCATGGGGCCGATGCAGGCCCCCTTGGCGTTGACGCCCGGGACCTTGGCGTGCACGGCGATCTTGCTCCGGTGCCCGGCCTCGCGCGCGATGGCCGCGATCTCCACCGAGCCGTCGGCGATCTCGGGCACCTCCAGCGCGAAGAGCCGGCGGACCAGGTTGGGGTGCGTCCTGGACAGCAGGATCTGCGGGCCGCGGAAGCCACGCTTGGCGCTGACCACGTAGCACTTGATCCGCTGCCCGTGCTCGTAGACCTCACCGGGCACCTGCTCCGCGAGGGGCAGCTCACCCTCGACGGTGCCGAAGTCGACCTTGACGAAGCGCGAGTCGCTGGACTGCTGGATGATCCCCGAGGCGATGTCGCCCTCGCGCGCGCGGAAGTCGCCGAGCACCGCGTCGTCCTCCAGCTCGCGCATCCGCTGCGTGATGACCTGGCGCGCGGTGGCGGCCGCCACCCGGCCGAAGCCCTCAGGGGTGTCGTCGAACTCCGGCCCGGCCTCGCCGCGGGTGCCGTCCTCGAGGACGGGAGCGTCCTCCCGCGCCCACACGGTCACGTGCCCGCTCTTGCGGTCGAGCTCGACCCGCGCGGTCCGGTAGTGGCCCTCCACCTTCTGGTAGGCCGACAGGAGGGCCTGCTCGATCGCCTCCACGATGATGTCCATGGGGATCTCGCGCTCCCGCTCGAGGAGGCGCAGGGCGGTCATGTCGATATCCATCAGGAGTCCTTTCGGTCGGGGCGGGAGAACTCGACCTGCACGACGGCCTTGGTCACCTCGGACCAGGTCAGCGCGCGCTCGTCGGCGGGATCTCCCAGCAGGATGCCGTCCGCGTCGGAGCGCAGGAGGCGGCCGGTGGTCGTGGTGTCGTCGGCCAGGTGGACCTTCAGGAGCCGGCCGACATTGCGACGAAAGTGGGCGGGAGCGGTGAGCGGGCGGTCCAGACCGGCCGAGCTCACTTCGAGGGTGTAGGGAGCCTCGCCCATCACGTCGCTCTCGTCGAGCACGGAGGAGACCGTGCGGGTCGCCTCGGCGACCTCGTCCAGGGAGAGCGGCTCGATCGGGGTGGTGCCGTCGTCGGACTCCGCGTCGCCCAGGGCGCGGGCCAGGAAGACGCGGACCAGCCGCCTCTTGCCCGCCTGCTGCACCGTGACGTCGTCGACCTCGACGCCGCTGCCGCGCAACGATTCGGAGACTTCTACGGTGATCGTCCTGGCTCTGGCCTTGGCGTCCATCGGGGCCTCCTACCTTCTTCTGATGTCTATGGGTACTGTCGCACGACTGCCACCCACAGGTGAGGTGGTGTGGCAGTCTCCTAGAACCGTCTAGCCTACCCCTTGAGATGCCGACCGTCATGCCGCTTTCCCTGACCCGACGAGCCCTGCTGCGGGCCGTCCTCGTCGGCGGCGCCGCGACCGCGCTCGTCGGGTGCGACTCCGAGGTCCGTCCCGGTCGACCCGTCCCCGAGCCACCCGTGCGGGCCGACGACCCCGCCACCTGGCCGGTCGACAGCGAGCTGCTCGTCGCCGTCCGCGGGCAGGTCCACGACACCATCTCCCGCTCCTTGCAGATCTCCCGGCCGGGCGGCCTGCTCCGCGAGATCCAGGGACACTGGCGCACCCAGCTGACCACCCTGGAGGACCTCATCTCATCCGGGGGCGTGCCGCTGCCCGAGCTCCCCGCGCTGCCCGAGCCCACCGGGGACGACGCCGCGTCGACCAGCTCCGCGCCGGCAGGTGCCGACGACGCCTCGGTCACCACCGGCCCGCCGGGCATCTCCCAGAAGGAGCTGGGCGTCGAGCTGCGCGACGGGCTCCCCGCCCTGATCGAGCAGATCTCCACCGCCAGCAGCACCAACCTGCCCATGCTCGTCAGCCTGACCTCCCACCGCGCCGCGGCCGCCCAGATCCTCCGCGCCGCCTATCCCTGGGAGCCGCTCGCGGGTCCCGAGGGCGCGGCCGCCGTCCCCCTCCTGGCCGCCACCCGCCCGGCGATCTTCGGTCTGGAGGTGGTCTCGGCCCGGTCCTCCGGCGAGGAGCGCGAGGACTACGAGCGCGTGCTGCACGAGATCCGTTCGCTCACCCGCCAGCTCACCTCGCTGGCCGGTGCCGCCGCGCCCGTGGCCCCGCTCGGCTACGACCTCCCCGAGCCGTTGACCGAGGAGTCCCACCGTCGACAGCTGGCCCTCGACCTCGTCTCCGACATCGCGCCGGCTGCGTTGCGCAGCGCCGACCGCGTCCTCGGCCGGCCGGAGCACCTCACCTCCCTGGTGCGCATCGCCGCCGAGTCCGTCGCGTGGAGCCGCAGCTTCAAGGGTCCTTTCGATCCCTTCCCCGGTATGACGCTCCCGTGACCTCGCGCTTCTCGGCGGCAGGGACCGGGCGTGCGGGGAGCACGAGTGCAGACGTCTTCACCGCGGACGACATCCCGGCCGCGTTCAGACGCACGGTCGCCCAGCACCGGCCGGACCGCGAGATCTCCGACGGACCGGCCTCCGGTGGCCCGGCACCCTACCGACCCACGGGCGCGGACTGGCTCGAGACGCTCCCCTCCCTGGTCGGCCGTTCCCTCGAGCGGTGGAGCCTGCGCCGGGACCGGGCCGGGCCGCTCAGATGGGGTTTCACCGCGCTGGTCCTGCCCGTGCTCCGACCCCAGGGCGACCCGGGCACCCTCAAGATCGGCTGGCCGCACCCGGAGGCCGACGTCGAGCACCTGGCCCTGCGGGCCTGGAAGGGCCGCGGCGCGGTCCGCCTCCTGGCCGCAGAGCCGGCGGACACCACATACCTGCTCGAACGCCTCGACGCCGACCGGGACCTGAACACCGGCCCGGTCATCGACACGACCGAGGCGCTGGGCCAGGTCCTGGCCGCCCTGGACCGTCCCGCTCCCCCGTGGGCGCCGCCGCTCACCGGCGAGCTCGACCGCCTCGCCAGCGATCTGCGCACCGCCCTCGCCGATCCCTCGGTGGCCCACCGCTTCCCCCGGAGGATGCTCCAGCACGCCGCCTCGCTCGTCACCGACCTGCGCGGGGACGACGGGCTCGACGAGCGGCTCGTCCACACCGACCTCCATCAGGGCAACGTGCTGTGGCGGCCCGATCCCGGCGAATGGGTCGCGATCGACCCGACGGTCGTCGCCGGCGACCCGCACTGGGCGGTCGCCCCGGCCCTGTGGAACCGGTGGGACGACGCCCTGGCCGCGCACGACCTCGCGAGCCACCTCCTCTTCCGGCTCGACCTGGTCTGCGACGCGGCGGGGCTGGACCGCGATCGTGCCCGTGCCTGCGCCCTCCTCCGCCTCACGCAGAACGCCCTGTGGGCCATCGCCGACGCCAGGGACGACGAGGAGGAGGAGATCACCAAGGCGGTCGCGATCGTCAAGGCGATGCAGCGCGGCTGACGTGCGAGGCTGGGACCATGCCCAACCGCCTGGCCACGAGCACCTCGCCCTACCTCCAGCAGCACCGGGACAATCCGGTCGACTGGTGGGAATGGGGCCCCGAGGCCTTCGCCGAGGCCCGCCGCCGCGACGTGCCGATCTTCCTGTCGGTGGGCTACGCGGCCTGCCACTGGTGCCACGTCATGGCCCACGAGTCCTTCGAGGACGAGGCCGTCGGCGGCGCCCTGGACGCCGGCTTCGTCGCGATCAAGGTCGACCGCGAGGAGCGCCCGGACGTCGACGCCGTCTACATGCAAGTGACCACCGCGATGACCGGCCACGGCGGCTGGCCCATGACCTGCCTCCTCACGCCCGAGGGCGAGCCCTTCTGGGCCGGCACCTATCTGCCCAGGCCGCAGCTGATGCAGCTGCTGCGGGCGGTCACCGACGGCTGGGCGCAGGACCCGCAGCGCCTGCGGGAGGGTGGCGCGCGGATCGTCGCCGCGCTCGAAGAGGCTGCCGCTGCCGCACCGACCGCCGGCTCCGCTCCCCCGCTGGTCGAGGACGACCTGGCCGCGGCGGTGGCCCAGCTGGCGCGCGAGTACGACCACCAGTGGGGCGGCTTCGGCGGTGCCCCCAAGTTCCCGCCGTCGATGGTGCTCGCCTTCCTGCTGCGGCACCACGGCCGCACCGGTGACCCCTCCGCGCTCCGGATTGCTCGCGACACCTGCGAGGCGATAGCGCGCTCGGGCACCTACGACCAGCTCGACGGCGGCTTCGCCAGGTATGCGGTCGACCGCGCCTGGGTGGTCCCCCACTTCGAGAAGATGCTCTACGACAACGCTCTGCTCCTGGGGGTGTATGCGGATCTCGCGCGCCTCGACATGGGGTCCCGGCCGTGGGCGGAGCGCGTCGTGCGGGAGACCGTCGACTGGCTGCTCAAGGATCTGTGGACCGAGCAGGCTGCGTTCGCCAGCTCCCTGGACGCGGACACCGACGGGGTGGAGGGCCTGACCTACGTCTGGACGCCGGACCAGCTGTGTCAGGCCCTCGGCGACGAGGACGGGCAGCGGGCTGCCGAGCTGCTCGGGGTGACGCCGTCGGGCACCTTCGAGCACGGCACGTCGACCCTGCAGCTGCGCCAGGACCCGCAGGACCCGGCCTGGTGGCGGTCGGTCCGGGAGCGCCTGCAGCTGCACCGCACCCTGCGGCCGCAACCTGGCCGGGACGACAAGGTGGTGACCGCCTGGAACGGCCTGCTCATCGCCTCCCTGGCCCACGCGGGCTGGGTCTTCGAGGAGCCGGACTGGGTCGACGTCGCCGCCCGGTGCGCCCGGTTCGTGCTCGACACCCACGTCGTCGACGGACGGCTGCGGCGCAGCTCCCGGCACGGCACCGTCGGCGCGGCGCTGGGCGTGGCCGAGGACTACGGCAACCTGGCGGACGGGCTGCTGGCCCTGCACCGCGCCACGGGCGACCGTGCGTGGCTGGAGGAGGCCGGGACCCTGCTCGCCTCGGCCCTGGACCTCTTCGGGCAGCCGGACGGCACCTTCTCGGCCACCGGCATCGACGCCGAGAGGCTCGTCCTCACCCCGCGCGGCGAGGGTGACAACGCCGAGCCCGGTGGCGCCAGCTCCCTGGCCCTGGCCGTGCTGCGCCACGGGGCCCAGGCCGCCGACGCCTCCCATCTCGACCTCGCCGCGAGCGCGCTCCAGGCCATGGCACCGATCGCCCGGCAGGCTCCCCGCTTCGCCGGCTGGGCCCTGGTCGCCGCCGAGGAGCTGGCGGCCGGGCCGCTGCTGGTCACCCTCTCCCCCCTCCCGGGATCGGCGGAGGGGCCCGGTGCTGGCGCCGACGACAGGATCGGTGCCCTCGACCCCCTGGGCACCGCGGCGCGTCGGGGCCCCACCGGAGTCCTGGTCGTCGACGGGGACGTCGCTCTCACCTCCACCGGAGGCGTCCGCACCGCCACGGTCTGCCGTGGCACCACCTGCGACCTGCCTACAACCGCCGCGGACGCGCTGCCCAGCGTGCCTGGTGGGTGAGGCAGAGCTCGGCGTCTACATTGGGCCCATGCGAGTTCGCACGGGGGTGGCCGCTCTGGCCCTGGTCTGTCCGTTGGTGATCGGTGGCTGCGCGCTCTTCGACGGAGAGCCGGACGCGCCGCAAGGTGCACCCACGACACCCGGTGCCACCTCGTCCGGTGACGGCTCCTCGACCGGTGACTCGTCGGACGGTTCGACGAACGGTTCGTCGGACGGCTCCTCGGGCGGCACGGCCACCGACGACGCGCTCTCCGGGCAGGAGACGGCCAGCGCCGCACCCACGTCGACCGACGGCCCGCAGCGACCCGTCGAGGTCACGATCACCGCGATGGGCGACATCCTGGCCCACTCCCGCGTCAACGTGACCGCCAACCGCTACGCCGGGGGCGGCGAGGGCCAGTTCGACTACGGCCCCATGTTCGAGGACGTCACGGAGGCCCTGAGCAGCGGGGACCTGACCCTCTGCCACCTGGAGACCCCCCTGTCCCCGGACAACACCAACCTGTCCGCCCCCGACGTGCTGGTCTTCAACACGCCCTTCCAGATGGCCACCGCGCTGGCAGAGGCCGGGGTCGACGGCTGCGACTTCGCCTCCAACCACACGATGGACCACGGCCTGAGCGGGCTCGAGGCCACCGAGCAGGTGGTCCGCGACGCCGGGATGGGCTATGCCGGCCCGACCGCGCACGAGGAGCTCTCCGGCAAGCCCCAGGTCCACCAGCTGCAGACCGCCGACGGCTCCACCGCCACCGTGGCCCACCTCGCCTACACCTACACCTACCCCAACTCCGGCGGGCCGACGACCAACATCCCCGGGGAGGCGCCCTGGCTCGTCGACGCCTCCTGGCCCACCATCGGCAGCGAGGGCATCCTCGAGCAGGCCGAGGCCGCCAAGGACGACGGTGCCGACTTCGTCGTGGTCAGCATGCACTGGGGCACCGAGTACCAAGCCGCCCCCCATCCCGACCAGACCCGCATCGCCCACGAGCTACTGGAGTCCGACGCGGTGGACCTCATCCTGGGCACGCACGTGCACGTCATCCAGCCCTGCGAGCAGGTCAACGGCAAGCACGTCCTCTACGGGATGGGCAACTTCCTGTCCAACCAGTCCCCGGTCGCCGCCGCGGGCCTCCTGCCGGAGACCCAGGAGGGGATGATCGCCCACGTCACTCTCACCCGCGACGAGGCGGGCGAGGTCAGCTCGGAGATGACCTACCGGCCGACCCGCGTCCAGATCGACCCGGAGGCGCTGGCCGCCGGGTCCACCGGCCCGCACATCGTCCGGCTGGTCTCCCCCGAGACCCATCCCGAGACCTGGGACCGGACGACCTCCACCGTCGACAGCCTCGGCGGCTGCGGCGCGACCCCCGTGCAGCCCTAGGACTCGACGCCGCGTGCGTCGAGGCGACGCCCCAGAGCCCTACGGTGGCCGTCGCGCCCACCTCCGCCCCGCGCCCGCCTCCGCCCTTGGGCCCGCACGACCCCACCAACCATCAGCCGGAAAGTGATCCGTCGTCCGGAACCAACCGGACGACGGATCACTTTCCGGCTGTCGGTTCAGCAGGCCGGGTCATAGAAGCAGATCGTCCGGTCCAGCCAGTGACGTAGGTCCCCCGCCGTAGCCACACCCTGACCACCCGTGGTCATCCTGCTGCCCGGCGCCGTGCTGCTGTCAGCCGACGTGCTGCTGTCAGCCGACGAGCTGCTGTCAGCCCACGAGCTGCTCCCAGGTGTCCAGGCCGATCTTGACGATGAAGGCGACCAGGACCACCACGAAGAAGACCCGCACGAAGCCGCTGCCCCGCGCCACGGCCACGCGCGCGCCGAGATACCCCCCGATGATGTTCATCACGCCCATCACGATCCCGGCCTGCCACAGCACCGCGCCCTGCGGCACGAAGACCACCAGCGCCGCGAGGTTGGTGGCCATGTTGGCGATCTTGGCCTTGGCGCTGGCCTCCAGGAAGCCATAGCCCAGGACGCTGACCAGCGCGAAGACGAAGAATGACCCGGTCCCCGGCCCGAGCGCACCGTCGTAGGCCCCGACCGCCAGCCCGATGAGCACCGCCGCGGCCAGGTGCCGGCGCGGCCGGACCTGGCCGAAACGCAGCTGCTGGAGCTGGCCCATCGAGGGCTTGAACAGCGTGTAGAGACCGACCCCGACCAGGACCACCAGGATGATCGGGTTGAAGGCCTCCTTGGAGATGAGGAAAGCCAGCAGCGCACCGCCCAGACTTCCAGCGAAGGCCGCCACGGCCAGGGGCAGCGCGGTCCGCAGGTCGGGCCGCACCCGCCGGAAATACGTGATTGAGCTGACCGTCGTGCCGCAGATCGAGCCGACCTTGTTGGTCGCCAGGAGCTGCACCGGAGCGGCTCCCGGGAAGGCGACGAGGAGGGCGGGCAGCTGGATCAGCCCGCCTCCCCCGACGACCGCGTCGACGAAACCCGCCGCCAGTCCGGCGAGGGCCAGAAAGACGAGGATCCCGACGTCGAGGTTCTCCAGCACGGAAGGGAGGGGGTATGCGGTCAGGCCGGGTCGGTGACCGACCCAGCCTCTCCCTGGGTCGCCTCTGCCTGCGGCGCCGCGTGCGCCACCTCCGCGAGCCGCGCCTCGGCACGCACCTCGGCCAGCACCTCATCGACGACCTGGCCGACGGGCACCTCGCGGCGCTCGCCGCTACGACGGTCCTTGATCTCCACGGTGCCGTCGGCCAGGCCGCGACCGACCACGACGATGGTCGGGACGCCCAGCAGCTCGGCGTCCTTGAACTTCACGCCGGGGCTGACCTTGGGGCGGTCGTCGTAGATGGCCTCCAGACCGGAGGTCTCCAGCTCGGCCACCAGGCCCTCGGCGTAGTCGAAGACGTCCTGGTCCTTGCCCGTGGCGACGACGTGCACGTCGGCCGGGGACAGCGCACGCGGCCAGCACAGACCGATCTCGTCATGGGTGGCCTCGGCGACGGCGGCGACCGCACGGGAGACGCCCACGCCGTAGGAGCCCATCGTGACGGTGACGAGCTTGCCGTTCTCGTCCAGCACCTTCAGGTCCAGCGCCTCGGCATACTTGCGCCCCAGCTGGAAGATGTGGCCCATCTCGATGCCGCGCGCAAGGGTCAGCGGGCCGGCCCCGTCCGGGCTCGGGTCACCCTCACGGATCTCGGCGGCCTGGATCGTGCCGTCGGCGGTGAAGTCGCGCCCCAGGACGAGGTCGAAGACGTGCTTGCCGTGCTCGTCGGCACCGGTCACCCAGGCCGAGCCCTCGGCGACGGACGGGTCGAGCAGGTAGCGGATCTTCGAGGCCTTCTCCAGCCCCAGCACGCCCGGGCCGATGTAGCCCTTGGCCAGCATCGGGTAGGCCGCGAAGTCCTCCTCCTCGAAGGGCGCCCACTCGGCCGGGGCCACCTGCGCCTCCAGGCGCTTGTCGTCCACGTCGCGGTCGCCCGGCAGGCCGATGGCCAGTGGCTCCTTGGTGCCGTCCGGGTGGGTCAGCATGACGACCACGTTCTTGAGGGTGTCGGCCGCCGTCCACTCCCGGCCGTCGGCGCGGGGGTGCATCGCGTTGGCCTGGTCGACCAGCGTCTGGATGGTCGGGCTGTCCGGGGTGTCCTCGACGCGCGCTGCCGGGGTGGACGACGCGTCCACCGGGGCGGCCTGGGGCACGACGACCGCCTCGACGTTGGCCGCATACCCGGAGGCCTCGCAGCGGACGAAGGTGTCCTCACCGACCGGGGAGACCGCGAGGAACTCCTCGGAGGCCGACCCACCCATGGCGCCGGAATCCGCATACACGATCACGTAGTCGAAGCCCAACCGGTCGAAGATCTTGACGTAGGCCGCGCGGTGGCGCTGGTAGGCGGCCTCCAGCCCGGCGTCGTCGACGTCGAAGGAGTAGGAGTCCTTCATGATGAACTCGCGGCCGCGCAGCAGGCCGGCGCGGGGGCGCGCCTCGTCGCGGTACTTCGTCTGGATCTGGTAGAGCGTGAGCGGCAGCTCCTTGTAGGAGCTGAACATGTCCTTGACCGCGAGGGTGAACATCTCCTCGTGCGTCGGGCCGAGCAGCATGTCGACGCCCTTGCGGTCCTGCAGGCGGAAGAGGTTGTCGCCGTACTCGGTCCAGCGGTTGGTCGCCTCGTAGGGCTCGCGCGGCAGCAGCGCCGGGAAGCTCAGCTCCTGGCCGCCGATCGCGTCCATCTCCTCGCGCACGATCGCCTCGACCTTGCGGAGCACCTTCAGGCCCAGCGGCAGCCAGGTGTAGACACCGGGGGCGGCGCGGCGGATGTAGCCGGCGCGCACGAGCAGCTTGTGCCCGGGCAGCTCGGCGTCCGCCGGGTCCTCGCGCAGGGTCCGCAGGAACAGGGTCGACAGGCGCATGGCCACAGAAGTGGTCTCCTCGGGAGGGGGATCTTGACCGTCCGAGCCTACCGGCCGGGCGGGGCTGCTCTCGACCGGATATCGGGCGACGGGTCGCCGGGAGGATCAGCCCAGGGCCCAGCCGTGCGGCTCGACCACGAGGTCACCGCGCGGGGTATGCAGCATCGCGGGTTGATCGGTCAGGTTGAGTCCGAGGGTGAGCTGCTGGGTGTCGGGATCCTGGGCGCCCACCAGGTCGATGGCGGCCGTGCCGTTGGCGACGTCGCGTGCCGTCGCGGTGGCCGTGGTCAACCAGGGGTGCGTGCGCCGGAGGTGGACCAGCCGCTGGTGCTCGGCCAGCAGGTGGGCGCCGAAGGGCGCCAGCTCCTCGGGGGTGTCGGGGAAGGCGGGACGCACCGCGTCGTCGCCCCGGGGCTGGTCGAGCTTCTCCCCGGTGAAGCCCTGCTCGTCACCGGCGTAGATCGAGGGGACGCCCGGCAGGAGCAGGCCCAGCGCGACGGCGACGGGCAGGTGCCGGGGGTCGGTCACCTTCGTCGCGATCCGGGTCGTGTCGTGGTTGCCGACGAAGATCTGGGGCGTGAAGACCGCGCAGAAGTCGCGGTGCCGCTGCAGCGCCCAGGCCAGCTCGTGGAGGTTGACGTCGTTGAGGGAGCTCCAGACCGCCTTCCACAGCTCGTACTGCGTCACCGAGTCGACGCCGGATCGCTGCACGAAGTCGACATAGTCGCCGCTGATCAGCTCGGCGAGGATCCAGGCGTCGGGGTGACGCTCCTTGACGCGGGCGATGATCGGCGCCCAGGCATCGGGGCCGGGGGCGAAGGCGGCGTCGAGGCGCCAGCCGTCGATGCCACGGTCCAGCCAGTGCGTCATGACGTCCACGACGTAGTCCTGGACGTGGCGCTGGGACAGGTCGAGCTCGACGAGGTCGAGGTTGCCCTCGAAGCCGCGGGTGTACTCCCCCACCCACTTCACCCAGGAGCGCTCCTGCGGGGTGGCCTCCGGGGCGGTCGCCCGCCGGACGATCTCGTGGTCCTGGGAGAGGTGGTTGAAGACCCCGTCGAAGACCACCCGGACGCCGCGCGCCCGGGCCTGGTCGAGGAGGTCCTGCAGGTCGCCCTCATCGCCGAGCCGCGGATCCACCCGGTAGTGGTCGAGGGTGTCGTAGCCGTGGCTGGTCGAGGCGAAGACCGGGCCGAGCAGGAGCCCGTTGGCCCCGAGCCGGACCAGATAGTCCAACCATCCGGTCACCCGGCGCAGGCGGTGGGTGATGGTCGGTGCCGACCAGCCCTCACCGGGAGGGGTGGGGGTCGCCTCGGCCGGCGTCACCTCGGTCGGGGCCGCCTCGGCCAGCGTCGCCTCAGCCCCGGCGAAGCCCAGCGGAAAGACGTGCCACCAGACCGCGTGGTCGACCCAGGTCATCGGGCGTCCACCAGCTCTGCGACGCCCTCGACGAGCCGGTCGATCTCCTCGGCCGTCGTGTAGGGCGCGATCCCCACCCGCACTCCCCCGGCCGGGCCCAGGCCGAGGCGGTGCGAGAGCTCCCAGGCGTAGAAGTGCGAGGCCGGGGCGTTGATGCCCCGCGTGGCCAGGTGGCGGTGGACCGCGCCCGGCTCGACTCCCTCGACCGTGAACAGCAGGGTCGGGGTGCGGTGCATCGCGCGGGAGTGCAGGGTGAGACCGTCGATGGCTGCCAGTCCGTCCTCGGCCCGGACCCGCAGGGCGTCCTCGTGCTCCTCCAGGGCCGCGAAGGACGAGGTGAGCCGGTCGCGCCGGGTCGTGGACTCCCCCGGGGCGAGACCGGCGATGAAGTCCACCGCCGCCGTGGCACCGGCGAGCAGCTCGTAGGGCAGCGTGCCCAGCTCGAAGCGCTCGGGCACGGCGTCCGTGGAGGGCAGGAGCTTGTCGGGCCGCAGCTCCTCCAGCAGGTCACGCCGGGCGCAGAGCACCCCCAGGTGCGGGCCGAAGAACTTGTAGGGCGAGCAGGCCAGGAAGTCGGCGCCCAGACCCTCCCGGTCGAGCCGGGCGTGGGCGGCGAGGTGGACGGCGTCCACGTGGACGAGCGCACCGGCGTCGTGGGCGGCGGCGACGATCGCAGGCAGGTCGGGGCGGGTGCCGATGAGGTTGGACGCGCCGGTGACCGCGACGAGACGGGTCCGGTCGGACAGGACGCGACGGACCGCCTCCAGCGGGAGCTCTCCGGAGCCCGGCTCCACCTCGGCCCACCGGACCGTGGCGCCCACCGCCTCGGCGGCGATCACCCACGGGCGGATGTTGCCGTCGTGGTCCAGGGAGGTCACCACGACCTCGTCACCCGGCCCCCACCGGTGGCTCCTGGCCAGGGTGCGGGCCAGGTCCATGGTCAGCGCGGTCATGGACCGTCCGAAGACCACCGTCCCCGGGTCGGTGCCCAGGAAGTCGCCCATCGCGGCGCGTGCCTCGTGGACGACGTCCTCGGCGAGCTGCTCGGCGGCCGTCACGGTGCCGCGGTTGGCGATCGAGGAGGTCAGCGTCGAGGCCACCGCCTCGGCCACGACGGTCGGGGTCTGGGAGCCGCCCGGACCGTCGAAGTGGGCGGTCCCGGAGCGCAGCGCGGGGAACTGGTCGCGGACGGCGACGACGTCGAAGGTCATGACCCCATCCTGCACCCTCACAGGAGGGTGAGGACCTGGGCGGCGAGGATCTTGACCACCATCGCCACGGGATAGACCAGGGCGTAGCCCAGCGCCACGCGCTGGTCGTGGGTGGTGGCCTCGTTGGCGTAGGCCAGCACGGCGGGCTGGGTCTGTGACCCCGCGATGACACCGGCCATGCGCGGCCCGGAGGCCAGGAGGATCTTGCGGCCCACGAGCAGGAGGACGACGGCGTGCAGGCCGGTGATGATGAGCCCGGCGAGCAGGATCTTCAGGCCGAGCGGCGTGCGGACCGCCTCGACGAAGGCCGACCCGGCCCGTCCGCCCGCGTAGGCCAGGAAGAGCAGCAGGCCGATCTGCGTCAGGGTCTCCGCGGCCTGGTGCGGCAGGGTCCAGACGACCTTGGCGGTCCGGCCCAGCCGGCCCAGGACGAGGCCGACGATGAGCGGCCCGGCCGCCTGACCGAGCTCGAGGTGCCCCAGGCCCGGGATCGGGACCGGGACGGCGCCGAGCAGCAGGCCGAGCGCCATCCCGATGGCCAGGCCGAGCGGGTTGATGTCGGAGCTGCCGTGGTCGCTGTCGCCGAGGTAGGTCGAGACCCGGCCCATCTGGTCGCGCGGAGCCGCCACCCGGATCCGGTCGCCGGCCTGGAGCACGAAGTCGTCGGTGGCCAGCAGGTCCTGGTCGGCGCGCCGGACCCGGGTCGCCCGGGCGCCGAAGCGCTCCCACAGCTCCAGCTCGGCCACGGTGCGGCCGT
This sequence comes from Ornithinimicrobium panacihumi, assembly GCF_052073805.1. Taxonomy (NCBI): domain Bacteria; kingdom Bacillati; phylum Actinomycetota; class Actinomycetes; order Micrococcales; family Ornithinimicrobiaceae; genus Ornithinimicrobium; species Ornithinimicrobium panacihumi. The sequence continues at coordinate 59,091 of NZ_JBQGWG010000013.1, read as the reverse complement.
AGAACTTCTTGTCCGACAGGGAGATGCGCCGGTAGCCCACGTCGGTCCGCTCGTGCTCCAGAGCGACCTTGGAGGTCCGGCCCAGCTGCTTGGTGAGGTGGCGCAGCGCTTCCTCCGGCCCGATGGCCAGGACCCGGTCCCCCGGCTGCAGGACGGTCGACCCCTCGGACATCTCGGTCGGGCCGCCGGCGCGCTGGAAGCGCGAGAACAGCACCCGGCCGTGCGGGGTCCAGGTCAGCTCGCGCACCTGGAGCGCGTTGTCGCGGGTGACCTTGATCGTGGTGTTGTGCACCGACGAGGGCGGGGTGCGGTCGTCCAGGGTGGGGTGGTGCTGGCCGCTGCGCATGGCGCCGACGGCCGCGAAGAGCATGATCAGCACGCCCCCGACGTAGGTCAGCGAGTAGGCCACCGTCGGCTCGGGGGCCCCGTCCAGGCGCAGGATGGCCGCCGCGAGCGCGGGCGTGTTGGTCGTGGCACCGGCGTAGAGACCGGCGATCGTGCCCGTGTCGAAGCCGAGGAGCCGGCCCAGCGCCCAGGAGGCGACCGCCAGCCCGGCCAGGGTCCCGCCCACCATGGCGACCGGCCCCATGCCGGAGCGGAGGCTGGCGAAGAACGAGGGCCCGGCCGTCACGCCGATCGCATAGGCGAAGACCGCCAGGCCGAAGGTGCCGATCACCTCCGGCAGCGCGAACCTCTCGTCCCAGGCGGAGAACGCCAGGGCTGCGAAGAGGACCGCGGCCGGCCCCAGAGAGATGCGCCGCAGACGGATGCCGCCGACGGCGGTCCCGACCGCCAGGATCACGAAGAGAAGGAGGATCGGACGTTCGATCAGCAGCTCGTCCACGTGGCACCATTCTACGTGCTGCGCCCACCTTCCGGGTCGGCCGCCCCACCTCCTACTCTTCCTCCATGACCCCTGCGCCGCCCCCTGCGCCCACGACCGCGGCCCACGACGGGCGGCACGCCCGGGACGGGCAGCGGACCCGGGCCAACCTGCTGCTCGCCCTGACCGCGGCGATCTGGGGCTTCGGCTTCGTGGCCCAGCGTCTGGGCGCCGACCACATGGGGGCGATGAGCTTCAACGCCGCGCGCTTCGCCATCGGTGCCGTGTCCCTGCTGCCGCTGATCTGGTGGTTCGGGCGGGTCCGCCGCCGGGCGGTCGTCGCCTACCCCGAGCCGCCGGCCGGGCCGGCGGTCACCCCGCGAGCCGTCGACCGCCAGGCGCCCTGGATCCCCGGCGCGCTCACCGGCCTGGTGATCTTCACCGCCGCGAGCCTCCAGCAGATCGGCATCGCCTCGACCACTGCGGGCAAGGCCGGCTTCATCACCGGCCTCTACATCGTCCTCGTGCCGGTCCTCGGCCTCGCGCTGGGCCACCGCGCCACGGCGGCCGTCTGGGTCGGCCTGGTCCTGTCCGTGCCGGGCCTCTACCTGCTGAGCATGACCGAGGACCTGACGATCGCCACCGGCGACCTCCTCGTCCTGGTCGGTGCCTTCTTCTGGGCCGCGCACATCCTGGTCATCGACCACTTCGTCAAGACCGTCGACGCGCTCCAGCTGTCGGCGATGCAGTTCGCCTCCTGCGCGCTGCTGAGCCTGGCGGCGGCACTGGTGGTCGAGGAGATCCCCTTCGCCGGCCTCGGCCCGGCCCTGGGCGCGGTGCTCTACGGCGGCCTGCTCGCGGTCGGGTTGGCCTACACGCTGCAGGTGGTCGCCCAACGCCACGCCAAGGCCTCGCACGCCGCGATGCTGCTGAGCCTGGAGGCCGTCTTCGGCGCCCTCGGCGGCTGGCTGCTGCTCCAGGAGACGATGAGCCCGCGCATGCTGCTGGGCTGCGCGCTGATGACGGCCGGGATCATGGTGTCGCTGCGCGGCACGGAGGTCCAGGCGGACGCACCGCCCCAGACCTGAAGGGCCTCCTCGGGGCGTGTGATGAGGTAGGGCCCATGACTGCGACGACCGACCCCCATCTCTGGCTCGAGGACGTGGAGGGCGCCGACGCCCTGGACTGGGTCGGGCGCCGGAGCCGAGAGGCCGAGGAGAGCCTGCGGACCGGGCTCTACCCGGAGCTGCACGAAGGCATCCGGACCGCGCTGGAGGCGAGCGACCGCATACCCCTCGTCGGGCAGGTGGGAGACCACCTCTACGGCTTCTGGACCGACGCCGACCACCCGCGCGGGGTATGGCGCAGAACCACCTGGGAGTCCTACCGCGCCGGGGCCTCCTCGGCCGGCGAGGGCGACGGCACCGAGTGGGAGGTCCTCGTCGACCTGGACGCGCTGGGCGAGCAGGAGGGTGTGCCCTGGGTGTGGCAGGGCGCGAGCATCCTTCGCCCGACCCACGACCGGGCGCTGGTGCACCTGTCCCGGGGAGGCTCCGACGCCGGGACCACCCGCGAGCTGGACCTGACGACGCTGGAGTGGGTGGCGCAGCCCGAAGGATTCGCCAAGGGCGAGGCCAAGGGCCGGCTGTCGTGGCGGGACCGCGACCACGTGTGGCTGACCACCGCCGACGACCCGACCGGCGCGACCCGGTCCGGCTATCCCCGCACCGTCCGGCTGTGGGAGCGAGGGACGCCGGTGGAGACCGCGCAGGTCGTCCACACGATCGACGAGGCCGACCTGGGGCTGTTCGTGGAGCACGACCAGGAGCGGGACCAGACCGTCCTCCGCCGGGTCAAGACCTTCTACACCGAGGAGGTCCTGGTGCTCACCGAGGAGGGGCCGGTCCGCCTGCCCGTGCCCGACAGCGCCGAGCCGTCGGTGCACGGCGGCTGGGTCGCGCTGCGGCTGCGGCACGACTGGGAGACCCACCCTGCGGGGTCGCTCCTGGTGGCGCCGCTCGCGGACGCCCTGGCCGGCACGGCCGCCTGGCAGGCCCTGTTCACCCCGGACGAGCGGTCCTCCCTGGTCGACCTGACCTGGACCGCGACCCGGCTCGTGACGACCACGCTGGTGGACGTGCGGCACTCCGTGCAGGTGCACTCCCCGGACGGGACGGGGTGGTCCACCACCGACGTGACCGACGACCTGGACCTGGGTCTGCGCACGGTCAGCGTCTCCGCGGTCGACGACGACACCAGCGACGACCTGTGGCTGGTGACGACGGGCTTCCTGGAGCCGATGGCGCTGTCCGTGGCGCACCTGCGCGAGGACGGGATGGAGCTGGAGCCGCTGCGGTCGGCACCCTCCCGCTTCCCCTCCGAGGGCCTGGAGGTCAGCCAGCACTTCGCGGTCTCCGCCGACGGGACGCGGGTGCCCTACTGGCAGGTCGGCCCCTCCGACCTGCCCCTGGACGGCACGACCCCCACGGTCCTGCACGGCTACGGCGGCTTCGAGCACGCCCTGACTCCCGCCTACGACCCGATCGTCGGGCGGTCCTGGCTGGCGCACGGACACGTGCACGTGGTCGCCGGGATCCGCGGCGGCGGGGAGTACGGCCCCCGCTGGCACCAGGCCGCGCTCGGCCCGGAGCGGCACCGGGCCTACGACGACTTCGTCGCGGTGGCACGGGACCTCGTGGCGCGCGGGGTCACCAGCGTCGAGCGGCTGGGCTGCACCGGTCGCTCCAACGGCGGCCTCCTCGTGGGCAACATGCTGGCCCACCACCCCGAGGACTTCGGGGCGATCGTCTGCCAGGTCCCGCTGCTGGACATGCAGCGCTACCACCTGCTGCTGGCGGGGGCGTCCTGGGTGGCGGAGTACGGCGACCCCGAGGATCCGGCGGCGCAGGAGTGGCTGCCCTCGATCTCGCCCTACCAGCTGGTCGACGGCTCTCGGCCCACTCCCCCGGTCTACCTGGCTACCTCGACCCGGGACGACCGCGTGCATCCCGGCCACGCGCGCAAGATGGCGGCCCGGCTCGAGGAGCTGGGCCGGGACGTCACCTACTGGGAGAACACCGAGGGTGGCCACGGCGGGGCGAGCACGGCCGACCAGTGGGCCACCTGGCACGCCCTGGCCTGGAGCTTCCTGCACCAGCGGCTCGGGCGCGCCTGACGCGCACCCGGGTCAGAGCAGGACGGTCGCGAAGGTGCCCGTCTGGACGAAGCCCACGCGGCGGTAGGTCGCGATCGCCGGTGCGTTGAAGTCGTTGACGTAGAGCGTGGCGGTCGGGGCCACCCTGGCCAGGGTCTGCTCCACGACGGCGGCCATCGCGGGTGCCGCCAGGCCCTGGCCCCGCCACCGGGGATGGACCCAGACACCCTGGATCTGCGCGACGCCGAGCGCGACCGAGCCGAGGTCGGCCTTGAAGACCACCTCGCCGTCCTCGACGCGGACGAAGGAGTGCCCCTGCTCGATCAGCCCGGCGACGCCGCGCCGGTAGGCGAGGCCGCTGCCCTGGAAGGGCGGGTAGCCGATCTCCTCGGTGAACATCGCCGCCGCGGCCGGGACGACCAGGTCGATCTCGTCGGGACGGGCGGGTCGCACCGCGGTGTCGATCGCCTGGCCCAGGGCGGAGGGCGGGGTCGTCATGGTCATGACCAGCTGGTTCTCGCGCACCTCCCGGGGCGGGCCCCAGTGCTTGGCCAGCCGGCCCCACAGGTCGAGGACCTGGTCGGCCGGCCCGAAGAGCGAGCTGGCCCAGGTCCGGCGCCGCACCACCTTGGCGGCGAGCGCGGCCAGGGCCCGGGAGGAGGCCTCGACCGGGACGACGTTGGCAGCGCACCAGCACAGCGCCCGCTCCTCGCCGGCGGCGTAGGAGAAGAGCGGCCCCCGCGTGCCGGCCAACCCGGACTCGATGATCCGGGCGGCCACGAACACGTTGGTGACGGGGTCCTGGGCGCAGATCTCGAGGGCGTCGTCGACGTCCTGCAGGCCCAGTGCCCGCACGGCTCCCAGGCTCCGCAGCATGGTGACAGCCTGCCCCACGTGCTCACCGGTGTCGAACGAAGGGTGCCCACGTTGGACAATGGGGGCATGCAGGCACGAGCACTGACCGGGCGCAGCCGCGACGAGGCGCTGACCGCGCTGCGCAGGAGCGGGCAGGGGGGACCGCCGATCGACGTGCTGGTCATCGGCGGCGGCGTCACCGGCGCCGGCGTCGCCCTGGACGCGGCCACGCGCGGCCTCACGACCGTCGTCGTGGAGGCGCAGGACTGGGCGGCGGGCACGTCCCAGGCCTCGACCAAGCTGGTCCACGGCGGGCTGCGTTATCTGCAGATGCTCGACTTCAAGCTGGTGCAGGAGGCGCTGACCGAGCGGGGGCTGCTGCTGCGCACGCTGGCGCCCCACCTGGTCAAGCCGATGCCCTTCCTCATCCCGCTGGAGCACCGGGTGTGGCAGCGCGCCTACTACGGCGCCGGGGTGACGATCTACGACCTGCTGGCGAGCCTCATACCCGGAAGGCGTGCCCTGCCGACCCACCAGCACGCCACGCGCACCCGGCTGCACGAAGAGTTCCCCGACCTCAAGGACACCAGCGCCATCGGCGCGGTGAAGTACTGGGACGCCACCGTCGACGACGCTCGGCTGGTCACCACGCTGGTGCGCACCGCGCACACCTACGGGGCGTATGCAGCTTCCCGCACCCAGGTGACGCGCATCGTCAAGGACGAGGAGGGTCGCGTGGTGGGGGCGGTCCTGAACGATCTCGAGCACGGCGAGGAGATCGAGGCGCGGGCCAACCAGGTCATCAGCTGCACGGGCGTCTGGACCGACACGATGTCCGACCTGGCCGACACCGACGGCGGCCTGAACGTGCTGGCGTCCAAGGGCATCCACCTGGTCATCCCCCGCGACCGGATCCGCGGGGAGAGCGGGCTCTTCCTGCAGACCGAGAAGTCGGTGCTCTTCTTCATCCCGTGGTCGCGCTACTGGATCCTGGGGACGACCGACACCCCGTGGGAGCTGGACCGCAAGCACCCGGTGGCCACCGAGACGGACATCCAGTACGTCCTCGACCACGCCAACGAGGTCCTGACGACCCACCTGACCCGTGAGGACGTCGTGGGCTGGTATGCCGGCCTGCGCCCGCTCCTGCAGCCCGGCACCAAGAAAGGGACCGACTCGGCGAAGGTGAGCCGGGAGCACACGGTCGCCAGCCCGGTCCCCGGCCTGACCATCGTCGGCGGCGGCAAGCTGACCACCTACCGGGTGATGGCCAAGGACGCCGTCGACTTCGCGCTCGGGGAGCAGGCGCGCGAGCTGCCCTCGATCACCGACCAGATCCCGCTGATCGGTGCGGTCGGCGAGGCCGCGATGCGGCGGCGGATGCCGGCGCTGCGGGAGCGCTACGGCTGGTCCGAGCAGATGACCGACCACCTGCTGCACCGCTACGGCAGCCTGGTGGAGGAGCTGGTCGACCTCATCGTCGAGGATCCCTCCCTGGCCCGGCCGCTGGAGCACGAGCCGGCCTACCTGCGGGCCGAGATCGCCTACGCGTGCATCAGCGAGGGCGCACTGCACCTGGAGGACATCATGATGCGCCGCACGCGTCTGGTCTACGAGTCGCCGCGGCGCGGGCTGGACGCCGTGCCCGAGATCGCCGCGATCGCCGAGCAGTGGTTGGGCTGGGGCGACGACCGGCTGGCCGAGGAGATCGAGCACTACTCTCGGGCGGCGCAGGCGGAGCTGGCCGCGGCCCAGGAGAGCACGGACGAGGCTGCCGCGGCAGCGCGGGCCCAGGCGCCGGGCATCACCCCGATGCTGGAGCTGGATGCGCAGATCGGGGCGCGTCGTGGCTGACCGCACGCCCGGAGGCTCTGGCACCCAGCCCGGTGGCTCCCGCGCCGGGACCCACGTCCTGGCCCTGGACCAGGGCACCACGAGCACGCGCGCGATCGTCTTCGACCACGACGGCCGGATCGTGGCCACCGGTCAGAAGGAGCACGACCAGATCTTCCCCCGGGCCGGCTGGGTGGAGCACGACCCGGTGCAGATCTGGGACAACACCCGCGAGGTCATCGGCGTGGCCCTGGGCCGGGCCAACCTGACCGGGGCGGACCTGGTCGCGGTGGGCATCACCAACCAGCGCGAGACCACCGTGGTCTGGGACCGCGCCACGGGCGAGCCGGTCCACCACGCGATCGTCTGGCAGGACACCCGCACCGACAAGCTCGTGGGCGAGCTGGCCGGCGACCAAGGGCCGGACCGCTTCAAGGAGGTCTGCGGCCTGCCGCTGGCCACCTACTTCTCCGGCCCGAAGATCCGCTGGATCCTCGACAACGTCGAGGGGGCCCGCGAGCGCGCCGAGGCCGGGGAGCTGCTCTTCGGGACGACCGACACGTGGCTGGTGTGGAATCTCACCGGCGGCCCCGACGGCGGCGTCCACGTCACGGACGTGACCAACGCCTCCCGCACCATGCTCATGGACCTGCGGACCCTGGCCTGGGACGAGTCGGTCGCGGCCGAGATGGGCATCCCGCTGTCCATGCTCCCGCAGATCCGGTCCTCCTCCGAGATCTACGGCGAGAGCCAGAAGCTCGGGGTCCCCATCGCCGGCATCCTGGGCGACCAGCAGGCGGCCACCTTCGGGCAGGCCTGCTTCGAGAAGGGGATGTCGAAGAACACCTACGGCACCGGCAACTTCATGCTGCTCAACACCGGTCACGAGATCGTCCACAGCGACAACGGCCTCCTGACCACGGTCTGCTACCAGCTCGGCGGCCAGGACCCGGTCTACGCGCTGGAGGGGTCGATCGCGGTGACGGGCTCGCTGGTGCAGTGGCTGCGCGACAACATCGGCCTCATCGACGACGCCGCCCAGATCGAGGAGTTGGCCACCCAGGTCGAGGACAACGGCGGGTGCTACATCGTCCCCGCCTTCTCCGGCCTGTTCGCGCCCTACTGGAAGGACGACGCGCGGGGCGCGATCGTCGGGCTGACCCGGTTCGTGGACCGGCACCACATCGCGCGAGCCGCCCTGGAGGCGACGGCCTACCAGACCCGTGAGGTCCTCGACGCCATGGACGCGGACTCCGGCGTTGACCTGGCCGAGCTGCGCGTCGACGGCGGCATGGTCGAGAACGAGACCCTCATGCAGTTCCAGGCCGACATCCTCGGCGTCGACGTCGTCCGGCCCGAGGTGGCCGAGACGACCGCGCTCGGCGCCGCCTACGCGGCCGGCATCGCGGTGGGTTTCTGGGAGGGCGAGCAGGACGTCGTCGACAACTGGGTCGAGGGGAGGCGCTGGACCCCGCGGATGGCCGAGGCCGAGCGCGAACGCCTCTACCGGCAGTGGAAGAAGGCCGTCCGCCGCACCTTCGAGTGGGTGGACGAGGACGTCGAGGCCGTGGAGCGCTCGGCGGCGCAGGACGAGGTCGAGCAGCAGGACTAGATCTCAGCCCTGCTCGAACCACTGCGGGTCGTCCGGGTCCGGGACGATCAACTCGGGACGTTGCAGATCGCTGAGCTCCACGATCCAGGTCGGAGGCGCGACCCTGGACTGCAGCCGGTAGATCCGCTGCCCGCCGACGTAGCGGGCGTTCCGCGGGTCCTCGGGGTCGTCGGCGCCGGCGCGCTGCGGGAAGCGGGCGTTGCCGCGTGGCACGGTCACCGACTCGGGGGCCGTGACCAGGCAGGTGGCGTCCCACTCCTTCGCCAGCTCCGGTCGCCGCAGGAAGATGCCCTCGACGATGAGCAGGGCGTCGTCCTCGACCTCGACGGGGTCAGGGCGGACCTCCCGGTCGGCGGCGACGTCCCAGACGGCGGGCACGATCTCCCGTCCTGCCCGGAAGGGGTGCAGCACCTCCTGGCGGAAGCGGTCGTAGTCGTAGGAGTCCTCGTAGAAGGTCTGGGCCGTCGTGCCCCGTGCGTGGCGTCGCGCTCGCGGATGATGAAAACCGTCGATCCCGACCGAGAGCACCTGACGGCCGGCGACGTGCGGGGCGAGCGCCACGAGCTCGGCCACCAGGCGAGTCTTGCCGACCCCGTCGGGGCCGTCGACGGCCACGACCGCGCGCTGCCCGGGAGCGGTGGCGAGCATCAGCGAGAGCAGGTCGACGAGGACCAGCTGCCTGGTGGGGAGGAAACCCGTCGGAGGGAAGGACATACCGTCAAGGGTAGGTGCCCAGGATCAGTGGGCCTCGGCGTTGAACTCCATGTAGAGCCCGTTGTCCTCGAGCGTCACGCCTGCCGGGGCCGGCTTCTCGACGAAGCCGAAGCTGCGGTAGAGGCTGCGGGCCCGCAGGTTGTCCTGACCCACGTCGAGCCAGACCCGGGAGACGGAAGGGCGCTGGCGGGCGTGCTCGAGCAGGTGCCTCAGCAGCAGGCGTCCCAGCCCCTGTCCTCGTCCTTCCGGGGCTACGACCATGCGGCGGATCTCGACCGTCGGGCTGCCGATCCCGCTGAGGATCCCGAAGGCCACGATGCGGTCCAGCCGGTCGACGAGCACCCAGTGCTCCATGGCCGGGTTCTTGAGCACCTCGGTGTGCCACTCCAGACCCCGGTTGCGGCCGATCCACTGCTTGGTGTCCAGCGCCTCCTCGATCCCCACGATCGTGCCCAGCTCAGGTCGGCGCGTGCGTCGCAGGTAGGAGCCGACGACCACCCGCCCCCGCTCGCGCTGGTGGACCTGCTTGGTCTGCGAGTGCGGGAAGCTGGCGGGCCGGGGAGCCGAGGAGAGCAGGATCTCGACGTCGTCCTGCGTCTCGTTGCGCACCTGGTGGCGCAGCCGCGGCGGGATCTCCACACCCTGCCCGGCCGAGGCCACCGTGGTGCGCGGACCGAGCACGAAGGTCGCCTCACCGGAGAGCACGTAGAAGAACTGGCGGGTCCGGCTGTGGCTGTGCGTCTTCAGCGCAGCCCCGGGCGGCAGGACCAGGTGGTCGACCGCCATGTCCGGACGGTCGACCAGGTGGGCAGCGATCACCCCTCGGTCCCACGTGGAGCGGCGGGCATCGGCGCTGCTGGTGGTCTCGGGGATCATGCGGCTCCTAGCCGACGGTCACGGTCGGCGAGGCACCCTCGGCCGACTCCCCGTCCGTCTCCATCTGCTCGGCGATCCGCATCGCCTCCTCGATGAGGGTCTCCACGATCTGCGACTCGGGGACGGTCTTGATGACCTCACCCTTGACGAAGATCTGGCCCTTGCCGTTGCCGGAGGCGACCCCGAGGTCGGCCTCGCGAGCCTCGCCGGGACCGTTGACGACGCAGCCCATGACGGCCACGCGCAGCGGCACCTCGAGGCCCTCCAGGCCTGCGGTGACCTCGTCGGCGAGGGTGTAGACGTCGACCTGGGCCCGGCCGCAGGAGGGGCAGGAGACGATCTCCAGCTTGCGGGGACGCAGGTTGAGGGACTGCAGGATCTGGTTGCCGACCTTGACCTCCTCCACCGGCGGCGCGGAGAGGGAGACGCGGATGGTGTCACCGATGCCCTTGGACAGCAGCGCACCGAAGGCGACGGAGGACTTGATGGTGCCCTGGAAGGCTGGGCCCGCCTCGGTCACGCCGAGGTGCAGGGGCCAGTCGCCCCGCTCGGAGAGCATCTCGTAGGCACGGACCATGACCACCGGGTCGTTGTGCTTCACCGAGATCTTGAAGTCGTGGAAGTCGTGCTCCTCGAACAGGCTCGCCTCCCAGACGGCAGACTCCACGAGCGCCTCCGGGGTGGCCTTGCCGTACTTCTTGAGCAGGCGCGGGTCGAGCGACCCGGCGTTGACGCCGATCCGGATGGAGACCCCGGCGTCCTTGGCCGCCTGGGCGATCTCCTTGACCTGGTCGTCGAACTTGCGGATGTTGCCGGGGTTGACCCGGACCGCCGCGCAGCCGGCCTCGATGGCGGCGAAGACGTACCGGGGCTGGAAGTGGATGTCGGCGATGACCGGGATCTGGGACTTGCGGGCGATCGCCGGCAGGGCGTCCGCGTCGTCCTGGCTCGGGCAGGCGACCCGGACGATGTCGCAACCGCTCGCGGTCAGCTCGGCGATCTGCTGGAGCGTGGCGTTGATGTCGGTGGTCGGAGTGGTGGTCATCGACTGCACCGAGATCGGCGCATCTCCCCCGACCTCGACCTTGCCGACCCGGATCTTGCGGGTGGGACGCCGCGGCGCGAGGACGGGCGGCGGGGCCGCAGGCATGCCGAGGGAGATGGGGGTTCCAGCAGTCATGGCCCCCATTGTGTCAGGCGGGGCTGGGTCGTGACTGTGACCGGGTCCGGCGTGTACGTGCGTGCCGGGCTCGCGCGCCCCGCCCACCTGCGGACCGGTCGGGCGTGGCCTCAGCCCAGCGAGATCGGCCGGACGATGTCGGCGTAGATGAGCAGGGCGGTCATGCCCAGGAAGGCGATGGCCACGCCGTAGGCCAGGGGCAGAGCCTTGGCCGTGTCGACGGGGCCGGGGGCGGGCAGGCCCCGCAGCCGAGCCCAGCCCTTCTTCAGCCCCTCCCACAGGGCGCCGGCGATGTGACCGCCGTCCAGCGGGAGCAGCGGGATGAGGTTGAACACGAACAGCGCCATGTTGAGCGAGGCGATGAGGCTGATCAGGACCCAGAAACGCTCGGTCATCGAGTCGGCCGCCAGGCCCAGCCCGCCCTCGGCGACCTCGCCTGCCACCCGGCCGACGCCGACCACCGACATCGGCCCGTTGGGGTCGCGCTCGGCGCTGCCGAACGCGGCCTGGGCGATGTCGACGAGGCGCTGCGGGAGGGTCAGGACCACTCGACCGGTCTGCACGAAGGCGTCACCGATGACCGGGGGTGCGGCCGAGATCGGCTGCCGTTCGTAGATGATCGAGGGCGTCGCGCCGAGGAAGCCCACCTCGCCCATCACCGGCTGACCGGCGTCGTCGAGCTGGTAGGTGCCGTCCTCCTTCATCAGCGGACGCTCGCGCAGCACCAGATCGGCGTCGAGGCTGTGCTCGGTCCCCTCACGGTCCACGACGAAGGTGGCCTGCTCGCCGGCGTTCTGGATCGCGTAGACCGTCTCGGTCCAGGTCTGGACGGGCGTGCCGTCGACGGAGACGATGCGGTCCCCCACCTGCAGACCTGCTGCCTTGGCGGGCGAGTCCGGCTGCCCGGTGCAGTCGGCGCTCTCGTCCACGACGGCGCACTGGGCGACGGAGGAGACGACGGGCTTGACGTCACCGACGCCGTGCATGGTCAGCGTGAGCGTGATGAGGACGGCTGAGATGGCCAGGTTCATCAACGGTCCACCGGCCATCACGATCAGGCGCTGCCAGACCGGGAGCCGGTAGAAGACCCGGTCCTCGTCCCCCGGGCGGACCTCCTCCAGCGACTCCGAGCGAGCCTGCTCGACCATCTGGTGGAAGGGGTTGGAGGTGGCGGCCCGGAGCCGCTCGCCGTCCTCGGGCCGGGGCGGGAACATCCCGATCATCCGGACGTAGCCGCCCAGCGGGATGGCCTTGATGCCGTACTCGGTCTCCCCCACCCGCCTCGACCAGAGCGTCGGGCCGAAACCGACCATGTACTGCGGGCACCGGACGCCGAACTTCTTGGCCGGCACCAGGTGCCCCACCTCGTGCAGGGCGATGGACAGGGCGATACCCACCACCATGACGAGGACCCCCAGGAGGTACATCATCGGCTCTTCACTGCTCCTTGCTGGTGGCGCCGGAGTCGATCCGGACACGGGCTGCATCTCGGGCCCAGGCGTCGGCGGCGAGCACCCGGTCCACGGTGAGTTCAACCGCCGAGGGCGCGCTGGCGTTCCCGTCCGCCGCCGCGTGTTCCTGGACGACCTGCTCGACGAGGTCCACGATGCCGGTGAACCTGATCCGGCCGGCGTGGAAGGCCTCGACCGCTATCTCGTTGGCTGCGTTGTAGACGGCCGGGTAGGTCCCGCCCTCCCGACCGACCTGCACCGCCAGGCGGACGGCGGGGAAGGCCTCCTCGTCCAGCGGGAAGAAGTCCCAGCTGCTCGCGGTCGACCAGTCGCAGGCCGGCGCGACGTCGGTGAGTCGGTCGGGCCAGGACATGCCGAGCGCGATGGGGATGTGCATCGTGGGCGGCGAGGCCTGGACGAGCGTGGAGCCGTCGATGAACTCGACCATCGAGTGCACCACGGACTGCGGGTGGACGACGACCGCGATGTCCTCGAACGGCACGTCGAAGAGCAGGTGGGCCTCGATCACCTCCAGGCCCTTGTTGACCAGGGTGGCCGAGTTGGTGGTCACGACGAGCCCCATGTCCCAGGTCGGGTGGGCCAGCGCCTGCCGCGGCGTGACGTCGTGGAGCTGCTCGCGGGTCATCCCCCGGAAGGGTCCGCCGCTCGCGGTCACGACCAGGCGCCGCACCTCGTCCCGCCGACCTCCCCGGAGGCACTGGGCGATGGCGCTGTGCTCGGAGTCGACCGGGACGATCTGGTCCGGCGCGGCGGTCCCCTTCACGATGGGCCCGCCCACGATCAGCGACTCCTTGTTGGCCAGCGCCAGCGTGCTGCCCGCCTCGATCGCCGCCAGCGTGGGGCGCAGCCCGATGCTGCCGGTGATCCCGTTGAGCACCACGTCGGCGCCGTTGCCGGCCACGACGGAGGCCGCTTGGGGACCGGTGAGGATCTGCGGACGGTATGCGGTCTGCCCCACCTCACGCGCGGCGGCCTCGATCGCCTCGCGGAGCGAGGCGGCCACCTCGGCGCCTTCACGGGCGACCGCCACCTGGTCGACCTTCAGGTGGACGGCCTGCCGCGCCACCTGGCCCAGGTCCCGCCCACCGGCCGCGATGGCGACCACGTCGAACAGGTCGGGGTTGGCGTCGACGACGTCGACGGCCTGGGTGCCGATCGATCCGGTCGAGCCGAGAAGGGTCACGGTGCGCGATGTCACCCGGTCATTGTGCCCTCCGGCCAGCCGCGGCGGGCCACCGACTCGACGTCCGCGCGCACCCACTCCCCGACCCACTCAGGCCCGACGGGACGGAAGGCCATGCCCTGGGTCGGGTCGGTGTCGACGGGGCGCGTGGCCAGGTAGCAGCCGCCCGGGCCGATCGCGAGCAGGTGGGTCTGGAGGATGCGCGTCGCCCCTGGCGCCTGCTCCAGCAGGCTCAGCTCGGCCAGGACGGTGGGCCGTCCCAGCGCGTCCATGAGCTCGCTGGTCTGCCCGGTCGCCACGACGCCGCCACCGGTGCCGGCCACCGCGTCCGGCGGGAGGAGGAAGGTGGTGGCGGCAGCGACCAGCTCCTCGGTATCGCTGACCAGCCCCAGCGAGCGCAGGCCGCCGGGGTCGAGGTCCTCGACGCACGCCGAGCCCGGGGCGAGGTGCAGGACGCGGGCGGTGTGCTGATCCTGCTCTCCCTCGGTCGAGCCGTCCTGGGGAAGCCCCATGATCCGGTCCAGGACGAGCACGGTGGTGCTCGCCAGCCGGTGATCCAGAGCCACCGTCAGGAACTGCCCGAGGTCTCCTTCCTCGACCAGTCGTCCGTCGGAGTCGATGACCCCGCGGGCGACCAGGGACAGCCTGGCCTGGCGGTGTTCCTCGGAGTCCAGGTCGCCGTGCGTCTCGTCCGGCCGGGCAGCTACGGGCTCCTCCGACAGGCCACGGAGGTGAGCCTCCTCCGTCACCTCCAGCTCGGCCTCGGTGAGGACCAGCAGCGCGGTCATGGTGTCACCCCGCGCGGCACGAAACCGCCCAGGCCGGGCCGTGGCAGCTCGACGGGCAGCCGCGGCAGGCTCGGCAGCTCGGGGAAGAGGACCATCCGACGCACCCGTTCGATCTTCTTCATGTCGATGGGACCGAACTCGTGCCCCCGACCTCCGAGCGTGACCAGCTCACGGGGGTCCGGCAGCTTCACGCCGCCCAGCCGCTCCCTGGCCCGCCGGACCAGCCCGACCGTCCCGACACCGACGCGCACCGCCTGGCGTGTCGCCCACCGTTGCACGCCCTTCTTCGCCCCGACGAGGGAGTCCCGCACCCCGCTGCCGACCGAGGTCGCCTTCCTGAGGACTGCGTCGCCTCCCGACCGGACCAGCCGGCCGGCCGCCCTGGCCGCCTGCGCGATCTCCCGCCGGTTGTCGTAGGCCCAGTTGCCCGCCATCCAGACGCTGTAGGCGGCCACGCTCACCGTCCCGGCCAGGGCCACCGGAGGCACGGGCACGAAGCTGACCGGGGCCCCGGCCGCGGCAGCGCCACCGAGGACACGGGTCACGCCACCCCGCCAGCCCTCGTAGCCGCCGCCGTCCGCAGCGCTGCGGAGCCCGTCGACGACGGTCCAGCCGGCGAAACCTTTGCGGATGAACTTCAGGCTCTCTTCTGCCGCCGGCACCCTGGGCAGTTTGGCGGCCTGCTCCAGAACCGGTCCTGCGAAGCCGGGCTTCATCATGATCTGCTCGACGGAGGCCCGCCTCGCCTCTGCGATGGCCCGTGCGGCTCGGATAGCCTCCTGCGACCCTGCCCGACGCGCCTGGAGAACGGCCAGGAGTCCGGGCACCGCCGCTCTGGCGAACAAGGCCTGCTTCTTCACCCCGAAGGCCTTCATCGCCAACGTTCCCAACGTGACCGCCTGCCCGATCGCGGTCGAGGCCCGGTCCCAGGTCTCGGAGAGTCCTGAGGCCAGCCGACGCTGCATCGCGTCGAAGTCCTCGTGCGCCTGCTGCACCAGAGCTCTGGTGGAGGCGATCTGATCCTCGACCTCCTCCAGCCTCAGACGCCAGGACTCCAGCTCCAGGGGATCGGCCGGCGGCCCGGCCGCCCGCAGTCGTCCGCGGAGCAGGACCGCTTCGTCGAGCCGGAGCCCCAGCTGGCGCACCCGACCAGCCGTGTCCTCGATCTCCAGCGCCGCCCGCTCGAGCAGGTGCGCAGCCTCCTCGCCCGGGCGGGCGGTCAGTCCCAGCAGCGCGTGGAGAGACTCGGTCCGGGCCTGCTGCTCGAGAGCTGCCAGGCCGGTCCATCCGGCACCCGCCACCCCCTGGCGGACAAGACGCTGCGTCAGGTCCGAGGCCTCGGCACCGATCCCCCGGAGCATCCGTGCCGCGGACCGCAGCTCCTCCGGCACCGCGTCGAGGACGGGGCCGTGCACGCCGTCGGCGAGTCCGGACGCCGAGGTCATGGCAGCACCTTCCCGTCGCGGCCGATCATCTCCCGGCCGGCCACCCAGGAGAGCCGGACGCGTTCCTCGACCTCCCGATAGGCCTGTGCCGCCCCCGCCGTGGCCGCACCCAGCTGCTCGGTCAGCTCCGAGGTGGCGACGAGGTCACCGCCCCATCGCACCGCAGCCTCGGCCGCCACGGCCTTTAGCTCCGCTCCACCCCCGGCCGCCGCCGCCCTGCGCCACGCGGTGGCCGCCCCCTGCGCGACCACCGCCAGGTCACGGGCGACTCCGTCCAGGAGCTGCGCCAGCTGGTCCACCCTGCTCGGGTCGACGTCGATGACGTGCCCCATCTGCCCTCCCTCAGGTCATGCTCGGGCAGGCACCCGAGCGATGACACCGAGACTAGGAAGATGTGGGAGCTGGCCGCAGAAGTTATCCACAGCGCGACGACCCCGTCGCCGACCCACGACCGCGACCGGGTCGCCGGTCTGGAGGACGACGTGTGCTCCTACTGCGCGGGACGCCCTCGCAGCACCTCGTTGAGCTCGTCGAGCACCGAGATGTCCTCGATCGTGGAGGGCACCTGGGCCTCCTGGCCGTCGGCGATCTGGCGCATGGTCTTGCGCAGGATCTTGCCCGAGCGGGTCTTGGGCAGGGCGTCGACGACGTCGACCTGGCGCAGGGAGGCGACGGCGCCGACCTCGTCGCGGACGCGCTGCACGAGCTCCTTGGCCAGTTGGGCCTCGCCCTCCTCGTCCAGGTCGATCCCGGCCTTGAGGACGACCAGCGCACGGGGCACCTGGCCCTTGAGGGCATCGTTGACACCGATGACGGCGCACTCGGCGACGGAGGGATGGCCCGCGAGCGCCTCCTCGATCGACCCGGTCGAGAGACGGTGGCCGGCGACGTTGAGCACGTCGTCGGTGCGGCCCATCACGAAGACGTAGCCGTCCTCGTCGATGTAGCCGCCGTCGCCGGAGAGGTAGTAGCCGTCGAAGGCGGACAGATAGCTCGACACGTAGCGGTCGTCGTCGCGCCACAGCGTCGGCAGGGTGCCCGGCGGGAGGGGCAGCTTGATGCAGATCGCGCCCTCGGTGCCGGCCGGGAGGTCCTCGCCGCGCTCGTCGAGCACACGCACGTCATAACCCACGGTCGGCAGCGTCGGGCTGCCGGGCTTGATGTCGAACAAGGACGTCCCGACCGGGTTGGTCGCGATCGGCCAGCCCGTCTCGGTCTGCCACCAGTTGTCGATGACCGGCACCCCGAGGTGGTCGGTCGCCCACTGCCAGGTGTCGGGGTCGAGCCGCTCCCCCGCGAGGAAGAGCGCACGCAGGGAGGAGAGGTCGTAGTTCTTCGTCAGCTCGGCGTCGGGGTCCTGCTTCTTGATGGCCCGGATGGCGGTGGGGGCCGAGAAGACGGAGGCGACGCCGTACTCCTCGATCATCCGCCAGTAGACGCCGGCGTCCGGGGTCCCGACGGGCTTGCCCTCGAACAGGATCGTCGTCGCACCGGTGAGCAGGGGCGCGTAGACGATGTAGGAGTGGCCCACGACCCAGCCGACGTCGGAGCCGCACAGCCAGGTCTCCCCTGGTGAGATCCCGTAGAGGTGCTCCATCGACCACCGGAGCGCAACCGCATACCCTCCGCTGTCCCGAAGGATGCCCTTGGGCCGGCCGGTGGTCCCGGAGGTGTAGAGGACGTAGAGCGGGTCGGTGGCCTCGACCGGGACGCAGGCTGCGGGGGCGACGGCGTCCGGGTGCATCAGGCGCGCCCAGTCGAAGTCGCGCGGACCGAGCTCGGCCTCCAGCTGCGGCCGCTGCAGGATGACGCAGTGGTCCGGCTTGTGGGCCGAGCGCTCGATCGCCTCGTCGAGCATCGGCTTGTAGGCGATCACCCGGCTGGGCTCGATGCCGCAGGAGGCCGAGACGATGACCTTGGGCTCGGCGTCCTCGATGCGGGCCGCGAGCTCGGCCGGGGCGAAGCCGCCGAAGACAACCGAGTGGACCGCCCCGATGCGGGCGCAGGCGAGCATCGCGATGACGGCCTCGGGGACCATCGGCAGGTAGATGACCACCCGGTCGCCCTTGGTGACCCCGAGGTCGCGCAGCACGCCGGCGAAGCGCGCGACCAGGTCGAGCAGCTCGGCATAGGTGTAGCTGGCCTTGGTGCCGGTCACCGGGCTGTCGTAGATGAGGGCGGTCTGGTCCGCCCGCCCGTGGACCACGTGACGGTCCAGGGCGTTGAAGCAGACGTTGAGCCGCCCGCCCGGGAACCAGCGGTAGAACGGCGGGTTCGTGTCGTCCAGCACGGTGGTCGGCGGGGTGATCCAGTCGATGAGGGAGGCCGCCTCGCCCCAGAACGCGCTGGGGTCGGCCAGGCTCCTCGCAACGGTGTCGCGGTAGTCCTGCTGGGCGTCGGTGCTCATGCCCCCATCCAACACCCCTACGCCACGTCGTTGTGGGCCGGCCTGCCGGTCGGCGGCCAACGGCTCCTCGGGTGCGGCGAGCGGACCGACGCTAAGGTCTGGCGGTATGGAGCATCCCGGCGGACCCGTCAGCGATCGCCTGCTCACGGCTCCGGTGGGTCAGGGCCCCCTGGCCTCGCTGCCGGCCTACCACCGCCCCGACTCCTTGGAGCCGGTCGCCGACCGTGAGGTGGAGGACCGGGCGACCTGGCGCTCCGTGCTCCACTCCCCCGAGCCGCTGCACAGTCTTCGGCTCCAGGGTCTGGATCTGACCCTTGACCGCGAGCTGCTCCTGGCCCGCGACGACCTGTCCGACCTCGTCGTCCTCGGTGGCCGCCTCGACCACGAGGTGGAGGCCCACCTGCGGGCGCACGGGTCGATCATCTTTCCGCCAGCACCCCGGGCGCCCATCGACCCCTACCGCGGACGGCTCTACACCGCGCAGGAGCTGTTCGCCGGGCTCGACGGCGAGGGCTACGAGGCGACCGTGGACGCGCGCGCCTACCGCTGGTTCGAGGACGCGGCGCTGCGGCACGACGCCTACGTGACGGCGCTGCGGGCCATCCACGACGACGCCATGTCCGATGCGTTGACGCACGCCGTGGCGGGTCGCAGGGTGGTCGGCGTCATGGGCGGGCACGCCCTCCTGCGCGGCACCGAGGCCTTCGCCGCGGCGGCGCTGATGGGTCACCGGCTCGCCGAGAGCGGCGCCCTGGTGGTGACCGGCGGTGGCCCGGGGGCCATGGAGGCCGCCAACCTCGGCGCCTGGGCCGAGGACGAGCACGAGCTGGAGCAGGCCCTGGGTGCCGTGGCGACCGTCCCGGACTTCGTGCCCGACATCGGCGCGTGGGTCCGCCCGGCGCTCGACTTCCGCCTGGCCTCCCACGGCTCGACCGGCAGCGATGGGCCCCGGCCGTTCCGCAGCCTGGGCATCCCGACCTGGTACTACGGGCACGAGCCGCCCAACGCCTTCGCCCAGCTGATCGCGAAGTACTTCTCCAACGCGCTGCGCGAGGACCTCCTGCTGGCCCACTCGACCGACGGCCTCGTGGTGCTGCCGGGTGCGGCGGGGACCACCCAGGAGGTCTTCCAGATGGCCACGCGTCTCTACTACGAGGTCGACGCCCGCGACGCGGACGGGACACCGACGCGGGAGCTGCCCCCGTTGGTCCTGGTCGGGGTGGAGCACTGGACCCACCGGTTGCCGGTCTGGCAGCTGCTCACGGCGCTGGGCGCCGGCCGACGGATGGCGGGCGTGCTGCACCTGGTGGACACCGTCGAGGAGGCCGCCGAGGTCCTCGCCCCCTGACCCGGCAGCGGACCAGGATGGCGGCCGTCGACGGCGGCGGTCAGCCCCCGACCGGGGTCACGGCCGCCAGCTGGCCGCAGGCGCCGTCGATCTCGGAGCCGCGGGTGTCGCGCACCGTCGTCGGGATGCCGTGGGCGCGCAGGCGCTCGACGAACTGCTGCTCCACACCGCGCCGGGAGGCCGTCCACTTGCTGCCCGGCGTGGGGTTGAGCGGGATCGGGTTGACGTGCACCCAGCCACGTCCCCGGGCGTTGAGCTTCTCGCCGAGCAGGTCGGCGCGCCAGGCGTGGTCGTTGATGTCGCGGATCAGGGCGTACTCGATCGAGACCCTTCGACCGGTGGCGTCGAAGTAGCGACGTGCGGCGTCCAGCGCCTCGTCGACCTTCCAGCGGGTGTTGATCGGCACCAGCTCGTCGCGCAGCTCGTCGTCAGGGGCGTGCAGGCTCAGCGCCAGGGTCACGGGGATGCCCTCGGCCGCGAGCTTGTCGATGGCCGGCACGAGGCCGACGGTGGACATCGTCACGCCGCGGGCGGACATGCCCAGCCCGGCGGGAGCGGGGTCCACGAGCCGGTGGATGGCCCCGATGGCCGCCTTGTAGTTGGCGAGCGCCTCGCCCATGCCCATGAAGACCACGTTGCTGACCCGGATGGTCTCGCGGAGGGCGGCGTCCTCGTCACCCGTCGGGACACCGTCCTCGTCGCGGGCAGGGGCGCCGTCCGCGCTCGGTGCCGCAGCCTCCTCCGGGGCGCCCGCGAGCTCGCCGTGGCGCAGGGCCCGGGCGGCCGCCACGACCTGTTCGACGATCTCGGCCGTGGACAGGTTGCGGGTCAGACCGGCCTGTCCGGTGGCGCAGAAGGGGCAGTTCATCCCGCAGCCGGCCTGGCTGGAGATGCACATCGTGACGCGGCCGGGATAGCGCATGAGGACCGACTCGACCATGGCGCCGTCGTGCAGGCGGTGCACCTGCTTGAGGGTGGCGCCCTCGTCCGCGCTCAGCGTGCGCACCGGCGTGAGCAGGGGCGGGAGCATCCCGGCCACCAGCTCCTCCCTGCCGGTCTTGGGCAGGTCCGTCATCACCTCCGGGTCGGTGACGAGCCGCTCGAAGTAGTGGCGGGAGATCTGGTCGGCCCGGAAGCCGGGCACGCCCAGTTCCTTGGCCCACGCCTTGCGCCCGGCCAGGTCCAGGTCGGCCAGGTGCGTCGGAGGCTTGCCACGACGGGGTGCGCTGAAGGTCAGCGCACCGGGACGGGGGCGGGAGGTCGGGGTCGGCAGCTCGGTGGTCATCCCTACCAGTGTCCCATCCCTGGCCGTGGATCTCCTCAGACGAGCAGGCTGAACAGGACCCAGCAGACGGGAGCGGTCACGAGCAGGCTGTCG
Source organism: Ornithinimicrobium panacihumi (assembly GCF_052073805.1). Classification (NCBI taxonomy): domain Bacteria; kingdom Bacillati; phylum Actinomycetota; class Actinomycetes; order Micrococcales; family Ornithinimicrobiaceae; genus Ornithinimicrobium; species Ornithinimicrobium panacihumi. Next base: position 38,023 of record NZ_JBQGWG010000013.1, on the reverse strand, counting down.
AGGCGGTCCATGATGCCGCCGTGCCCGGGCAGCAGGGAGCTCATGTCCTTGATGCCCAGGTCCCGCTTGATCGACGACTCCGCCAGGTCACCGACGGTCGCGAAGGCCGCTGCCAGCGCCCCGAGGATGATCCCGCCCCACCAGGGACCGCTCAGCAGCAGCGGCACGCACAGGGCGCCCACCAGGGCGCTGGTGCCGACCGACCCGGCGAAGCCTTCCCAGGACTTCTTGGGGCTCAGCGACGGCGCCATGGGCGTGCGCCCCTTCAGGACGCCTACCGCATACCCTCCGGTGTCGCTGGCGACCGTCACCAGGACGAAGGTGATGATCCGGGCGACACCGTCCTCGGCCGCCACCATCAAGGAGGTCGTGGCCGCCAGCAACGGGACGTAGGCCACGGCGAACACCCCGGCCGCGACGTCCGCTGCGGCGTCCTGGCCGGGACCGACCGAGCGCCACAGCAGGACCAGTCCGACCGCGACGGCGAAGCCCACCGCGAGGCCCTCGGCGCCGTAGAAGTAGGCGACCGGCACCAGGCCGGCCGCGACCAGCACGGGGGGCAGCGGCGGGCTCAGGCGGCCCTGCCGGAAGGCCTGGTCCAGCTCCCACAGGCCGACCGCGGCCGCACAGGTCACGAGCAGGACGAAGGCGAGGGGATAGAAGAGCAGGCTGCCCACCACGAGGGCGATGAGGAACGCGCCCACACCGATGGCGGCCGGCAGGTTGCGGCCGGCCTTGGGCGTGCGGGTCTGGGTCTGGGCCTGGCTCTCCCGGAACGACCTGCGCGTCGGTGCGCCCTTCGGCGCCGGTGTGGACATGGCTCGGTGCTGACTGGGACGTGCTGCTCAGACCTCGAGCAGCTCGGCCTCCTTGGCCTTGAGGATCTCGTCGACGGTGTCCACGTGCTTCTTGGTCAGCGCCTCCAGCTCCTTCTCGGCCCGGGTGCCCTCGTCCTCACCGATGTCGCCGTCCTTGACGGCCTTGTCGATGGTGTCCTTGGCGTGGCGACGGACGTGGCGGATGGAGACCTTGGCGTCCTCGCCCTTGGTGTGCGCCAGCTTGATGTATTCGCGGCGGCGCTCCTCGGTCAGCTGAGGCATGACGATCCGGATGGCGTTGCCGTCGTTGCTGGGGTTGGCGCCCAGGTCGGAGTCGCGCAGCGCCTTCTCGATGTCCTTCATCGCGCTCTTGTCGTAGGGCGTGATCAGCAGCGTGCGCGCGTCCTGCACGGTGAAGGAGGCCAGCTGCTGCATCGGGGTCGGGGACCCGTAGTAGTCCACCTCGAGCTTGCTGAACATCCCCGGGTGGGCGCGGCCGGTGCGGATGTTCGCCATGTCGTCGCGCGCCACCTCCAGCGCCTTGTCCATCTTCTCCTCGGCCTCCATGAGGGCCATGTCGATGACCTCGGACATCCTCGGCACCGCTCCTTCGTCTCTCGTGTCGTTCTTCGTCAGGGTATGTGGTGTGGCGTCGCCTCGCGGCGGCGCCGGGCGGGCAGGTCAGCCCGCGGTGACGCGTGTGCCGATCTTCTCACCCAGCAGGGCCCGGGTGATAGCGCCGTCACCCTCCATGCCGAAGACCAGCATGGGCAGGTTGTTGTCCATGCACAGGCTGAAGGCCGCCGCGTCGACCACGCGCAGGTTGCTGGTGAGGGCCTCGCTGAAGGTCAGCTCGTCGAGCTTGACGGCGCTGGGGTCGGTGCGGGGGTCGGCGGTGTAGACGCCGTCCACGCCGTGCTTGCTCATGAGGACCGCGTCGCACTTGATCTCCAGCGCCCGCTGCGCGGAGACCGTGTCGGTGGAGAAGTAGGGCATCCCCGCCCCCGCGCCGAAGATGACGACACGGCCCTTCTCCATGTGCCGGATGGCCCGCCGCGGGATGTAGGCCTCGGCGACCTGTCCCATCGTGATGGCGGTCTGGACGCGGGTGTCGACGCCCTCCTTCTCGAGGAAGTCCTGCAGGGCCAGACAGTTCATGACGGTGCCCAGCATGCCCATGTAGTCGGCGCGGGCGCGCTCCATCCCGCGCTGCTGCAGCTCGGCGCCGCGGAAGAAGTTGCCCCCACCCACGACGATGGCGATCTGCACGCCCTCCCGTGCCGCGACCGCGATCTGCTTGGCGATCCCGCGCACCACGTCGGGGTCGACACCGACACCTCCCCCGCCGAAAGCCTCGCCCGAGAGCTTCAGCAGGACCCTGCGGACCGCATCCTGGGGACCTGACGAGGACACGTCCGGGTCGGCCTGGGCTGCGGTCCGAGGCGTGGTCGTGGCGGGCGGCGGCATGGTCATGCAAGGAGTCCTCTGGGCGCGGGGATCAGTCGCTCGATCCTGCCACACCCGGGCCGGGGTGGCCGATCCGGGTAGCGCGCGTCACGCCCCCCGGACTCCGCCGGGACGCCGCCCGGACGCCGGCAGGGCCGGGACCCATCGCTGGATCCCGGCCCTGCCGGTGACGGTCCGAGGAGGACCGCCGGAGAGATGCGGTCAGACGCCGACCTTGAAGCGGGCGAAGCCGGTGACGGTCGCGCCGTCCTCCTGGGCGATCTGCGCGACGCTCTTCTTGTTGTCCTTGGCGAACGCCTGGTCGAGCAGGACGTTCTCCTTGAAGAAGCCGTTGACCCGGCCCTCGACGATCTTGGGCAGCGCCGCCTCGGGCTTGCCCTCCTCGCGAGCGGTCTGCTCGGCGATGCGACGCTCGTTCTCGACGGTCTCGGCGTCGATCTCCTCGCGGGTCAGCACGGTCGGGGCGAAGGCCGCGACGTGCATCGCGATGTCGCGAGCGGTCTGCTCCGAGCCACCGGAGGTGGCCACCAGGACACCGATCTGCGGGGGCAGGTCGGGGTTGGTCTTGTGCAGGTAGGAGACGACCTGGTCGCCGACGACGCGGGCGACGCGACGGACCTCGATCTTCTCGCCGAGCCCGGCGTTGGCCTCGTCGACGACGTCCTTGACCATCTTGCCGTCCATGTCCGAGGCCAGCAGCGCCTCGGCGTCGGTGGCCTCGACCGCGACGGCCTGGGCCAGCAGCTGGTCGGCCAGCTCGCCGAACTTCGGGTTCTTGGCCACGAAGTCGGTCTCGCAGTTGACCTCGACCAGGGTGCCGACGCCACCGTCGACCTGCGCACGGACCAGGCCGTTGGAGGCCGAGCGGCCCTCGCGCTTGGTCACGCCCTTGAGGCCCTTGACGCGCAGGATCTCGGTGGCCTTGGCCAGGTCGCCGCCGGCCTCGTCCAGGGCCTTCTTGACGTCCATCATCCCGGCGCCGGTGGACTCGCGCAGCGTCTTGATGTCTGCAGCGGTGTAGTTCGCCATGTGTGCTTTGTGCTCCTTGGGTGAGAAGTTCGTCAGGACTGGTCGGACTCGACGGCCGGAGCGGCCTCGGAGCCCGGGGCGACGGCGCCCTCGTCGGCACCCTCGGCCGGGGCCTCGGCGGGAGCCTCGACCACGGACTCGACGGCCTCGGCGGCCGGCTGCTCGACCGGGGCGGCCTCGGCCGGCGCGGCGGTGACGGCGGCGCTCTGCTCGGCCTCGGCGCCGGCGAGGAGCTCACGCTCCCACTCGGCCATGGGCTCGGCGGACTCGGCGCCCTCGGTGGAGCCCCCGCCGGAGCGGGACATCAGACCGTCGGCGACGGCGTCGGCCACGACACGGGTCAGCAGGGTGACCGAGCGGATGGCGTCGTCGTTGCCGGGGATCTTGTAGTCGACCTCGTCGGGGTCGCAGTTGGTGTCCAGGATGGCGATGACCGGCAGGCCGAGCTTGCGGGCCTCGGTGACGGCCAGGTGCTCTTTCTTGGTGTCGACGACCCAGATGGCCGAGGGCACCTTCTGCATGTCGCGGATACCGCCCAGCGCCTTGCTCAGCTTGTCGTACTCGCGGCTCATCATGAGGAGCTCCTTCTTCGTGCGGCCGCTGCCGGCCACATCGGTGAAGTCGATCTCCTCGAGCTCCTTCATGCGCGCCAGACGCTTGGAGATCGTCTGGAAGTTGGTGAGCATGCCACCGAGCCAGCGGTGGTTGACGTAGGGCATCCCGACGCGGGTCGCCTGCTCGGCGATGGACTCCTGGGCCTGCTTCTTGGTGCCGACGAACAGGATCGTGCCGCCGTGGGCCACGGTCTGCTTGACGAAGTCGTAGGCCTCGTTGAGGTAGGTCAGCGACTGCTGCAGGTCGATGATGTAGATGCCGTTGCGCTCGGTCATGATGAAACGCTTCATCTTGGGGTTCCAGCGACGGGTCTGGTGCCCGAAGTGGACGCCGCTCTCCAGGAGCTGGCGCATGGTGACGACGGCCATGCCGTGTCTCGCTTTCTATGAGAGGTGCAGTTGTGTCCTGGCCCGGGGACGTTCCCCACCTGGCACCGGGTGGTGCCAGGACCGCGGGGAAGCGCCGTCGGAAAGCACCGACCACGCCCGGGCGCGAATTCGTGTGGTGTGAGCACCGAGGTGGAGACACACCACACGTCCCTCCATCGTAGGTCACGGCGGGCCCTCCCAACGAATCCGCCGACGGTGGGCCCCGGGCCGCTCCCCCGCTCGCTACGGTGGCATGCATGACCACTCCCCTCGTCACCAGGATGCAGGCCTTCGGCACCAGCGTGTTCGCGGAGATGACGCAACGGGCGCTGCAGTTCGAGGCGGTCAACCTCGGCCAGGGCTTCCCGGACACCGACGGCCCGCAGGAGATGCTGGACATCGCGGCCCGCGGCCTGCACGAGGGGCTGAACCAGTACGCCCCGGCCAGGGGGCTCCCAGTGCTCCGGGATGCCGTGGCCCAGCACCAGCGCCGCTTCTACGGGATCGACGTCGACCCGGACCGGGAGGTCCTGGTCACGGTGGGGGCGACGGAGGCCATCGCCGCCACCCTCCTGGCCCTCGTCGAGCCCGGCGAGGAGGTGGTGATGGTCGAGCCCTACTACGACTCCTACGCCGCCTGCGTCGCGCTGGCCGGCGCGACGCGTCGGACCGTGCCGCTGCGCTTCCCCGACCTGGCGCTGGACGTCGACGCCCTTCGGGCCGCCGTCGGCCCGAGCACGAGGCTGCTCCTGCTCAACACCCCGCACAACCCCACGGGCAAGGTCTTCAGCGCCGAAGAGCTCGCAGCCGTCGCCCAGATCGCCCAGGAGCACGACCTGATCGTGGTCTCGGACGAGGTCTACGAGCACCTGGTCTTCGACGACCTGACCCACGTCCCGATCGCCACCCTGCCCGGGATGGCCGAGCGGACTCTGACCATCTCCTCGGTCGGCAAGACCTTCTCGCTGACGGGGTGGAAGACCGGTTGGGTCAGCGGCCCTGCGCACCTGGTCGACGCCGTCGCGGGCGTCAAGCAGTTCCTCACCTTCGTGGGCGCCACCCACGTCCAGCCGGCCGTCGCGCACGGGCTGTCGCTGCCCGACGACTTCTTCACGGGCTTCGCCGCCAGCCTCCAGGGCAAGCGCGACCTGCTCGTGGAGGCGCTGGCCTCCGCCGGTGTCCCCGTCTCGCCCTGCCAGGGCACCTATTTCGTCATCGCCGACTTCGTCGGCCTCGGCGTGACCGACGCGGTCGAGTTCTGCCGGCGGATGCCCGAGGAGCTGGGCGTGGTCGGTGTCCCGGTCTCGGTCTTCTGCGACGACCCCCAGCCGGTCGCCTCACTGGTGCGCTTCGCGTTCTGCAAGAAGGACGAGGTCCTCCAGGAGGCGGCGCGCCGCCTCCAGTCGCTGCGCGGAGCGTGACAGCCTCGGAGCATGCCCTCCCGCTCCCCTGACAGACCGGACCCCTCGGGCCCAGGTCTGCGCGTGCTGCCGGAGGGCCTCGCCGAGGCCTTCGCCGAGCACCTGCGGGTCGAGAAGGGCCGATCTGCCCACACGGTCCGCGCCTATCTCGGCGACCTGCGCAGCCTCGACCACCACCTGGCCGAGACCGGGGTCGGCGGGCTCCCCGATGTGCGGCTGGCCGACTTGCGCGGCTGGCTCGGCTCCCTGGGTGATGCGGGCACGTCCCGCTCGACCATCTCTCGGAGGGCGGCCGCCGCCAAGGGCTTCTTCCGGTGGGCGGTGCGCACCAGGCACCTTGCCGCCGACCCTTCGCTACGGCTCGTCGCCCCCGGCAAGGACAAGCACCTGCCCGGCGTTCTCCGCTCGGGCCAGGCCGGTGACCTCATGGACCTGGCTGCGGTCGCCTCCGACGACGAGGATCCGATCCACGTCCGCAACAGGGCGATGCTCGAGCTGCTCTACGCCTCGGGGATGCGCGTCGGAGAGCTCACCGGCCTGGACGTCGACGACGTGGACCTTGAGCAGGCCACCGCGCGGGTCCTGGGCAAGGGGGACAAGGAACGGATCGTTCCCTTCGGCACTCCCGCGACCGAGGCCCTGCTGGCCTGGCTGTCGGTGCGACCCCAGGTGGCGACCCACGAGTCCGGCCCGGCCCTCTTCCTGGGAAGGCGGGGACGGCGGGTGGACCAGCGCCAGGTGCGCTCATCCCTCCAGGCCTTGCTGAGACACCTGCCCGACGTCCCCCCTCTCAGCCCCCACGGCCTGCGTCACAGTGCCGCCACGCACCTGCTCGAAGGCGGGGCGGACCTTCGGACCGTCCAGGAGCTGCTCGGCCACGCCAGCCTGGCGACGACCCAGATCTACACGCACGTGTCGGTCGACCGGCTCCGCACGGCCTACCAGCAAGCGCACCCCCGCGCCTGACGCCTGTCGGCATCGGGCCATGGCCGCAAGACGTCTCGACCACCTGGGCCGGATCAGCCTCCCAGCGGCACCAGCGTCAGTTCCAGGGGGATGAGCAGCGGCGTCGGGTCGACGTAGGTGTCCTTGCCCCGTCGGGCGCCGAGGTGGAGGCAGTCGACGAGGCCGCAGTGACCCCCACCGTCCAGGACCGCGATCTGCTGGCCGCGGCCTACCCTGTCCCCGCGTGCAGCACGGGCGGATACCGGCTGGTAGGTCGACCGCAGGCCGCTCTCGTGGTCCACCGAGATCATGCCGACGCCCGCGATGGTGCCGCTCCAGGCGACCACCCCGGCGTCGACGGCCAGCACGGGCTCCCCGGCCACGCCGGCCAGATCGATGCCTCGGTGACCCGGAAGCCACCGCTTCACCGGCGGCTCGTAGCCGTTGACGATCCGCGGGGTCCCCACCAGGGGCCAGTCCCAGAGCGCGGTGGCCTCCCTGTCCCGACCGGCGGCGGTGCGGGTCCGCCCCACGGGCGGCGAGGACGAGGACACCGCGTCACCACGCCCGAGCCCGACCACGGCGGACAGGCCCATCGACATGGCCGCCCCTTCGTCCGGCCTGGTGGAACGATCGTCGCCCGGCCGTCCTGGCAGGAGCAGCGCGAGGACGAGCAGGATCGTGCGAGCGGTCCGGCCGATGCCGGGCCGCCCGGACGCGGACTGGGTGGGTGTCATGGCTTCCGTCGCCTCCAGCCGTCCAGCAGCTGCTCGGCCAGCCCACGCAGCTCCAGATCGGACAGCGCGGTCATCACCTCGGCCAGGCTCAGCCCTGAGGCGAGCAGGATCTCGTCCACGCTGGAGGAGCGGGACGGATGCAGCCACTGCCAGACCCTACGCAGCTCCGGCGAGAGTCCGTCCTCGACCCGGCTCGCTCCGAGCTTGCGCGGGGCCAGGTCCGTCCCCATCCGGCCCACGACCTCGATGATCTCCGCCGCGTCCGTGACCAGATGGGCACCCTCGCGGATCTCCTGATGGGCCCCGGCCGAGGCCTGCGAGGTGACCGGGCCCGGGACGGCCATCACGTGCCGATCCAGGTTGCGGGCATGGTGGGTGGTGTTGCGGGCGCCGGAACGCAGCCCTGCCTCCACCACCACGGTGCCGACCGAGAGCGCCGCGATGATCCTGTTGCGGGCCAGGAACCTGAGCCTCGCGGGAGCTCCGCCCGGCGGCGTCTCGCTGACGATGGCGCCCTTCTCCGCGATCGTGGTCAGCAGCGCCGCGTTGGCGCGGGGATAGGGCACGTCGACCCCGCTGGCCAGGACGGCCACGGTGTCTCCGCCCGCCGCCAGCGCCGCACGGTGCGCCGCTCCGTCGATCCCGTAGGCCGCCCCGGAGACCACGGCGTAGCCCCGCTCCGCCAGCTCGTAGCAGATGGACATCGTGGTCTCATCGCCGTAGCTCGTGCTGGCGCGTGCTCCCACGACGGCCACGGCCCGACGGTCGAGCTCGTGCAGACGGAGCTGTCCCTTGACCCACAGGCACCAGGGCGGCATGGCGAGCTCGTCCAGCCCGGGCGGCCACTCCTCGTCGCCGGGCACGATGAGCCGGAGCCCGAGCGCACGGCAGATCTGGTCGTCGTCGACCGATGAGGCAGCGGCCAGCCTGGCCTGGAAGCGGGCCAGGGAGGTGCCGTCCGGGGCTCGTCCGTCCCGGAGGACGTGGCCGACGAGCTCCTGGATGCCGTACCTGACCACCATGGCCTGGGCCAGCTCGTCGTAGGGTTCGGCGATCCGGGACAGCAGCACCCGTGCGCCCCGGTCGTCGAGCGGGAGAGCACTCATGCCGCCTTCACCCCTTCGGCCTGCCGCAACGCCATCGCCTGCAGGACGTCCGCACGCCCGGGCCGGTCGCGGCCGGCAAGGTCGGCCACGGTCCACGCCACGCGGAGACAACGGTCCAGCCCCCGCAGCGTCAGCGTCCCCGTGTCCAGCCCCTCGTCCAGGGGCGCCCGATCGGCCGGTGGCAGTCGCCAGCGGCCCTCGCGCAGGGCGGCCCCGGGGGCCTCGGCGTTGAGCGACCAGCCCTGCCCCCGCCACCGCTCCCGCTGGGCCTCGCGTGCCCCCGCCACGCGGGCCGCCACCACCTCGGTCGGCTCCCCCGGGCCGAGCGCGAGATCCTTGCGGGCCACGGCACGCAGTGCCACCTTGAGGTCGAGGCGGTCGAGCAGGGGGCCCGAGAGCTTGCTGAAGTAGCTCGCCCTGCGCCAGGGCGCGCAGGTGCACCCTCGGGGGCCGCCGCCGCAGGGGCACGGGTTGGCCGCGAGGACGAGCTGGAACCGCGCCGGCAGACGGACATGGCGGTCTGCCCTGGCCACGATCACCTCGCCCGACTCCAGCGGCTGGCGCAGGCCGTCGAGCACGTCTCGACGGAACTCGGGCCCTTCGTCCATGAAGAGCACGCCTCGATGAGCCCTCGAGACCGCTCCCGGCCGCACGGCCCCGCTCCCCCCACCGATCACCGCCGACATCGAGGCGCTGTGGTGGGGCGCGACGAACGGAGCGGTGCGGACCAGGTCGTCGTCCCGGGCCAGGGCCCCCAGCACCGAGTGGATCGCGGTGACCGTCAGCGCGTCCTGCTCCCCCAACGGGGGCAGCAGACCGGGCAGCCGTTCGGCCAGCATGGTCTTGCCCGCGCCAGGCGGACCGACCAGCAGGAGGTGGTGCCCGCCTGCCGCAGCGATCTCCAGTGCGCCCCTGGCCATCGCCTGGCCGACGACGTCCCGCAGGTCCTTGGTCGCCCGCGGGGCCGCAGGCTCCCGGACGGGCAGCGGCAGCGGATGGTGCTCGTCCCGGGCCCTGGCCCGGTAGAAGGTCACCACGTCGCCCAGCGTGCGCACCGGGTGGACCGTCACCTCGCGCACGAGGGAGGCCTCCGCCGCGTTGTCCGCGCACACCATCACCTCATCGACCCCCTCGTCGGCCGCTGCGACCACCATCGGCAGGACCCCGGCCACGGGGCGGATCGCCCCGTCGAGGCCCAGCTCGCCGATGTGGGCCACCGGCGCCACCTCGGAGGGAGCGAGATGTCCCTCGGCCGCCAGGAGCGCCGTCGCGATGGCCAGGTCGAGGCCCCCGCCGACCTTCGGCAGCCCCGCCGGCGACAGGTTGATCGTCCACCGCTTCATCGGCAGCGACAGGCCCACGTTGGTGATGGCCGGCCGGACCCGGTCCGGGGCCTGACGGCACGAGGAGTCGGCCAGCCCGCTCATCACGAAGGTGGGCAGGCCGTCGCTTCCGTGCGCCTCGACCTCCACCACCCGTCCTTCCACCCCGGACAAGGTCAGGGCCCGCGTGCGCGCGAAGCCCATCAGGCCACCGCCCTGAGATGCTGCAGCTGCACCTGACCACCCGCAGGCACCAGCACCCCGACGACGTCGATGCGGAACTGGCCGGGACGGTGCGCGTGGTCGCGCAGCCAGCCCCAGGCCAGTCTCCGCAGGCGTCGCGCCTTGTCGGGCGTGACCGCCTCGACGGGCTGGCCGCACCGGACCGAGCGCCGGGTCTTGACCTCGCAGAAGACCAGCATCCCCGTCTCGTCGACCGCCACGACGTCCAGCTCGCCATCACGGCACCGCCAGTTGCGGTCGATGATCTCCCACCCCTGGGCCTGCAGGTGATCCACCGCCAACTCCTCGCCGAGGTCACCCACCCCCCTGGCCTCGCGCCACGGCATACCTTTGCCCGCCATGTCCCCTCCTCACCACGGCCGTGCCGGTCACGGCCTGGCCCCAGCCAACGCCGCGGGGGCGTCAACGGCCAACGGACGAGCGGCTCCTGTGGACGGTCACCGACCCGGCCGAGGGCATGTGGATGACCGGGAACCGCAGCGCGACCCCCAGGTGAACGAGCCGTGAGAGAACCCTCATCGAGGTCTCACGGGCATCTCACGCCGCAACGACAGGCTGGGGCCAGCGCCGACCACGGGGGCCGGTGCACCCTCCGAAAGGACCCGGACCATGTCCCGCAAGCTCCTCGCCAGCTTCGCCAGCGCCGCCATCCTGGCCACCGGCATGATCGCCACGGCCGCTCCCGCCAGCGCCGACACGATCACCTGCCGCTCCTCGATCGGCGCCCGCACGATCGACGGCGACGTCAACGTCCCCAAGGGTGCGCGGTGCAACCTCACCGGCACCACCGTCAAGGGCAACGTCTTCGTCCGCTCCGGCGCCACGCTGGTGGCCGACCGCGCCAAGATCGACGGCAACGTCCAGGCCGTCTACCACCGCAACGTCATCGTCCGGAACAGCAGCGTGGTCAAGGGCGACATCCAGCTGGAGAAGGGCCAGAACTCGACGATCAACCGCAGCCGGATCGACGGCAACATCCAGAGCAAGTACAACAAGGCCACCCAGTACGCCTCCTACAACCGCGTCAACGGGGACATCCAGTACTTCTCCAACCCCTCCGGCCAGATCACGGTCAGCTACAACACCGTCGACGGCAACCTGCAGTGCAAGAGCAACACCCCCGCACCCAAGGGCACCCGCAACGTCGTGGACGGCAACAAGGAAGGCCAGTGCCGCCGCTTCTGAGCCCGGCTCAGGTCACGACCTCCGGCGTCGCGCATCCCTCCCCTGGTGCGTGCCCCTGACGCCGGCACGGGCAACGCCCCGGCCCCGTTCGGGCCGGGGCGTTCGCCGTGAGGATGCTGCCTAAGAGATGGTCACCTGGGACGGCTCCGGGCTCAGCGGCCCTCGCCCATGAGCCGCTTCACGTCCAGGTCGTTCTTGGCCAGCTCCTCGACGTTGACGTCCTTGAAGGTGATCACGCGGGCCTTCTTGACGAACCGCGCGGGCCGGTAGACGTCCCACACCCACGCGTCGGTCATCGTCACCTCGAACCACGTCTCACCCCCGCCGGTGCGGACCTGGACGTCGACCTCGTTGGCCAGGTAGAAGCGGCGCTCGGTCTCGACGACGTGCGAGAAGAGACCCACGACGTCGCGGTACTCGCGGTAGAGCGCGAGCTCCATGTCGGTCTCGTACTTCTCCAGGTCCTCCGCGCTCACGGCGCGCTCCCTTCGTCGGTGCAGCCGGTGATCCGCCAGCTGCGGCGGTGGTGGTCGCTGGGCCCGAGCGCACGCAGGGCGTCGAGGTGCTCGGGGGCGGCGTAGCCCTTGTTCTGGTCCCAACCGTATGCGGCATGGCCGGGGGCGAGCTCGACCATCAGGGCGTCCCGGGCCACCTTGGCCAGCACCGAGGCGGCCGCCACGGACGAGCAGCGCAGGTCCGCCTTGATCATGGTGCGCACCGGCGGGGGCACGGGACCGGTGCCCATCAGGCCGAGCAAGCCCTCCCGCGCGGGATCGGTCAGCCAGTCGTGGTTGCCGTCGAGGAGCACCAGGTCCGGCTCGAGCCCCAGCTGCGCCAGGGCCCGCTCCCCCGCCAGCCGCAGGGCCGCCATGATGCCGATCTGGTCGATCTCGGCCGGGCTGGCGTGCCCGACCCCGTGGGCCAGGCACCAGCGCTCGATCCGGGGGACGAGGCGCTCGCGCGCGTGCGGGGCCAGCAGCTTGGAGTCGCGCACCCCTTGCGGCGCGGTCCGGCACGACTGGTCGATCGCGACCGCGCCCACGGACACCGGACCGGCCAGCGCGCCCCGCCCGACCTCGTCCATCCCGACGAGGACGGCGTAGCCCTCGCGCTGCAGGGTGCGCTCGACCCGCAGGCTCGGGCGGCCCGAGCCCTTCGTCGCCGGGGGCCTGCGGAGCGGACGTGCAGTCGTGGTCACTGCCCCGACGGCTCCGGGATCGACTCGAAGGTGGCCGGGGTGCGGAACCAGGTCAGGTGGTCCAGGGGAAAGAGCAGCACGAAGGCCTGCCCGACGACCTTGTCCCGGGGCACCGAACCGGTCAGGCCCGTGCCGTCGTCGTGGGCCCGGGAGTCCTGCGAGTTGGACCGGTGGTCACCCATCACCCAGATGGAGTCCTCGGGAACGGTCACCTCGAACTCGCTGAGGCTGGCCTGGTCGCCCGGATAGAGGTAGTCCTCCTCCAGGGGCTGACCGTTGACGGTCATCCGGCCGTCGTCGTCGCAGCACGCGACGGTGTCGCCACCGACGCCGATGGTGCGCTTGATGAGGTGGTTCCCCTCCGCCACCGGGGCCACGCCCACGAACTGGAGCACCTTCACCACGGTCTCCATGACCGGGCCACGCTCCACCTGGCCACGGGGGCTGAGCCAGTCGCCGGGATCCTCGAAGACCACCAGGTCGCCGCGCTCCACCGTCATCGGGCCGGCCTGGATCTTGCTCACCATGACGCGGTCGCCGTAGACGAGGGTGTTCTCCATGCTGCCCGAGGGGATCCAGAAGGCCTGGGCGATGAAGGTCTTGATGAGGAAGGAGATGACCAGGGCGGTCGCGCCGATCCACAGGACCTCGCGCACCCCGGCCCAGAGCCCGCCGCGCTTCTCGCCGCGCGCCTGCGCCCGGGTGTGCTCATGACCCTGCCCGTCGCCATGGTCGTGACCATGCTCGCGCTCGCGGTCCTGGCTGTCGCCGTGGTCGGGCCGCGGCTCCCTTCCGGGGTCGTGCTGGTCCTGCCGGGTCTGGTCGGTCACCAGGGAGGCCGTCCTTGTCGTGTCACTGTCGTGGGTGGGTCCGCGGGGCCGGTGGCCGTCGGCGGACCCGACCTGCTGACCCTAACCCCTGGAGGTGGGAGAACGACGATCCCCCGCCGGGCCGGTGGCCGGACGGGGGATCGACGGTGCTGCTGTGGTGGCTCAGGCCTGCTCGGCCGGGGCGGCCTTGGCGGCCGGCACGGAGTCGCGGCGCTCGCGGATCTTGGCCGCCTTGCCGCGCAGGTCGCGCAGGTAGTAGAGCTTGGCGCGACGGACGTCACCGCGGGTGACGACCTCGACCTTCTCGATGTTGGGCGAGTGCACCGGGAAGGTGCGCTCGACGCCGACGCCGAAGGAGACCTTGCGGACGGTGTAGGTCTCGCCGATGCCGCCGCCGTGACGACGGATGACGACGCCCTTGAAGACCTGGACACGGGAGCGGTTGCCCTCGATGACCTTCACGTGGACGTTGATGGTGTCGCCGGCGCGGAAGTCCGGGACGTCGGTGCGCAGGCTGGCTGCGTCGACGTGGTCGAGCTTGTGCATGTCGTTCTCCTGCCGTCAGTGCCACAGGTCACCCACGGCGATCTGGTGCCACGAGGGCACGATCTCTTGGTATGCGGTCTCTCGGCTCCTCGCCGCTCGCACGACTCCCCCTGTGGCAGGGGTGCGAACTTGGTGGTGAGGCGTCGGGACGCAAGGCACGATTCTGCCAGAGGTCGCAGGAGAGGTCCAAACCCGCTCGCCTACGATCGGGGCGTGCAGATCCTCACCGTGCTCGCCTCGCCCGCCCGCGCCGACCTGGGCGGCACGGTGGCCTCAGACCTGGGCCGGACCTGGGACCTGGGCGAGCCGCGATGGCTGGCCGACGGGATCGCGCTCGAGGCCGAGCTGGCCGAGGTGCCCGAGGACCTGGCCGAGGTCTCGGCCGACTGGCGCGACCGGGGCTACGACCTGGTGGTGCAGCCGGCCGGCCACCGCCGCAAGGCGATCCTGCTGGCCGACATGGACTCGACCATGATCGGCCAGGAGTGCATCGACGAGCTGGCCGCGCACGCGGGCGTGGGAGAGCGCGTGGCGGAGATCACCGCCCGGGCGATGAACGGCGAGCTGGACTTCGAGCAGGCCCTGGCCGAGCGCGTCGGCCTGCTCACCGGTCTCGACAGCTCAGCGATCACGGCCGTGCTGGACGAGCGCATCACCCTGGCCCCTGGCGGGCGTGAGCTGGTGGCCACGATGCGGGCCCACGGGGCCTACGCCGCGCTGGTCAGCGGCGGATTCACCCAGTTCACCGAGGAGGTCGCGGCCCGGCTGGGCTTCGACGAGCACCGGGCGAACACCCTGGAGGCGGACGGTCCGCGGCTGACCGGGAAGGTGGTTCCGCCGGTGGTCGGACGGGAGGCGAAGGTGGCCGCCGTCCGCGAGATCTCTGCGCGCCTCGGCCTGGAGCCGCGGGACGTCATCGCGGTGGGCGACGGCGCCAACGACCTCGACATGCTGCACCTCGCGGGGACCGGGGTGGCCCTGCACGCCAAGCCCTCCGTCGCCGCGCAGAGCCGGGTCCGGGTGGACCACGGAGACCTGACCGCGCTCCTCTACCTGCAGGGCTACACGGCCGAGGAGTTCGTCCGCGTCTGACGGGCTACGCAGGTGCCTCACGGCTCAGGAGCCGTCGAGCTCCCGGGCGTAGGCCTCCATCAGGTCCGGGCGCCGCGCCGCGGTGCGCTCCAGCCGCTGCTCGTGGCGCCACCGCGCGATCTGGCCGTGGTGCCCGGACAGCAGCACGGCCGGGACCTCGTGCCCGCGCCAGACGGCGGGCTTGGTGTAGACGGGATACTCCAGCAGACCGCCGGTGTGCGACTCCTCCTCCAGGCTCGCCTCATTGCCGATGACACCGGGCACCAGGCGGGCGATCGCCTCGGTCATGGCCAGCACGGCGACCTCGCCCCCGTTGAGCACGTAGTCGCCCAGGGAGAGCACCGAGAGCGGGTAGCGGGCGCCGAACTCCTCGTAGACGCGCTCGTCGATCCCCTCGTAGCGGCCGCAGACGAAGACCAGCCAGTCCACCTCGGTGGCCATCCGGTATGCGGTCTCCTGGGTGAAGCGGTCTCCTCCGGGTCCCGGGACGACGAGGTGAGGGGTGCGCCCGGGCAGCGATCCGCATACCTGATCCAGGGCCTCCCCCCAGGGCTCCGGGCGCATGACCATGCCGGCTCCCCCGCCGTAGGGGGTGTCGTCCACGGTGCGGTGCCGGTCGTGGGTCCAGTCGCGCAGGTCGTGCACGTGGACCTCGATCCGCCCCTCACGCCGGGCCTTGCCGATGAGCGAGAGGTCCAGCGGCGAGAGATAGTCCGGGAAGATCGTCAGGACGTCGATGCGCAGGGGCGATCCCATCGCTCACTCCCCCAGCTCGAGCAGGCCGGGCGGCGGGTCCACGACGACGCGGCGGCCCTCCTCGTCGATCTCGGGCACCAGCTCGTCCACGAACGGGACAAGCACCTCGCCGCGCGTCGTGCGGACCTCGAGCAGGTCCTGGACGGGACGGACGTGCAGCGCCGAGACCGTGCCCAGCGCCGAGCCGTCCGGGAGCACGACCTCGAACCCGAGCAGGTCCTCCTCCCGCCAGCCCTCGTCCTCCTCGTCCTCGGCGTCGTCGACCACCAGCAGCCGCGTCCCGCGCAGCGCCTCCGCGGCGGTGCGGTCCGGGTGTCCCTCGAAGGCCAGCAGGTAGATGCCCTGGTGGACCCGCACGCCGCGCAGCTCCAGCGGACCGCGCTCCGGCGGATCCGTGGCGAAGGTGGCCCCGGGGACGAAGCGTCCCTGCGGGTCGTCGGTGTGGACCTGGACGGTGACCTCACCGCGCAGGCCGTGCGGCTTGCCGATGCGGGCCGCGACGAAGCTCTGGCTCATCTGCTCTCCAGGAACGGGGAATGTCGGCGGACGGCGGACGTCCGGGACGAGGGGATCCGACGAGGGGATTCGTCGAGAGGATATGACGATGGCCCGCCCGGTGCATGATCGCGCCGGGCGGGCCAGTCGGAGGTGCTGCGTGCGTCAGCGCAGGCGGTCGGTGTCGACGATGTCGACCCGGACCTTGCTGCCGCCGGCGAGGGCGCCGACCACCGTGCGCAGGGCGCTGGCGGTGCGGCCTCGCCGGCCGATGACCCGACCGAGGTCGTCCGGGTGGACCCGGACCTCAAGGATCTCGCCGTGCCGGGCGTTCTTGGTGCGCACCACGACGTCACCGTCGTGGTCGACGATGCCCTTGACCAGGTGCTCCAGGGCCTCCTCGAGCACGATCAGGCCTCGTCCTTGGTGGCCTCCGCGTCGGCGGCGGGGGTCTCCTCGCTGACGCTGTCGGCGGCCGCGTCCTCGGACACGGCGGCGGCCGAGCTGTCGGTGTCGGCCGCGGGGGCGGTCTCGGCGGCCGGGGCCTCCTCGGCGGAAGCCTCGGTGGCCTCGGCGGGGGCGGCGTCGGCCTTCTTGGCGGACTTGCGCTTGGTGGCCGGGGCGTCGCCCGCGTCCTCCTTGTCCGCGGCAGCCAGGGCGGCCTCGTAGAGAGCCTTCTTGTCGGCCTTGGGCTCCTTGACCTTCAGGGTGCCCTCGGCGCCCGGCTCACCCTTGAACTTCTGCCAGTCACCGGTGATCTTCAGCAGCGCGGCGACCTGCTCGGTCGGCTGGGCGCCGACGCCGAGCCAGTACTGGGCCCGCTCGGAGTTGATGTCGATGAGCGACGGCTCCTCCTTGGGGTGGTAGACGCCGATCTCCTCGATCGCACGACCGTCGCGCTTGGTCCGCGAGTCCATGACGACGACGCGGTAGTACGGTGCACGGATCTTGCCCATGCGCTTCAGGCGAATCTTGACAGCCACGAAGGGTGTCTCCTTGTTCTGTGAGTGGGCACGGCGAGACCGCACGCGGATCTGTGCGGGGTGCCGTGGCCCGGTGTGTAGGCGTCCGGTCCAGCGGGAAGCCGGACGGGTACAGCCGTCCATTGTGCCACAGCCCAGGAGCCACGCCCGCCCTGGCGCCCGCGGCTATCCCTCGCGTCCGCTCCCCTGGACCTCGTGCTCCGGGGCGTGCTCGGAGACGAAGCGCAGCACCTCGGTGTCGTCGACACCGGGGAAGACGCCGGGAGGCATCACCGCGAGCAGGTGGGAGTGCGCCCGGGCGCTGGGCCAGACCCGGCCCTCCCACTCGCGGGCCAGCTTCGGCGGCGGCTGGGTGCAGCAGCGTGGGTCCGGGCAGCGCGAGGTGCGGCGGGCCGTCGTGTCCCGCCCACGCATCCACCTGACCTGGTCGAAGGGCACACCGAGGCTGACCGAGAAGCGGCCCTGCGGGGTCTGCTCGGCGACGGCGGTGCACCAGAAGGTGCCGCGGCCGGTGTCGGTGTACTGCGCGTAGGCCTCCCCCGGCGGCTGGTCGAAGACGACCCGGGCCGTCCAGTGGCGGCAGACGCGTGCCCCTTCGATCCCGCCCGAGGCGTCCATGGGGAACCTGATGCCGTCGTTCTCGTAGGCCTTGTAGACGACGCCGTCGGCGCTGGTCCGCATGAAGTGCACGGGCAGGTCCAGGTGACGGGTGGCGAGATTGCAGAAGCGGTGCGCGGCGGTCTCGTAGGAGACGGCGTAGGCGTCACGCAGGTCCTCCAGCGCGATGTCACGGGCCTCCTTGGCCCGCTGCAGGAAGGGCACGGCGCTGGACTCGGGCAGCAGCACCGCGGCCGCGAAGTAGTTGATCTCCACCCGCTGCGCCAGGAACTCTGCGTAGTCGTGCGGGGGCTCGTGCTCCAGGACCACGTGACCCAGGGCCTGCAGGGCCGTGGCCCGCAGGTCGTGACCGCCCCGCACGGGGACGTAGACGCGACGGTTCTCCAGGTCGGTGACCGTCCGTGTCGAGGCCGGCAGGTCGCTGACCTGCTCGATCGAGAAACCGATGTGGCGGGCGATCCGGTTGACGCCCTCCCGGGTGACGGGTCCGTGGGTGTGCTCCACGACCCGGACCAGCTCGGCGGCCCTGGCCTCGATCTCGGGGAAGTAGTTGTCGGCCTCGCGCATCAGCCGCCGCAGCTCGGCGTTGGCCAGCCGGGCGTACTCCGGGGTGGCTGCCCGTTGCTGCTGCAGGCCGACCACCGACTCGTACATCCCCACGAGCGCCTCGAGCGCGTCGTCCGGGAGGCCGGGCCCGACGCGGACCGGCGGGATCCCCAGGCTCTGGAAGCCGGGTGAGCGCTGCGCCCGCTCCCACCGCACCTCCAGGGCGCTGCGCCGGCTGGGCGGGGCGCTGCTGAGCAGACTCTGCACATCGGTGCCCAGGGCCTGCGCGAGCGAGGACAGCACGGAGACCCGTGCCTCCCGGCGGCCGTTCTCGATGAGGGACAGGGCCGAGGCCGACAGGCCCACCTCCTCCCCCAGCGCGGCCAGGGTCAGCCCCTTCTCCCGCCGGAGGTGGCGGAGCCTGCGGCCCACCGCGACGGGGTCGGAGGCACCAGCTCCGGCGTCCTCCGGCGCCGCGTCCAGACGCTCCACGGGCCGGAACGGGAGCACCCGCGTGTGGGAAACGGTCATGGACTGCACACTACCGAAATTTTCGGCGTTCTTTACCTCACAATCGGTGGTCGGCACCGACCTGGAGGAGCAGAATTGTCAACAAGCAGTCCTCCTGCACTCTGCTCACCCGGACTCGCCACCAGGAAGAAAGGGGTCATGAGATGACCACCACGCACGAGCCCTCCACCCAGCCGCTCAGCCCCGCCGAGCTCGCCGTCGAGCTCGAGCAGGAGTGGGCCAACAACCCCCGTTGGGCCGACGTCTCCCGCCGTTACAGCGCCGAGGACGTCATCCGCCTGCGCGGCTCCGTCGTGGAGGAGCACACGCTCGCGCGCCGTGGCGCCGAGCGCCTCTGGGAGGCCATCCAGACCAAGCCGTTCACCCGTGCCCTGGGCGCCCTGACCGGCAACCAGGCCGTCCAGATGGTCAAGGGTGGGCTCGAGTCCATCTACCTGTCCGGCTGGCAGGTCGCGGCCGACGCCAACCTGGCCGGCCAGACCTACCCCGACCAGAGCCTCTACCCGGCCAACTCGGTCCCGGCCGTCGTCCGCCGCATCAACAACGCCCTCCAGCGCGCCGACCAGATCGCCTGGATGAACGGCGAGACCGACACCGACTACTTCGTGCCGATCGTGGCCGACGCCGAGGCCGGCTTCGGCGGTCCGCTCAACGTCTTCGAGCTGATGAAGTCCATGATCCAGGCCGGCGCCGCCGGTGTGCACTGGGAGGACCAGCTGGCCTCCGAGAAGAAGTGCGGCCACCTGGGCGGCAAGGTCCTCATCCCGACCTCCCAGCACGTGCGCACCCTCAACTCCGCCCGCCTGGCCTCCGACGTGCTCGGGGTCCCCTCGCTGGTCATCGCCCGCACCGACGCCCTGGCCGCCGACCTGCTCACCAGCGACGTCGACGAGATCGACCAGCCGTTCACCACCGGCGAGCGCACCTCCGAGGGCTTCTTCCGCGTCAAGAACGGCATCGAGCCCGTCCTGGCCCGTGCCAAGGCCTACGCCCCCTACGCAGACCTCATCTGGGTCGAGACCGGCACCCCGGACCTCGGTCTGGCCAAGGAGTTCGCCGAGGAGCTGCACAAGGACTTCCCGAACCAGAAGCTGGCCTACAACTGCAGCCCGTCCTTCAACTGGAAGGCCGCGCTCTCCGACGCGGAGATCGCCGAGTTCCAGGACAAGCTGGGCGAGCTGGGCTATGCCTTCCAGTTCATCACGCTGGCCGGCTTCCACTCGCTCAACCACGGCATGTTCCACCTGGCGCACGGTTACGCCCGCACCGGCATGAGCGCCTACGTGGAGCTGCAGGAGGCGGAGTTCGCCGACGCCGAGCGCGGCTACACCGCGGTCCGTCACCAGGCCGAGGTCGGCACCGGGTACTTTGACGCTGTGAGCACCGCGGTCAACCCCGACTCCTCCACCACGGCGCTGTCCGGCTCCACCGAGGCCGAGCAGTTCCACCACTGATCCACGCTCCGGCGGCCGCAGCCCGGTGATCCGGACGGCCGACGGAGGATGATCACCGCACCCGGTGCCGGGACCCCGACGGGTCCCGGCACCGAGCCGCACCACCCGCCAGCAGCAAGGAGCGCCCGATGGACAGCTACCTCAACGACCTGCTCGACAACGCCCGCCTGGAGGTCCTGCACGAGGTGGAGCGTGCCACCCGCGACCGCCGCGCCGAGCTCCTGCAGGCCCGGCGCGACGCCGCCCGGGCCCTGCGCGCCGGTCAGGAGCTGGCCCAGCTGGAGGAGACCCGGAGCATCCGTGAGGACACCACCTGGCAGGTCGCCCCCCACCCGGCCGACCTCACTCACCGCCTGGTCGAGCTCGCGACCCCGGCGACACCCGAGGCGACCAAGGGCGCCCTCGCCTCCAGCACCGACGTCTGGGTCGCCGACCTCGAGGACATGCTCGTCCCCACCCAGGCCCGGCTGCGCACCGCGCACCGCGTCATCGAGCAGGTCGCCGGCACCCGCAACGGCGACCCCAGCCCCGGCACCCCCACGCTCATGGTGCGCCCCCGCGGCCTGCACCTGGAGGAGGCCCACCTCGTCGTGGACGGCCGCCGGGCCAGCGCGCCCGTCGTCGACGTCGTGACCTTCCTGGCCCTGGCCGCCCAACGGCTCATCGACAACGGCACCGGCCCCTATCTCTACCTGCCCAAGGTCGAGACCTGGCAGGAGGCGATCTGGTGGGAGGACCTGATCACCCTCGCCGAGGAGCAGCTGGGGCTCCCCCCGGGCTGCACCCGGGTGAGCGTCCTGGTGGAGACGGTGCAGGCCGCATACCAGCTCGAAGAGATCGTGCACGCCCTGCGGGAGCGCGTCACCGGTCTGGCGGCGGGACGTTGGGACTACGTCTTCTCCTACGTGCGCGCCTACGGGCACAGCCCCGACCACCAGCTGCCCGACAAGGACGCGTTCACGATGAACACCCGCTTCCTGCGGGCCTTCACCGAGGTGATCCTCTCGGTCTGCCACCGCCGTGGCGTCCAGGCCATCGGCGGGCCGATCGCGCTCGCGCCCAGCGGACCGTTCGACGAGGCGGTGGCGATGACCCACGCACGCGTCTACCGCGACAAGGCCCGCGAGGCCAAGCAGGGCTTCGACGGGGCCTGGACGATGCACCCCGCCCTGGTGCCGGTCTGCCGGGCGCCCTTCGAGGACCGGGACGCCCGCCTGGGCAGCAGCGCGGAGCAGCGGCTCGCCCGCAGCGCCGGTCCGAGGTGCGAGGCCGTCGTGGATCCGGAGGCACTGCGCGATGTCAGCTCGCTGCCGGGCAGCCCTACGCTGACCGGCATGCGGACCGCGCTGCGGTCCTCGCTGACCTACCTGACCGGCTGGCTCGACGGCGAGGGGACGCTGACGATGGCCGGCCACGTCGAGGACTTCGGCACCGTCGAGCTGGCCAGGATGCAGCTGTGGCAGTGGATGGCGCACGGCGAACGCTTCGCCGAGGGCCCCACCATGTCGACCCGACTGCTGGACCGTGTGCTGGAGGACGAGATCGCCCTGCTGCGACGACACGGCGCGCGGGAGGAGCTGCTCCAGCACGCCGTCCGGCTGCTGCGCGAGTCGATCGTGGCCGAGGAGCCCCCGGCCTTCCTGTCGATCCTGGCCTACGAGGTGCTCGTCGGGCTCGGTGAGTCCAGCTCGGACGAGGACGCCGGCGCCGCCTGAGCTGCGCTAGCCGCGCGCCCCGGAAGGTGCGTGGCTGTGCCCGCGCAGGATGACCTTGTAGGGGTCGGCCATGGTGCGGACGTCCTCCCGCGGGTCGTCCCGGTAGACGACGATGTCGGCCGACTCGCCCTCGGCGATGCCGGGGCGTCCCAGCCAGGCGCGGGCGCCCCAGGTGGCGGCCCCGATGGCCTCCGTCGTGGTCATCCCCGTCGTGGTCAGGGCCTCGACCTCGCGGGCCACCAGCCCGTGCGGCAGCTGCCCACCGGCGTCGGTCCCGACGTAGACCGGGACGCCGGCCTCGTGCGCCTTGGCCACGGTCTCGTAGCGCCGCTCGTAGAGATCCATCATGTGGTCGGCGTAGGTCGGGAACTTGCCCCGCCCCGCGTCGGCGAACTTCGGGAAGTTGTCGATGTTGACCAGCGTCGGCACGATCGCGATCTGCTGGCGGGCGAAGGTGTCGATGGTCTCGTCGGTCAGGCCGGTGGCGTGCTCGATGCAGTCGGTGCCGGCCGCGGCGAAGTCGACCAGCGACTGCTCGCCGAAGCAGTGCGCCGTCACCCTCGCGCCCTCCTCGTGGGCGGCGGCGATGGCCTCGGTCAGGATGTCGACCGGCCAGCAGATGCCGAGGTCGCCGGTCTCCCGGTCGATCCAGTCACCGACCAGCTTGACCCAGCCGTCGCCGTTGCGGGCCTCGTGCCGGACGTACTCGACGAGGTCCTCCGGCTCGATCTCCCAGGCGAAGTTGCGCAGGTAGCGCTTCGTCCGGGCGATGTGGCGACCGGCCCGGATGAGCCGGGGCAGGTCTTCCCGCTCCTGGATCCAGCTGGTGTCGGCGGGGCTGCCGGCGTCGCGCAGCAGGAGCGCACCGGCGTCGCGGTCGGCGAGCGCGTGCTCCTCGGCCCGCTCGGGCGGCACGGCGCCGTGCGCCTCCAGCCCCACGTGGCAGTGCGCGTCGACCAGGCCTGGCACCGCATACCCCTGGATCGTCTCGACCTCGCCAGAGGTCGGTGGCGTCAGGCTCACCAGGCCGTCGATCACCCAGACCTCGTCGAGCACCTCCTCGGGGCCGACCAGGATCTGTCCACGGATGTGCAGTGCCGGTGAGCTCATGCCGCCTCCTCGCGGGTATGCCGTGTGGCCAGGCTAGCGCGGCAGCACGCCGGCCTCTCGGGCCGGCTCTGCGTAGGCCCGTGCGAGGGTCGCCACCGTCTCGTGGGCGTTGAGCCCGCTGGGGTTGGGGACCACCCAGAGCGCGGCGCCCTCGAAGGGCTCGTCCTGGCGCCCGGCCGTGGCCCGGCGGTCACCGAAGGCGGTCCGGTATGCGGTGATGCCGGCCACGGCAACGACCTGGGGTGCGAGCTCAGTGACCGTCCGGCGCAGCCGGAGCCCGCCCTCGCGCAGCTCGGAGGTGGACAGCTCGTCGGCGCGGGCGGTGGCCCGTCGTGCGATGTTGGTGATGCCGATGCCGCGCCGGCGCAGGTGCTCCCGGTCGTCCTCGGTCATCCCGGCCGCCGGGTCCACCCGGCGACCGATGATGCCGGCCTCCAGCAGCGCGGGGTAGAAGCGATTGCCCGGGTGGGCGAAGTGGGTCTGGACCGCAGCGGTCCACAGCCCGGGGTTGATGCCGACGAAGAGCAGGCGGACGGGATCACCCGGTGCCGGCACGAGATCGGGCACCTCGGTGTCGCGGAACGAGTCGAGCTCGGCACGGGTGAAGCGGTGTGGCGCAGGCACGGCGAAAGCCTAGGCGTCCACCATGACCACGCCGACGCCGGCCCAGGCGTCCCGGAGCGCGGACTCGACCTCGGACCCGGTGCCGTAGCGTGCCACGGCCGCGCGCAGGGTGGCGGCGGCGAAGGTCTCGAAGTCGACGTCGCGCGGGATGAACCCCCTGGTCGCCATCGTGTCGAACCACACCTGGCCGGCCCGCTCCCACACGCGCCCACCAAGAGCGGTCGCGAAGAGGTGGAAGGCCTTGTTGGGGATGCCGGAGTTGATGTGGACACCGCCGTTGTCGTTGTCGGCGTCGTGGGGAAGGTCGACATAGTCGTCCATGTGCCGGGCTGCGTGTCGCGGCCCAGCACCGGGTCGTCGTAGGCCGTGCCGGGGGCCGACATCGAGCGCAGCGCCACGCCCTGCACCCGGTCGGTGAACAGCCCTGCGCCGATGAGCCAGTCGGCCTGGTCGACGGTCTCGTCCCGCACCCACTGCCGCACGATCGCGCCCCAGACGTCGGAGGCCGACTCGTTGAGCGCCCCGGACTGACCGACGTAGGTGAGCCCGGCCGTGTATTGCGTCAGCCCGTGGGCCAGCTCGTGGGCGATGACGTCGACGCTGGCGGTGAATCGGTTGAAGTAGATCCCGTCCCCGTCGCCGAAGACCATCTGCCGCCCGTCCCAGAAGGCGTTGTCGTAGTCGCGCCCGTAGTGGACCGTGGCCACCAGCGGGAGACCCTGCCTGTCGAGGGAGTCCCGGCCGTAGACCCGCGCCAGCACCTCCCAGGTCGCGCCGAGTCCGTCGAAGGCCTCGTTGACCGAGACGTCATCGGACTCGGGGTCGCCCTCGCCCCGGACCGGCCGACCGGGCAGGGCCGTGCCGAACTCCGCATCGTGCACCCGCCGGTCGGGTCGCACCTCGACCGGCAGCGGATCCCCCTCGACGGCACGGGGCTCGAGCGTCGTGCCGAACGAGGCCGGGGTGATCAGGCCCGCGCGGATCCCGCCCTGGCCGGGCGCGTGGCCGCCCGGCCAGCGGGTCGCCTCCACCTCCCTCCGGCCCCGGGTCGCCTCGCCGTCGCGGAGCGCGAACTCCACGGCGGGGGCCAGTTCGGGCTCCGCCTGCGCCAGCCGGCGCAGCAGGTAGCCCGGGATGATGGTGCAGCCGGCGGTGTGCTCGTGGGTCCCCTCGCTCATGGGGAGACTCTGCCACGACCCGCCGACAGGCCCGCCCGCCGCAGCCAGCAGGTCAGTGAACGCCTCAGTCCTCGGCCAGCAGCTCGCGCACCCGTGGGATGACCTGGGTGCCGTAGAGCTCGATCGAGCGCATGAGCTGGCTGTGCGGCATCGGGCCGTTGGCGTACTTGAGGTCGAAGCGCGACAGCCCCAGCGTGCGGACCGTCCCGGCGATCTTCTGCGCCACCGTCTCCGGCGACCCGACGTAGAGGGCACCCTGGGTGATCTCGTCGTGATACTCCTGCAGCCCCAGCGGACCCCACCCGCGCTCGGCGCCGATGCGGTCCCGGTTGGCCTTGAAGTGCGGGAAGAGCTGCTCGCGGGCCAGCTCGTCGGTCTCGGCCACGTGACCGGGCGAGTGCACGGCGACGGGCAGCGCCTCCCCGCCGCCCTCGGTGGTCAGCTGACGGTAGAGATCGGCGAAGGGCAGGAAGCGGTGCGCCGAGCCGCCGATGATCGCCAGCATCAACGGGATCCGGTATGAGGCTGCTCTCACCACGCTCTGCGGCGAGCCACCGACGGCGATCCACGCCGCGAGCCGGCCGGACTCGGTCTTGGGCCACACCTCCTGGTCGCGCAGCGGGGTGCGGTGGCTGCCCTGCCATGTGACGGGCCGCTCGGTCAGCAGGTTGCTGAACAGGTCCAGCTTCTCGGCGAAGAGCGTCTCGTAGTCGCGCAGGTCGAAGCCGAACAGCGGGAAGGACTCGGTGAACGAGCCACGGCCGAGGACGACCTCGGCCCGCCCGTTGCTCAGGGCGTCGATGGTCGAGAAGCGCTCGAAGACACGGATCGGGTCGTCCGAGCTGAGCACGGTGACCGCGGACCCCAGGCGGATCCGTTCGGTGCGCGTCGCCATCCCGGCGAGCACCACGTCGGGCGCGCTGACCGCGAAGTCGGACCGGTGGTGCTCCCCCACCCCGATGAAGTCGACGCCGACCTGGTCGGCCAGCACCGCCTGGTCGAGCAGGTTGCGCAGGACCTGCGCCGCCGGCTGCGGCTGGCCGTCGTCGCCGACCGTCATGTCGCCGAAGGTGTCGAGACCGAGCTCGGGCTGGAACCTCATACGTCATCCTCCTGGTAGTTGATCAGCCAACAACTAGGAGGGGCCGGCCATTCCGCAGGCAGGGGTTACTTCTTGCCCTGGTCACCCAGGTACTTCTCGAACCCGGGCGGCAGCTTCAGGCCGGACAGGTCGTTGCCCTCGGGCAGACCGTCCGCGCCACCGAGCGCGCCGGCACCGAAGGCGCTCTCGAACGACTTGTCGCGCGCCTCCTGCTCCCGCTGCGCTGCCTCGCGCTCCTGCTGGGCCCGCTTGGCCGGGTTGCCGGACTTGCCCTTCTTGCGCTGCGGCGCCTTGCCCTTGCGCGCGCCACCGCCACCCATGCCCGGCATGCCGGGCATCCCGGGGATGCCGCCGCCCTTCTTGAGCTGGCGCATCATCTTCTGGGCCTCGCCGAAGCGCTCCAGGAGCTGGTTCACCTCGCCGACGCTGACGCCCGAACCGCGGGCGATGCGGGCCCGGCGCGAGCCGTTGATCTGCTTGGGGTGGTTGCGCTCGAAGGGGGTCATCGAGCGGACCATGGCCTCGACGCGGTCGAACTCGCGCTCGTCCAGCGAGTCCAGCTGGGCCTTCATCTGCTGCATCCCCGGCATCATGCCGAGCATCTGCTTGAGGCTGCCCATCTTCTTGATGGCCGACAGCTGCTGCAGGAAGTCGTCGAAGGTGAAGTCCTCGTCGGAGAGGAACTTGCGGGTCATCTCCCGCGCCTGCGCCTGGTCGAAGGCCTTCTCGGCCTGCTCGATCAGGGTCAGGACGTCACCCATGTCCAGGATGCGGCTGGCCATCCGGTCGGGGTGGAAGAGCTCGATGTCCTTGACACCCTCACCGGTGGAGGCGTAGAGGATCGGCTGCCCGGTGACCGAGGCGACCGACAGGGCCGCACCACCGCGGGCGTCACCGTCGAGCTTGGTCAGCACCGAGCCGGTCAGGCCCACGCCGTCGGCGAAGGCCTTGGCGGTCTCGACCGCGGCCTGACCGATCATCGCATCGATGACGAAGAGGACCTCGTGGGCGCCGGCCTCGATACGGATGTCACTGGCCTGACGCATCAGCTCGACGTCCACGGCCAGGCGGCCGGCGGTGTCGATGATGACGATGTCGTTGCCCTTGCGGCGGGCCTCCTCAACGCCGTCGACGGCCACGTCCACCGGGTCGCCGAAAGAGCGGGTCCCCTCGCCGCTCTCCAGCGCCGCGTCGTGGCCGAAGACGTTGCCACGCTCGGGGGCGAAGACGCTCACCCCGGCACGCTGGCCGACGACCTCGAGCTGGGTCACCGCGTTGGGGCGCTGGAGGTCGGCCGCGACCAGCAGCGGGGTGTGCCCCTGGTCCTTGAGCAGGTGCGCCAGCTTGCCCGCGAAGGTGGTCTTACCAGAACCCTGCAGACCGGCCAGCATGATCACCGTCGGCGGCGTCTTGGCCAGGTTGAGGCGGCGGGTGTGGCCACCCAGGATCGCCACGAGCTCCTCGTTGACGATCTTGACGATCTGCTGCGCCGGGTTGAGGGCCTGATGGACCTCGGCGCCGAGCCCACGCTCCCGGATCCGGCCGGTGAACTCCTTGACCACCGGGAGGGCGACGTCGGCATCGAGCAGCGCGAGCCTGATGTCGCGGATCGTCGCGTTGAGGTCGGACTCGGTGACGGTGCCCTTGCGCTTGAGGTTGCGGAAGGTCTGAGTCAGGCGGTCGGAGAGGGAGTTGAACACCCGGCAAGGATACGTTGGACACGTGCGCAATCCCATTCCCGCCGCCCGGCACCGTCTCGCCCAGGCCCTGCGCGACCGTGTCGCGGATCCCGATGCGGAGCGTCGCGCGCACGCCATCTGGCTGGCCCCTGGCGAGCGCCGGTTCGCCCCCGACGACCCGATCTGCCGGGTCCAGGGGCACGCAGGGATGTATGCCGGCGGCATCCGCGCCCTCCTGCTCCAGTCCCTGCACCCGCTGGCGATGGCCGGGGTCGGCGAGCACTCGGGCTACCGCGGCGACCCGTGGGGCCGGCTGCAGCGCACCAGCGAGTTCATCGCGATGACCACCTTCGGCCCGGTCGAGGAGGCCCAGAAGGTCCTGGACCGCATCAACCGCGTCCACACAACCGTCAAGGGCACGGACCGGCAGGGCCGCCCCTACGACGCCACCGACCCGCACCTGCTGCGCTGGGTGCACGTGGCCGAGATCGACTCCTTCCTCGCGGCGCACCAGCGCTACTCGCGCACCCCGCTCACACCGCAGGAGGCCGACCGGTATGTGGCTCAGGCCGCCTGGGCGGCCGGTCGCCTCGGCATCCCCGACCCACCGCTGACGGTGGGGGAGCTGGAGAGCCAGCTGGCCGCATACCGTCCGGAGCTCGAGGCGACCGAAGGTGCCCGCGACGTCGCCCGCTTCCTCCTCGCCGAGCCGCCGCTGCCCTGGGCGGCGCGGCCGGGCTTCTGGATGCTTGCGGCCGGCGCGGTGGAGATGCTGCCGCCCTACGCGCGCGAGATGCTCGACCTCCACCTCCCCGGCCCCCTGCGCCGGCTCGACACGGTCGCGCTCCGCGGCGTCGCCGGGCCGCTCGGCCGGCTCGGGACGGGAGCGGTCGCCTGGGCGCTCCGCGACCCCCGCGACCCGCGCAACTCCCCCGAGAGCTCGCAGGTCGGCGGCGCGTGAATCCCCCGTCGTGGCGGGCCGACTACCTGCGGCGCCTCGGTGCGGCCGAGGTCACGCGGCCCGACCTGGAGACGCTCCGGGCCCTGCACCGGGCGCACGTCGAGCGGATCCCCTACTCCACCCTCGAGCTGGTGCTGGGCCGTCCCGCGCCCGCCGACGTGGAGAGCAGCGTGGCGCGGGTCCTGGAGGGACGGGGCGGCTACTGCTTCCACCTCAACGCCGCCTTCGCCTGGTTGCTCCACGAGCTCGGGTATGCGGTCACCCACCACCGCGCGGGCGTCCAGGGCCGGGGCTCGCGCGAGCCGGTCGGGACCGACGGCAGCCATCTGGCCCTGACCGTGGACCTGGGTCGGCGGGAAGGTCGCTGGCTGGTCGACGTCGGCCTGGGCAGCGCGCTGCACGGGCCGCTGGAACTGCGCGAGGGGGCTGTCGACGACGGCGATCTGACGCTGCACCTCCGACGGTCGGAGATGGTTCCGGGCGGGTGGCGCCTGGAGCACGACCCGCGGGCGCTGTCCTTCGTGGGCGTCGACATCGATCCCAGGCCGGTCACCCTGACCGAGGCCGTCGAGCACCATGACCTGCTGTCGACCTCGCCACGGTCACCCTTCGTGCGGAGGCTGTCGGTGCAGCGCCGAGACTCCCGCGGCCTGGACGCGCTGACCGGTGTCGGGCTGCGGCGGGTGGAGCGGCACCGGGAGACCTACCGGGTGCTCGGCTCGGTCGAGGAGCTGGACGAGACGCTCCAGGAGGTCTTCGGGCTGGAGCTGGGTCGGCTCGGCGTCGGGTCCGACCGGGTGGAGCGGCTCTTCAGCGAGCAGCATGCTGACACCACGCGTTGGTTGACGTCCCAGTCCCCCTGAGAGCCGCCACTGCCCCGGTCTGACCGTCAGCCGACGATCTCTCCTGTCGACTTCCCCGGACCGCTCCGGGCCTCGCTCGTGCCTCGCTCGGGTCCTCGCGGCCCTGTCAGCCGACGATCTCTCCTGTCGCTTCCGCGGACCGCTCCGGGCCTCGCTCGTGCCTCGCTCGGGTCCTCGCGGCCCTGTCAGCCGACGATCGCGTTGACGAAGGCCTCCGGGTCGAAGGGCGCCAGGTCGTCCGGGCCCTCGCCGAGGCCGATGAGCTTGACGGGGACACCGAGCTTGCGCTGCACGTTGACGACGATGCCGCCCTTGGCGGTGCCGTCCATCTTGGTCAGCACCATGCCGGTGATCGCGACCTCCTTGGCGAACTCCTCGGCCTGGCGCATGCCGTTCTGGCCGGTGGTCGCATCGAGGACGAGGAGGACCTCGTCCACGGGGGCGAGCTTCTCGACGACGCGCTTGATCTTGCCCAGCTCGTCCATCAGGCCCCGCTTGGTGTGCAGCCGGCCGGCCGTGTCGATGATGACGACGTCGGACTCCATCTCGATGCCGGCCTTGACCGCCTCGTAGGCGACCGAGGCAGGGTCGGCCCCCTCCTGGTCGGACCGGACGGTGGCCACGCCGACCCGGTCGCCCCAGGTCGTCAGCTGGTCCGCGGCGGCGGCGCGGAAGGTGTCGGCGGCGCCGAAGACGACGTCCTTGTCCTCGGCCACCAGCACCCGGCCGAGCTTGCCGACCGTGGTCGTCTTGCCGGTGCCGTTGACGCCGACCACGAGGATGACTGCAGGCAGGCCGTTCTCGCGGCTGGCGGCGATCCGCCGGTCCATCGACGGGTCGACCAGACGGAGCAGGTCGGCGCGCAGCCAGCCCTTGACGGCCTCGGGGTCGGTGGTGCCGTCGACCTTGACCTGAGTGCGCAGGGAGTCGACGAGCTCCTGGGTGGCCTCCACGCCGAGGTCGGAGGCGAGCAGGGTGTCCTCGACGTCTTCCCAGTCCTCCTCGCCGAGGCCACCGCGCGAGAGCAGTGCCAGCAGGGCGTTGCCGATCGCCGAGTTGGAGCGGGCGAGGCGGGCGCGCAGACGCTGGAGGCGACCCCGGGCCGAGTCCGGGCGCTCGAGCGTGGGGGTGGTGACCTCGGGAAGCTCTTCGACCGCGACTCCCCCGCCGCGGTTCTCGACATCCTCCCCCGGGATCGTGTCGACGCCCTCCCGCTCCTCGACCGGGATGGTGCGGTCGGTCCTCGGCACGGGCGGCGCCTGCTTGGTGGCCCCACCACGGCCGCGCACCAGGGCGACGAGGAGGGCCAGCGCGCCGATGACGACGACGCTGACGACGGTCAGGATCTCCCAGAGCTGATCAATCGGTCCCACGCACCCATCCTCGCAGACATCGGGAGGGGGCGAAGAATGCACGAGAGCCGGACCCTGGGGGTCCGGCTCACAGCGCCAGCGTCAGCGGTCGGCGCGGTCCTCGCGCGCCAACCAGCCTGCGCAGTCGCCTTCGATCAGCTGGCCAGCGCGGCTGTGGGTCAGCTGGCGGCGCGGTAGTCCTGGCGCTCGTCGAGGTCGCCGTCACCGAGCTCGCGCGCGGGGTCGGTGACGGCGATCCGACGACCCTGCTCCTCACGCTCGGGGCGACGCGGGGCCAGGCCCTTGGTGCGCTCGGCCGCGGTCCGGCCCAGCTCCTCGCCCTTGGCCTTGACCTTCGTCGTGGTCCGGCGGGCACCGGCGATGAGCTCCTCCCCCTCGGGGGTCCAGAACTCGCCACGACCCTCGCGACGGGCCTCGAGCATGACGTACCCGACGACACCGGCGCCGATCGCGACGCAGAACAGCATGGCCAGGACAAGAGCGAACATGTGACCAGTGTGACCCCAACCGGGGGTGAGAGCTCAACTCGCGCCCGGCGTGTCCCCACCCAGATCGCGCAGGACCGCCGTCACCACCTGCTCGGAGGCGGCGATCAACGAGGTGTCCCCGAGCCCCCGACGCAGCTCGAGCGCACCGCTCGCCTCGGCCAACGCCTCGGCGCTCCGCCCTTCGTCGAGGAGCACCTTGGCCCGGTGCTGCTGGACGAAGGCCTCCATCGCGGGGTCCCCGGCCACGCACCCGGCCGCGCGGTCCAGGAGGTCGTGCGCTGCCGCATACCGCCCGGCCCAGTGGTGCACGTGCGCGAGCCGCACCGCGGCCGCGGCCCACGAGGCCGTGCCCTCCTCGCGGTCCGCGAGCACCCGCTCGCCCAGGTCCGTCGCCTCGTCCAGCTGGCCCAGCATCCTGAGGTAGGCGACCGCGAGCGGGTCGTCGCCCACGTCGTCGACGTACTCGGCCGCCTCGTCCTCGTCGAGGAGCACCTCGCGCAGGGTGTCGTCGTCGATCACGTAGGCCGGGGTGTCGGCCCCTCCGTAGACCAGCACCTCAGCCCTGCACCTGCTCCGGGGCGGCGGGCTCCGACGGGGCCGACTCGGGGTCGGGCGTGAGCTCGTCCGAGCGTCGGGCGCCTGCGGGGGCGACGTCCTTGACCCGCTGACTGACCACGGTGGTCACGCCGTCGCCACGCATCGAGACGCCGTAGAGCGCGTCGGCGATCTCCATCGTCCGCTTCTGGTGGGTGATGACGATGAGCTGGGAGGAGTCGCGCAGCTCCTCGAAGAGCGTGATGAGGCGGCCCAGGTTGGTGTCGTCGAGGGCGGCCTCGACCTCGTCCATGATGTAGAACGGGCTGGGCCGCGCCTTGAAGATCGCCACCAGCAGCGCCACGGCCGTCAGCGACCGCTCCCCGCCGGAGAGCAGCGAGAGCCGCTTGATCTTCTTGCCCGGCGGACGGGCCTCGACCTCGATGCCGGTGGTGAGCATGTCGTCGGGGTTGGTCAGCGTGATCCGGCCCTCGCCCCCGGGGAAGAGCCGGGAGAAGACCCGCTCGAACTGCTCGGCGGTGTCGTGGAAGGCCTCGGTGAAGACCCGCTCGACACGCTCGTCGACCTCCTTGACGATCTGCAGCAGGTCGGCCTTGGAACGGCGCAGGTCCTCGACCTGCTCGGTGAGGAAGGTATGCCGCTCCTCCAGGGCGGCGAACTCCTCCAGGGCGAGCGGGTTGACCCGCCCGAGCTGGGTGAGCTTGCGCTCGGCCGCCCGCAGCCGCTTGTCCTGCTCCTCGCGGACGAAGGGCCTGGGCTCGGGGAAGTCGTCGGACTCCGGGTCCTCGTCCGGGCCGGGGACGTGCGGGACGAGCTGGTGGGGGCCGTACTCCTCGACGAGCACCTCCGGGTCGACGCCCAGCTCCTCGATGGACCGGGTCTGCAGCGCCTCGATCCGCAGCCGGTGCTCGGCCCGGGCGATCTCGTCGGCGTGCACGGAGTCGGTCAGGTCGCGCAGCTCGGCGGCGAGCTCGCCGGCACGGGTGCGCGCCGCTGCCAGTGCCTGGTCACGCTCCTGCTGGGCGGCCCGCGCGGACTCCCGCTCGGTGGTCGCGGTCGCCAGCAGCGTCTCGACGCGCGAGCCCAGGTATGCGGCACCCGTCGCCACCGCCTCGGCCGTGCGCCTCTCCTCCGCGCGACGGGCACGCCGTGCGGCGGCCCGCTGCCGGGCGGCCAGCTCGTTGCGGGCCGCGGCCTCCAGGCCCTCGGCCCGGCCGGAGAGCGCCTTGGCCCGCTCCTCCTGGGTGCGCAGGGCCAGGCGGGCCTCGGTCTCGGCGCTGCGGGCCCGGGCGGCGGCCTCGGCGAGCCGCTCGCGCTCGGAGGTGTCGGGCTCCTCGACCTCACCGGGCTCCTCCTTGGCCGCGGCCAGCCGCTGCTCGAGGTCGGCCAGCTCGGCGCGGGTGGCCTCCAGGCCCTGCTCCGCGGTGGTCATGGCAGCCGTGGTGCGCTCGTGCTCGCCGCGGGCGCCCCGCATCGTCTGGCCGAGCTGCGCGAGCTGCTCGGCGACGGCGGTCATCTGGGCGTCGCTGTCGTGGAGGGCGTCCATGGCGGCGTCGGCGGCCTGCTCGGCCTCCTCCAGGACGGTGCGGGCCGAGGTCAGCTCGAAGGTGAGCCGCTCGGCACGGGCGGTCGCCTCCTCGACCCCGGCCTGGGCCTCGTCCAGGGCGGACTGCAGCTCCAGCTGGCTCGGCGCGGCGCTGGAGCCGCCCCGGACCCAGCCCGGGCCGTAGAGGTCTCCGGCGGCCGTGACGACCGTCAGCCCGGGCACCTCGCCCACCAGCCGCACGGCGTCGTCGTCCCCCTCCACCAGCGCGACGCGCTCCAGCAGGCCCGTCACCGCCCGGGTGAGCCCGGCGTCACGGGAGCTGACGACGTCGGCCGCCCACACCGCATACGCAGGCAGGGTGGGCCAGCCGCCGCGGTCGATGTCGACCGAGGACTCGGGGACGAGCAGACCGGCCTGGCCCTGGTCCTGCTCCCGCAGCCAGCCCAGCGCCTGCCGGGCGGGCTCGAGCCCGTCGGCGACGATGGCCTCGCCGGCCCAGCCGAGCGCGGCGGCGACGGCGGCCTCGCGGCCGGCCTCGACCTTGAGGTGGCTCGTGACGGTGCCTCGCAGCCCCTCGACCCCGTCACCGCTCTCCCCCGCTGCCAGCAGCGCGCTGCCGCCGTCGGTGCGGCGCAGGCTCAGGGAGAGCGCCTCGACCCTGGCCTGCAGGGTGGCCTGGTCGGCCTGGGCCGCTCGCAGCTCCTCGACCAGGCGGAGGGCGGTCTCCTCGGCGGCGACCCGCTTCTCCTCGGCGCTCTCGTAGGCCTGGTCCAGCCCCTCCTCGCCCCGCTCGACGTCCAGCACGGTCGCCTCGAGGGCGGCGAACTCCTTCTCCGCCGTGGCGGCGCGCTCCAGCACGCCCTTGGCAGCATCGGCCAGGCGGGCGATCTCGGCCTCCCCGGCCTCCACCCGCGAGCGCCGGGCCGAGACCTGACCGGCCAGGCGGGCCAGGCCCTCGCGGCGGTCGGCCGCGGCACGGGCCAGCCGCTGCAGCCGGCCCTGCTCTTCCGCGTGCGCGGCCTCGGCCGCGGTGCGCTCTTCCTCGGCCTTGGCCAGCGCCGTGGACAGGTCGGCGACCCGGGCCAGCAGCGCGGTCTCCTCGGCGCGGACCTGCTCGGCCTGGGCGCGCAGCTGGTCGGGGTCCCGCCCGCCTCTGCCGGACTCCTCGCCCCGCAGCTCCTCCTCCTCGGCGCCGAGGAGCCGGACCCGCTCACCGGCGAGGTCGGTCAGCGCGCGCAGCCGCTCGATGAGGGAGGACAGGGCGTACCACCGGTCCTGCACCGCTGTCAGCGCCGGCGCCGCCTCGGCCCGCTCGGTCTCCAGCGCGTTGACGCCGGCCTCGGCCGCGGTCAGGGCCTCCTGGACCGCGGTGCGCCGCTTGACCAGGGCCGCCTCGTCGGCCAGCTCCTGCTGCAGCGAGCTGGTCAGCTGCACCAGGTCGTCGGCCAGGATCCGCAGGCGCGCGTCGCGCACGTCGGCCTGGATGGTCACGGCCCGGCGGGCCGTCTCGGCCTGACGCCCCAGCGGGCCCAGCTGGCGGCGGATCTCGGTGGTCAGGTCGGTCAGGCGGGTGAGGTTGCCCTCCATCGTGTCCAGCTTGCGCAGCGCGCGCTCCTTGCGCTTGCGGTGCTTGAGGACCCCGGCCGCCTCCTCGATGAAGCCGCGTCGCTCCTCGGGGGTGGCCCGCAGCACGGCGTCGAGCTGCCCCTGCCCGACGATGACGTGCATCTCCCGGCCGATGCCGCTGTCGGAGAGCAACTCCTGCACGTCGAGGAGCCGGCAGCCGGTGCCGTTGATGGCGTACTCCGAGCCCCCGGAGCGGAACATGGTCCGGGTGATCGTCACCTCGGAGTAGTCGATCGGCAGCGCCCCGTCGGAGTTGTCGATCGTCATCGACACCTCGGCCCGCCCCAGCGGCTGGCGCCCGGAGGTGCCGGCGAAGATGACGTCCTCCATCTTGCCGCCGCGCAGGCTCTTGGCGCCCTGCTCCCCCATCACCCAGGCGAGCGCGTCGACGACGTTGGACTTGCCCGAGCCGTTGGGTCCGACGATGCACGTGATGCCCGGCTCCAGCCGCATCGTCGTCGCCGAGGCGAACGACTTGAACCCCTTGAGGGTCAGGCTCTTGACGTACACGTGGTTGCGGGCTTTCGGGTGGCGGCGGAAGCGGTCCCGGTCAGGTTACCTGCGGGGTATGCGGTGCTGCGGCAGGCGCACGGCCTCACCTCATCCACGGTCGAGGGTGAAGATCTCCTGCACCGGTCGCTCGAACAGCTCGGCCAGGCGGAGCGCCAGCGGCAGGCTCGGGTCGAAGCGCCCCGTCTCGATGGCGTTGATCGTCTGCCGGGAGACGCCCAGCTCCTGGGCCAGCCGGCCCTGGCTGAAGCCCTGCTCCTCGCGCAGGCGCCGGAGGATGTTGCTGGTCTCCGCCACGACCCGCTCAGCCCCGGAGGTCCTTGAGCGCCACGCGGTAGCGGATCCAGAAGGCCGCGACGGCCAGGGTGAGGAAGGCCATCGCCATCAGCGCGGCGACCGGGTCGACGGTCAGGGTCAGCACCAGGAAGAGCAGCGCCCCAAGCAGGACGGCATCGGTGTAGGCCCCGGCTCGTGCCTGCTGGGCGGCCTGGAACTCGACGCTGTCGCGGGAGGTCTCCCCACGCTGATGCCGGCGGCGGTTCAGGGTGATGTTGAGGGCCAGCGTGAGCGGCATGATCACCAGCAGCATCCCGACGACGCCCAACGGGTCCTCCCAGGGCGTCGCGGCGTCAGCCTCACCCATCCCCTGGAGCACCAGTCCGAGCACGGCCAGCGGGATCGCCACCCACCACAACGTCGACGTCCTCATGTGTCAAGTGTGCTTGTCACACCCTCGAACTGTCAAGTGTGCTTGACAGTCTCGTGTCACCGCTCGGCGAAGCCGGAGATCCCGTCCTTGGGGTCGTGCCACTGGGTCGTGACACCGTCGACGCGTCCGGGACGGCTGTGCGTCGAGGGTTCCTCGCAGAGCAGCTCGATGAGCTGCTCGATCTGCGCCCGGTCCCCCTGCGCCTGCACCTCGACCCGGCCGTCGGGCAGGTTGCGGGCGTGACCGACCAGGCCCAGCTCCAGGGCCCGGGCACGGGTCCACCACCGGAAACCCACACCCTGGACCCGACCACGGACGAAGATCACTGCGCGCTGCATACCGGCAAGACTAGGTTGTGGTCAGTGTCAGGGTGATGGCACCGCACTGGTTGCGGTGGTTGGATCCTGATCACCTGGTGTCTGGCTCATAGGTTCGCTGTCGCTCGCTCGCGGGTTGACCAGCATGGGTTTTGCCGGCACCAGGTGTGACGGACCGGCCGGCGTGACTTGATAGGAGCGTGGTCTCGCCCCGACTGAGATGTGTCCGCCGACCGGTCCAACCGTCCACTCACTGATCAAGGTGAAAGAGGAGGCAACCGCCATGGTTGTTGTTGGAGCCGATGTGCACAAGTCCACCCACACTTTCGTCGCCGTCGACGAGGTCGGCCGCAAGCTGGGCCAACTGAAAGTCGAGGCCACGTCCAAGGGGCATCTGAAGGCGTTGGCGTGGGCCCGGCGCGAGTTCGGGACCGAGCTGACCTGGGCGATCGAGGACTGTCGGCACCTGTCCGCGAGGCTGGAGCGGGACCTGCTGTCCGCGGGCCAGCTCGTGGTGCGGGTCCCGCCGAAGATGATGGCCCAGGTCCGGGCCAGCGCCCGCACCCGGGGCAAGTCCGACCCGATCGACGCACTGGCTGTGGCGCAGGCGTACCTGCGTGAGCCACACCTGCCGGTCGCCTCCCATGACGAGGTGTCCCGGACCGCCAAGCTGCTGACCGACCGGCGAGATGCGCTGGTCAAGACCCGCACGCAGCGGATCAACGCCTTGCTGTGGCGGGTGCACGAGCTGGACCCCGAGCACGCTCCCAAGCCCCGGTCGCTGGACCTGGCCAAGCACCAGGACGCGTTGAAGGCGTGGCTGGTCACCCAGGAGGGGATCGTGGCCGCCCTGGCGCTGGAGGAGCTTGAGGACGTCATCGAGCTCACGGCACGGATCAAGGCCAAGGAGAAGGAGCTGACCGCGCACGCGAAAGAGCACGCCCCCTCCCTGGTCGCGATGGACGGCTGCGCCGGGCTGACCGCGGCCAAACTGCTCGGGGAGTCCGCCGGCATCACCCGCTTCAAGAGCGAGGCCGCGTTCGCCCGGCACGCGGGAGCGGCGCCGATCCCGGTCTGGTCCGGACGCACCGACGGGCGGGTCCGGATGACCCGCTCGGGCAACCGTCAGCTCAACTGCGCCCTGCACCGCATCGCCATCACCCAGGTCCGGCTCAAAGGATCCCTCGGGCAGGCGTACTACGAGAAGAAGAAGGCCGAGGGCATGTCCAACCGTGAAGCCCTGCGCTGCCTGAAACGACGCCTGGTCCGCACCGTCTTCAACCTCCTGACCACCGACCACAACACCCACACCACCGTCGAACCGACTTGCCAAACGGCAGCGGCTTGACATAGGAGAAACCC
>NZ_JBQGWG010000012.1:0-88079 GCF_052073805.1 Ornithinimicrobium panacihumi | reverse complement strand
TGACCTGGGGGTTGTGAGCGTGCCGTAACGAGGAGATGCCCTGCCGTGCTGGGAGATTGGGACTTGCGACGGTTCCAAACTGCCACCCCGGAAGGGCATCTCTGGGATGAAACTCTCTCACAGGTTCACGGCCGACTCCGCGCTCTTCGACGACCCGAACCTGGTGTCGGCCGCGGGCTTGGTGCCGATGATCGCACTGGCCGAGCGGGCCGGGCTCGGTGAGCTCGCGCAGCAGCGGCTCAGCGTGCCCACCGACAAGGGCGCCAACGCGGGAGCGAAGGTGTGTGCGCTGGTGGGCGGCATGGTCGCCGGGGCGGACAGCATCGACGACATGGCGCTGCTGCGCCACGGCGCGATGAAGAAGGTCTTCTCCGCCTGTTACGCACCCTCGACGCTGGGCTCGTTCCTGCGGGCGTTCACCTTCGGCCACGTCCGCCAGCTGGATGCCGTCGCCTCCCGGGTGCTGACCAACCTGGCCCACGCCACCCCGGTGGTCAAGGGCCTGGACGAGTACGCGGTGGTGGACGTGGACGACACGATCATCGAGGTCCACGGGTACGCCAAGCAGGGCGCCGGGTTCGGCTACACCCGGGTGCGCGGGTTGAACGCGCTGCTGGCGACCGTGAGCACCGAGCAGGCCGCGCCGGTGGTCGTGGCCCAGCGGCTGCGCAAGGGCTCGGTCGGCTCCCCGCGGGGCGCGGACCGGCTGGTCGCCGAGGCCCTGGCGACCGTGGCCAGGATGCGCAGCACGCAGGCGAACCGGCCGGTGCTGGTGCGCGCGGACTCGGCGTTCTTCGGGCACCCCACCATCGGCGCCGCCGTCCGGGCCGGCGCGCAGGTCTCGGTCACCGTGCGACTGACCAGCAACATCCGAGCCGCGATCGCCACCATCGACGAGCAGGCGTGGACCCCGATCGAGTACACCGACGCGATCAAGGACGAGGTCACCGGGGCGTGGATCTCCCGGGCCGAGGTCGCCGAGGCCCCCTTCACCGCGTTCACCGCCCAGGCCCGCTCCCGTCACGTGCCCGGCCGACTGGTCGTGCGCCGCATCCCCGACCTGAACCCCAAGAACGGTGATGGTCAGGACCAGTTGTTCGACACCTGGCGCTTCCACGCGTTCTTCACCACCACCGACCCCGCCGTGCTGGACACCGTCGCGGCGGACAAGACCCACCGCGCTCACGCGGTCATCGAGAACGTCAACGCAGACCTGAAGAACTCTGCCCTGGCGCACCTGCCTTCCGGCAAGTTCGCCGCGAACGCCGCCTGGCTCGTGCTCGCCATCCTCGCGTTCAACCTCACCCGTGCCGCCGCCACGCTGACCGGCCCCCAGCTGGCCCGAGCGACCACCGCCACCATCCGCCGGACCCTGGTCACCGTGCCCGCCCGGGCAGCGTCCTCAGCCCGCCGACTCCACCTGCACCTGCCCACGAACTGGCCCTGGCAGCAGGCCTGGAAGCGACTGTTCGCCAGCGTCTGCGGACCGCCCCTACCGGCCACGACCTGACCACCCAGCCGGCGACGGCGCGACCCCAGGAAACCTGTACGTGGAACACCCCGACAGCGAGATCGGGAGATCTCCTACGTCCGCTCCCCAGAATCGCCTACGCGGTCCGCAACGCCCCACTCAACGACGTCCGTCGGTGGATCGAGGCTTAGTGATCCTTCGTCCGGAAAGTTCCGGACGAAGGATCACTTGCCGGCTGATGGATCGCTTGCCCGCTGAGGGATCGCTTGCCCGCCATCGCTTGCCCGCTGATGGATCTCGAGGGCGGCGCTGACCCGCAGCCAGCGCCGAGGCGACCAGAGTTGAGTGGAACAGACTCAACTCTGGCAGTGTTGGTCCTGGTGAGACCAGATTTTCAGCCAGCCCTGCACGCGCCCCGTGCCGGAAGGAGTAGGACACCATCATGGATCTGCAGCTGACCACCAAGGCCCAGGAGGCGCTCTCGGCCGCCGTGCGTGACGCCGCCGCGTCGGGCCACGCCCAGGTCGAGCCCGCCCACCT
Source organism: Ornithinimicrobium panacihumi (assembly GCF_052073805.1). Taxonomy (NCBI): domain Bacteria; kingdom Bacillati; phylum Actinomycetota; class Actinomycetes; order Micrococcales; family Ornithinimicrobiaceae; genus Ornithinimicrobium; species Ornithinimicrobium panacihumi. The sequence goes on along the minus strand of NZ_JBQGWG010000012.1, from coordinate 86,068 downwards.
GCTCAAGGCCCTCGCCCAGCAGACCGACAGCACCACCGGACCCCTCCTGGAGGCCAGCGGCTCCTCGGCCGCCACCGCTCTGGCCGCGGCCGACGCCGCGCTGCGCGCCATGCCCAGCGCGAGCGGCTCGAGCATGGGCAACCCCGGCCTGTCCCGCACGATGCACGGCGTCGTCAAGGACGCCCAGGACACGATGGCCGCGATGGGGGACCGCTTCGTCTCCACCGACCACCTGCTCCTCGCCCTCGCGCGCACCGGAGTCTTCCCGGCCCTGGACGCCGCCGCGATCGAGCAGCGCATCCCCGCCCTGCGCGGCGGCAAGACCGTCGACTCCGTCGACCCGGAGGCCACCTTCGACGCCCTCGGCAAGTACGGCTCCGACCTGACCGCCATGGCCCGCGAGGGCAAGCTCGACCCGGTGATCGGCCGCGACTCCGAGATCCGCCGCGTCGTGCAGGTCCTGTCCCGCCGCACCAAGAACAACCCCGTCCTCATCGGCGAGCCCGGCGTCGGCAAGACCGCCGTCGTCGAGGGCCTGGCCCAGCGCATCGTCGCCGGCGACGTGCCCGAGTCCCTGCGCGACAAGACGCTCATCGCCCTCGACCTGGGCGCGATGGTGGCCGGCGCGAAGTACCGCGGCGAGTTCGAGGAGCGCCTCAAGGCCGTCCTCAACGAGATCCGTGACAGCGACGGCAAGGTCATCACCTTCATCGACGAGCTGCACACCGTCGTCGGTGCCGGTGCCTCCGGCGACTCCTCGATGGACGCCGGCAACATGCTCAAGCCGCTGCTGGCCCGCGGGGAGCTGCGGATGGTCGGCGCGACGACGCTGGACGAGTACCGCGAGAACATCGAGAAGGATCCCGCGCTGGAGCGCCGCTTCCAGCAGGTCTTCGTCGGTGAGCCCTCGGTCGAGGACACGATCGCGATCCTGCGCGGGCTCAAGGAGAGGTATGAGGCCCACCACAAGGTGGCCATCTCCGACTCCGCCCTCGTGGCCGCGGCGGCCCTGTCCGACCGCTACATCACCGGCCGCAAGCTGCCCGACAAGGCCATCGACCTCGTCGACGAGTCGGCCAGCCGCCTGCGCATGGAGATCGACTCCAGCCCCGTCGAGATCGACGAGCTGCGCCGTCAGGTCGACCGCCTGCTCATGGAGGAACTGCACCTGGAGAAGGCCGCCTCGGACGACGCCGCCTCGGCGGCCCGCCTCGAGCGCCTGCGCGCCGACCTCGCCGACAAGCAGGAGGAGCTGGCTGCGCTCACCGCGCGCTGGGAGGCCGAGAAGTCGGGCCTCAACCAGGTCGGTGAGCTCAAGGCCCGCCTCGACGACCTGCGCACCCAGGCCGACAAGGCCCAGCGCGAAGGCGACTACGAGGGCGCCTCCCGACTCCTCTACGGCGAGATCCCGGCGGCGGAGGCCGAGCTGGCCACCGCCCAGGAGGAGGAGCGGGCATCAGCCGCGGCACCGCATACCTCCGCGCCCATGGTCAAGGACGAGGTCGGCGCCGACGACATCGCCGACGTCATCGCCGCGTGGACCGGCATCCCCGCCGGCCGGCTGCTCGAGGGCGAGACCGAGAAGCTGCTCCGCATGGAGGAGGTCATCGGCGAGCGCCTCATCGGCCAGCGCGAGGCCGTCCGCGCCGTCAGCGACGCGGTCCGCCGCGCCCGCGCCGGCATCTCCGACCCCGACCGGCCCACGGGCTCCTTCCTCTTCCTCGGCCCCACCGGCGTCGGCAAGACCGAGCTGGCCAAGGCGCTCGCGGACTTCCTCTTCGACGACGAGCGGGCGATGGTCCGCATCGACATGTCGGAGTACTCCGAGCGGCACGCGGTCGCGCGCCTGATCGGCGCACCTCCGGGGTATGTGGGATTCGAGTCCGGCGGTCAGCTCACCGAGGCGGTGCGGCGCCGGCCCTACTCGGTGGTGCTGCTCGACGAGGTGGAGAAGGCCCACCCCGAGACCTTCGACATCCTGCTGCAGGTCCTCGACGACGGTCGCCTGACCGACGGCCAGGGCCGCACGGTCGACTTCCGCAACGTGATCCTGGTGATGACCTCCAACCTGGGCAGCCAGTTCCTCATCGACCCCACCACCGACGCGGAGACCAAGCGCGACCAGGTGATGGCCACGGTGCGGACGGCCTTCAAGCCCGAGTTCCTCAACCGGCTCGACGAGGTCGTCGTGTTCGACCCGCTGAGCAAGGACGAGCTGGCCCACATCGTGGGGCTCCAGGTCGACCAGCTCCAGCGGCGCCTGGCCGACCGGCGCATCACCCTCTCGGTGGACGAGCAGGCCGCCGCCTGGCTGGCGGACCGCGGCTACGACCCGGCGTACGGGGCCCGGCCGCTGCGCCGCCTGGTGCAGACCGAGATCGGCGACCGTCTGGCCCGCGCCCTGCTGGCCGGGCAGGTCGTGGACGGGCAGTCCGTCCAGGTCGGGGTGGCGCCCGACGGCGAGGCGCTCGAGCTGCGCTGACAGCGTTGTTCCCGTCTCGTTAACGATCCGTTCACCCACCGCGCCTCTCGAGGTCACATCCTGTGCCTACCTTCACGATCGGTTGGCACCGCAGCCAGCGCACGACCGACGTCATGTGCGGGCGTGCTGACTACCCAGATGTTCTTCAGAGAGGTACACCCGTGAAGCTTCGCCGCATCGGCACCACTGCCGCCTTCACCCTGGCCGCCGGGCTGGTCCTGACCGCCTGTGGTGACGACACCCCGACCGCGACCAACGAGACCCCCGCCCCCGCCGCCGAGGAGACGGAGGCTGCGGAGGAGGAGACCGGCGCCGAGGAGACCACCGAGTCCGAGGGCACCACCGAGGAGTCCGAGGGCACCACCGAGAGCGGCGCCGGCTACACCCCGGCCGAGGGCCTCTCCGGTGACCTCAAGGGTGCCGGCGCCTCGTCCCAGGACTCCGCGATGAACGCCTGGATCGCCGGCTACCAGGGCGCCCAGCCCGACGTCGCCGTCACCTACTCGCCCGACGGCTCCGGCGCCGGCCGCGAGCAGCTGATCGCCGGTGCGGTCGACTTCGCCGGCTCCGACGCCTACCTGGACGAGGAGGAGCGCGAGTCCGTCAAGGAGGTCTGCGGTGACGGTGGTGCAATCCACATCCCCGTCTACATCTCCCCGGTCGCGATCCCCTACAACCTCGAGGGCGTCGAGGAGCTCAACCTCAAGCCCGAGACCCTGGCCAAGATCATGAACCAGGACATCACGAAGTGGAACGACGAGGCCATCGCCGCGGACAACGAGGGCGTCGAGCTGCCCGACATGGACATCACCGTCGTCCACCGTTCCGACGACTCGGGCACCACCGAGAACTTCATGGAGTACCTCTCCGCCGTGGCCGCCGACGCCTGGCCGCACGAGGCCGACAAGAAGTGGCCGGTGCAGGGTGAGGCCGCCGCCCAGACCGTCGGTGTCATCACCACCGTCGAGTCCACCCCGGGTGCGATCGGCTACGCCGACGCCTCCGCCGTGACCGGCACCTCGGCCAAGATCGGGGTCGGCGACGAGTTCGTCGCCTTCTCCCCGGAGGCCGCTGCCAAGGTCGTGGACGCCTCCGAGTCGGCCGACACCGGTGTCGAGGGTGACCTGGCCCTGGACCTGGCCCGCGACACCACGGAGTCCGGCGCCTACCCGATCGTCCTGGTCAGCTACCACATCGCCTGCACCAGCTATGACGACGCCGACCGCGCCAACATGGTCAAGGACTTCCTCCACTACGTCGTCTCCGAGGAGGGTCAGGGTGAGGCTTCGGCCGCGGCGGGTTCCGCGTCGATCTCGCCCGAGCTGCGTGACAAGGCCAACGCCCTGATCGACACCATCCAGGGCGGCTGATCCCGCATACCACGCACCTGAGTGCAGACCGGCGGTCGTCGACGATGACGACGACCGCCGGTCTGCCGCGTGCCAGACACACTCACCCGTGACCCCCGGTTGATCCCCGAAGGAAGCACATGAACGACACCGAGCACGCGCGACCGCCCGAGGCGGACGCTCCCGCAGCTGCTCCGAACAAGGCCGTCCGGCGACCGGGCGACGTCATCTTCGGGGGCCTGTCCCTCGGCTCCGCGGTCCTGATCCTGCTCACCCTGGTCGGCGTCGCCGTCTTCCTCGTGCTGCGGTCCCTGGACGTCTTCTCCGCCGACCCGGAGGACATCAGCGGCGGCAAGGGCTTCTTCTCCTACGTCTGGCCGATGGTCTTCGGCACCGTGGTCAGCTCGCTGATCGCGATGATGCTGGCCATGCCGATCGCGGTGGGGATCGCGCTGTTCATCTCGCACTACGCACCCCGCAAGATCGGCAACGCGATCGGCTTCGTCATCGACCTGCTCGCCGCGGTGCCCTCGGTGATCTTCGGCATGTGGGGCATGGCGGTCTTCGCGCCCAGGCTCTTCCCGCTCTACTCCTGGCTGGAGGAGAACCTGGGCTTCATCCCGCTGTTCAGCGACGCCTCCGCCTCCGGCCGGACGCTGCTGACGGCCGCGATCGTGCTGGCCGTGATGATCCTGCCGATCATCACCTCGGTCTCGCGCGAGGTCTTCCTGCAGACCCCGCGCCTGCACGAGGAGGCCGCGCTGGCCCTCGGCGCCACCCGCTGGGAGATGATCAAGACGGCCGTGCTGCCCTTCGGGATGCCCGGTGTCATCGGTGGCACGATGCTCGGTCTGGGGCGGGCGCTCGGCGAGACGATGGCCGTGGCCATCATCCTGTCCCCGGGCGTCTTCAGCTGGAACCTCATCGGGGCCGGCAACCAGACCATCCCCGCCGAGATCGCCCTCCACTTCCCCGAGGCCTCCGGCCTGCGCCTGGCCGAGCTGATCGCCGCAGGCCTCGTCCTGTTCGTCATCACGCTCGCGGTCAACCTCGTCGCCCGCTGGATCGTGGACCGCCGTTCCGAGTTCTCTGGAGCCAACTGATGAGCACCCCGACCCAGACCCCCCAGACCGACGACCAGTCGCTGCACCACACCCGGCTCGACGACATCGAGGGCGTGGTCATCTCGCCGGTGCGGCCCACGACCTCCCTCCCGGCGGTCCTGCTGGCCCTCGGCGCCCTCGCCCTGGCCCTGGTCCTCTACTTCGGCGCGCAGCTGCACATCGCGGCCGCCGCGCTCCTGGCCTTCGTCGTCTACCTCTTCGCCGTCAACATCATCTACCGGGTCATCGGCGGCCCCCGGGTGGCGGCCGACCAGACCGTCCGCGCGCTGGTCTACTTCGCCTTCGTCTGCGCAGTCCTGCCGCTGATCTCGGTCCTGTGGACGGTCATCGCCGAGGGAGCGGGCCGGGCCTTCACCGGGCCCTTCCTCGAGCAGTCGATGAACGGCGTCACCGGCAAGCACGACCAGGCCTACATGAACGGCGAGGCCTCTTTCATCGGCGGCGCCTACCACGCCATCATGGGCACCCTGGTGATCACCGGGATCGCGACCCTGATCTCCGTGCCGATCGGCATGTTCACCGCGATCTACCTGGTCGAGTACGGCGGCAAGAACGCCCTCGCCCGCTGGATCCGCTTCTTCGTCGACGTCATGACCGGCATCCCCTCGATCGTCGCCGGCCTGTTCGCCTTCGCGCTCTTCACCCAGCTCGTGGGCATCCGGGACGCCAAGATGGGCATCGCCGGCGCCGTCGCGCTGTCGGTGCTGATGATCCCCACGGTGGTGCGCAACAGCGAGGAGATGCTGCGGATCGTGCCCAACGAGCTGCGCGAGGCGGCGCTCGCGCTGGGCGTGCCCAAGTGGCGCGTCATCGCCAAGGTGGTGCTGCCCACGGCGGCCTCGGGCCTGGCCTCGGGCGTCACGCTGGCGATCGCCCGCGTCATCGGTGAGACTGCTCCGCTGCTCGTCGCGATCGGCTTCGCCCGCCGCCTCAACTGGAATCCTTTCGAGGGGCCGATGGCCACCCTCGCCGTCTACGCCTACGGCATGTTCACCCGCCCGCTGAGCCCGGCGGTGCGCGAGCCCAGCCTCGAGCGGGCCTGGGCGGCCGCGCTCCTGCTCATCCTCGTCGTCGTCGCCCTCAACCTGGTGGCGCGCCTGATCGCCAAGCTGTTCGCGCCCAAGACCGGTCGCTGACCCGAGCTCCTACCGCATACCTCCCCAGAAGGAAACCCACCCGTGTCCAAGCGAATCGACGTCAAGAACCTCGACATCTACTACGGCGACTTCCACGCCGTGAAGAACGTCAGCATGGCCATCGAGCCGCGGACGGTCACCGCCTTCATCGGCCCCTCCGGCTGCGGCAAGTCGACCTTCCTGCGCACCCTCAACCGCATGCACGAGGTCATCCCTGGCGCGCGCGTGGAGGGTGAGGTGCTCGTCGACGGCCAGAACCTCTACGGCAAGGGCGTGGACCCGGTCGACGTGCGCCGCCAGGTCGGCATGGTCTTCCAGCGGCCCAACCCCTTCCCCACGATGTCCATCAAGGAGAACGTGCTGGCCGGTGTCCGCCTCAACTCCAAGCGGCTCAGCAGCAAGGCCGCCGACGAGCTCACCGAGAAGGCCCTGCGGGGCGCCAACCTGTGGAACGAGGTCAAGGACCGGCTCGACAAGCCCGGCTCGGGCCTCTCGGGTGGTCAGCAGCAGCGTCTGTGCATCGCGCGCGCGATCGCGATCCAGCCCGAGGTCATCCTCATGGACGAACCCTGCTCGGCCCTGGACCCGATCTCGACCCTGGCGATCGAGGACCTCATCAACGAGCTCAAGCAGGAGTACACCGTCGTCATCGTGACGCACAACATGCAGCAGGCCGCGCGCGTGTCCGACAAGACGGGCTTCTTCAACCTCGAGGCGACCGGCAAGCCGGGCGAGCTCGTCGAGTACGACACCACCCAGAACATCTTCAACAACCCCTCGATCAAGGCCACCGAGGACTACATCTCCGGCCGTTTCGGCTGATCACCTGCGATAGTGGCGGGTATGACGAGGCTCAGCGCACGGCATACCCGCCACCTTGCCGTCCTCGCTCTGGCGTCGGCGCTCGCGCTCACCGCGTGCAGCGACGACGAGGGCGACGACGCCACCACCTCGTCCGCCCCGCCCCCGCCGACCCCCAAGGACCGGCTGGAGCAGGCCCACGACGTCCTGGTCGAGGCGGGCTCGGTGCACCTGGAGATGAGCGGGAGCCAGCTGCCCGAGGACGAGAACAGCTACATCATCGGCGCCGTGGGGGACGGCACGATGGAGCCGCCGGCCTTCGCCGGCACGATCACCGCCAAGGTGGCCGGCATCCAGGCCGACGTGCCCACCGTGGCGCTGGACGGGGAGCTGTGGGTGAAGCTGCCCTACGTCCCCACGCACGTGAAGACGGACCCGGCCGACCTCAACGTCCCGGACCCCGCCACCCTCTTCGACACCGAGGACGGCCTGGTCGGGCTGCTGCCGCAGACCGAGGACCCGCAGTTCGGGGAGCGGGCCCGGGCCGGCTCGGAGATCGTCCAGGAGGTCACCGGCACACTGCCCGGGGAGGCCGTGACCGCACTCCTCTACGTCGGCGACGCGCAGTCGCCCTTCGAGGTCGTCTACGGGCTGGTCGAGGAGTCCTGGGAGGTCCGCACCGTGACCATCACCGGCCCGTTCTACCCGCCCGCCTCCTCCACCTACGCGCTGACGCTGGACCGGTATGGGGTTCCCGTCACCGTGACGCGTCCCTGACGTGGGTAGGGGGGAACCGGCCGCGCGGGGGGCGCGCTCGCTGCTGACCGTCGCGTCCCTGGCGGTCGCGCTGGCCGCGGCGGACACCTACGTGGTGGTGCTGGCGCTGACCGACATGATGGCCGGCGTCGGTGTCGGGATCGAGTCGCTCCAGCGCGGCACCCCCATCATCTCGGGCTTCCTGCTGGGCTACATCGCAGTCCTGCCCCTCATCGGCCGGGTCTCGGACCTTGTCGACCGGCGGCGCATCCTGCTGTGGTGCCTGGCCGTCTTCGTGATCGGATCGGCGGTCACCGCGGCCGCGGTCGACCTGGAGGTCATGGTCGCCGGCCGCTTCCTCCAAGGGCTCGGCGGCGGCGGGCTGGTCCCGGCGACCCTGGCCCTGGTCGCCGACCTGTGGCCCCGGGGCCGACGGGGGATGCCGCTGGGCGTGGTCGGGGCCGTCCAGGAGCTCGGCTCGGTGCTCGGCCCCCTCCTGGGCGCGCTGGTGCTCATGGTGGCGGGCTGGCGCGAGATCTTCTGGCTCAACGTGGGGCTGGGCGTGCTCGCCTTCGTCGGGATCTGGCTGATCCGCCCCGCCACCCCTCCCCACCAAGAGCGCCGTGTGGTTGCTCCCGACCCCCACCAAGAGCGCCCTGTGGTTGCTCCCGACCCCCACCAAGAGCGCCGTGTGGTTGCCGCCGCCCCCCACCGGGAGCGTCCTGTGGTTGCCGCCGCCCCCCACCGGGCGAGCCGTGCGGTCACCCTTCTCATCTGGGTGGTCGGCGTCCTCGCCACCGCGGCCTGGACCCTGACCCTGTGGGCCCCCGAGGCGCTGACCACCTCCATCGAGCTGGGCGCCCCCTTCGTCCCGTTCGATCCCGAGCACGGCTCACGGGTCGCCACCCCCATCGGGCTCGCCGCCGCCATCCTCACGCTCGTCCTCGCCGGCCTCAGCGCCCCACGCTGGCTCCCGCTGCTGCTGCGCGCGGACCTGCCCGGTGCCGCGCTGGTCGCGATCGCCCTGGGCTGCCTCGTCCTGACCTTCTCCACCGCCAACCCGGAGACTGAAGTCCTCGGCCCGTGGGGGCTGTGGCTGCTGCCGTTCGGTGCTCTGGCCACCCTGGCCTTCCTGCTGCGTCAGCGCACCGCCCGCCACCCCCTGATCCCCGCCGGCGTGGTCCGTGGTCGGGTCTGGCCGGCGCTCGCGGTCAGCCTGCTCGTCGGGGCCGCCCTCGTCGCGGTGGTCGTCGACGTCCCGCTGCTCTCCCGGCTGACCCAGGGCACCGACGAGACCGACGCGGCCCTGGTCCTGGTCCGGTTCCTCGTCGCCGTCCCGGTCGGGGCGGTCCTGGGTGGCTGGCTCCTGCGCCGGGTTGGTCCCGGCCTGGTCAGCGCACCTGGTCTCGCCCTCGCCGCCGTCGCGATCCTGGCGATGGGCCGCTGGGAGCGCTCCTCCCTCGACGACCCGGTCTCCACGACGCTCACCCTGGCGGCGGCCGGACTCGGCATCGGCCTGGCCATCGCCCCGGTCAACGACGCGGCGCTGGCCGACGCCCACGAGGACGGCCACGGCACCGCCAGCTCCCTTGTCGTCGTGGCACGGATGACCGGCATGGTCGTCGGCCTGGCCATGCTCACCTCGCTCGGACTGCGCAGCTTCCACCGCGAGGTCGCCGAGCTCGCCGACCCCACCGACACCAACGCCCTCCTGGACGCCGCCGTGGTCCAGGTCCAGACCGTGCTGACCGGCGCCGGGGTGGCGGCGGCCCTGGCCGCGATCCTGGCCCTGGCCCTCGGCGTCCGCGCCGTCGGCGCAGCACGGCCCTCGGCCGGTCGTGAGAGTTCCGCAGCCCCGGCCCACGGCATACCATCGAGCCCATGACCGCCCAGCTGAACCTCGTGGGGGAGCCCGAGGCCGACCGCATCCTCACCGAGCACCCGTTCGCCCTCCTGACCGGCATGCTGCTGGACCAGCAGATCCCGATGGAGGTCGCCTTCGACGGGCCGCGCAAGATCGTCGAGCGCCTCGGCAGCATCGACCCCGCCGAGATCGCGCGGACCGACCCGGACGAGTTCATCGCCCTGTGCGCGACCCCGCCCGCGGTGCACCGCTTCCCGAAGACGATGGGCCAGCGCGTCCACGATCTGGCGACCGCCGTCGTGGAGGACTACGACGGGGACACCGCCGCCATCTGGACCGAGGGCGGGCCGGACGGCAAGGAGGTCCTCAAGCGCCTCAAGGCCCTGCCCGGTTTCGGGGACCAGAAGGCCAAGATCTTCCTGGCCCTCCTCGGCAAGCAGCGGGGCTTGACCGCGGCCGGCTGGGAGCAGGCCGCGGGCGACTACGGCAGGGCCGGCGTGCACGTGTCGATCGCCGACGTCACCAGCCCCGAGTCCCTCCAGCAGGTGCGCGCCTACAAGAAGGAGAAGAAGGCCGCCGCCAAGGCCGCGAAGGGCACCACGGCCCCGTGACCTCGCCCTCATCCGGCGCGTCTCCGCGCGCCTCGATCTGGCGTGCCCCCGGCTTCCTCGCCCTGGTCTGGGTCACCTTCTTCGGATTCTCCGGGTATGCGGTGCTCCTGCCCCTGGCTCCCTCGTGGGCGGTCGCCGGTGGTGCGGGACCTGCGGGGTCGGGGCTGGTCAACGGCGTGATGCTGGGCTCGACCGTCCTCTTCCAGCTCATGGTGCCCGCGGCCCTGCGCCGATGGGGTTGGGGCCCGGTCATGGCGGTGGGGGTCTTTCTGCTCGGCCTGCCCTCGCTGCTGCACCTGCTGTCCGACTCGCTGCCGTGGATCCTGCTCCTGGCGGCCGTGCGGGGCATGGGTTTCGCGGTGCTGACCGTGACCGGCTCGGCCGCCGCGGCGCACCTGGTCGACCCGGCCCGGCGGGGTGCCGCCATCGGCGCCTACGGGCTGGCGGTGGCCCTGCCCAACCTGCTCTTCATGCCGTGGGGGCCGACCATCGCCGAGCGCCTCGGCTGGCTGCCGGTCTTCCTCATCGGGGCCCTGCCGATGCTGGGGGTCCCGGCCACCCTCGCGCTGGCGCCCCACCTGCCGCACGGGGGAGAGGAGGACGAGGAGCCCGGGCGGGGCTGGTCCGGGGAGGCCGCGCAGCCCGCGACCTCGCTCTCCCGGACCTACCGGGCCCTCGTCCCGCCAGCACTGCTGCTGCTCGCGGTGACCCTGGCGGGTGGCTCGGTCATCACCTTCGCCCCGCAGCTGGTCGAGCGCCCCGGTGTGGCCACCGCCGGGCTGCTGGCGACGGGGTTGACCTCGGCCGTGGCGCGCTGGCTGGTGGGCGGCCTGGCGGACCGCTTCGGCGCCGGCACCTTCGTGTGGCCGCTGACCCTGCTGGGGGCTGCGTCGATGGCCGCCCTCGCGCTGGTGCTGGGCCTGGACGACTGGTCGCCGGTGGGTGAGGGCTCGGTCCTGGCCTGGGTGGGTCTGCTCGCGCTCTTCGGCGTCGCGTACGGGGCGCTGCAGAACCTGACGCTCGTGCTCTCCTACGCCCTGGTGCGCAAGGACCGGATCAGCACCGCGAGCGCGGTGTGGAACATCGGCTTCGACCTCGGCACCGCGGTGGGCGCGGTCGCGGTCGGGGCGATCGCCTCGGGCGCCGGCTTCGGCTGGGGCCTGCTCGTGGCAGGCCTGGCGTGCGCGGCGACCCTGCCCCTGGCGTGGCGCGAGCGGGGAGTGGTCAGCTCTCGCTGAGGTCCACCACGACCGGTGCGTGGTCGCTGGCGCCCTTGCCCTTGCGCTCGTCCCGGTCGATGAAGGCGCCCTCGACCCTGGCGGCGAGGGCGGGGCTGCCCAGGCAGAAGTCGATCCGCATACCCCTCCGCTTGGGGAAGGCGAGCTGGGTGTAGTCCCAGTAGGTGTAGGTCCCCGGCCCCGGCGTGTGCTCGCGGGTCACGTCGCTGAAGCCGGCCCCGACCACCGCGTCGAAGGCGGCGCGCTCCTGCGGTGAGGTGTGGGTCTTGCCGGCGTAGTACTCGACCGACCACACGTCCTCGTCGGTGGGGGCGATGTTCCAGTCGCCCATCAGCGCGACCTGCGCGTCGGGCTCGGCGGCCAGCCAGCCCTGGCCGGCCTCTTTGAGCGCCTCCAGCCAGGAGAGCTTGTAGAGCAGGTGGGGGTCCTCCAGGCTGCGCCCGTTGGGGATGTAGAGCGACCAGACCCGTACCCCGCCGCACAGGGCCGAGACCGCCCGCGCCTCGGCGGTGGCCTGGTCGCCGTCGCCCCAGGTGGGCATCCCTGGGAAACCGACCTGGACGTCCTCCAGGCCGACCCGGGAGAGGACGGCCACGCCGTTCCACTGGTGGTAGCCGACGTGCGCCACCTCGTATCCCGCCGCCTCGAAGGGCACGAACGGGAACTGGTCGTCGCGGCACTTGGTCTCCTGCAGGGCCAGCACGTCCACGTCGTGGCGCTCGAGGAAGGCGAGCACCCGGTCGGCGCGGGTGCGGATGCTGTTGCAGTTCCAGGTGGCGATGCGCATGGGCCAACCCTAGGTGGCCGGTCGGCGTCAGCCGGAGCCGACGGTTTGCCGACGAGTTGACAGCCGAGATCAGAATGAGAATGATTCTCAACATGAAGTTGACGAAGACCAGTCTCATCGCCCTGTCCGTCCCCGCCCTGATGCTCGTCGGTTGCGTCCAGCCCGGCACGAACGCGACCCCGGCCGGGGGCACCTCTTCGGTCGGAGCGGCCACCGAGGGTGCCTCGACGACCACCTCGACCAGCTCCGGCACCGAGGAGGCCGGCGCGGGTGAGCCGGATGAAGGCGTGGTCCATGAGGCGGCCGGGCCCGCACCTCGCTTGGCCCTCTCCTACGACGGTGGGGTGATGGTGGTCGACGCCATGACCCTGGAGGTCCTGGGTGAGTTCGCGGCCGAGGGCTTCCCCCGCCTCAACCCGGCCGGCGACGGCCGTCACCTGTTCGTCACCGAGGGGGAGAGCCTGCGCCTGCTCGACGCGGGGACCTGGAGCGAGCCGCACGGCAACCACGACCACAGCTACACGACCGCGCCGCGGCTGAGCGCCCTGCGGGTCGACGGTTCCCACCCCGGTCACGTCGTCCCGCACGCCGGGAGCACTGCGCTCTACTTCGACGGGGACGGTCGCGTGGACATCATCGACCCGACCCGGCTGGATGCCTCGGCCGGGAAGATCGAGATCACGCGCACCCACGAGGTCGAGGAGGCCCACCACGGGGTCGCCCTCACGCTGGCGGACGGCTCGTTGCTGGAGACCGTCGGCACCTCGGAGTCCCGGTCCGGGGCGCGCGTCGTCGGTGCCGACGGGACCGAGACGGCCCGTACCGAGGAGTGCCCCGGCGTCCACGGCGAGGCGGTGGCGGCCAACGAGGTCGTGGTGCTGGGATGCCAGGACGGTCTGATCGTCTACCGCGACGGCGACTTCTCCAAGATCTCCTCGCCCGACCCGTCCGGCGCGGCCGGCACGCTGGCCGGCTCCGCCCTGTCCACGGTGATGCTCGGGGACTACAAGGTCGACGAGGATGCCGAGCCGGAGCAGGTCAGCCTCCTCGACACGGCGACCGACGAGCTGCGCCTTGTCGACCTGGGCACGTCCTACACCTTCCGCTCCCTGGCGCGTGGGCCGCAGGGGGAGGCGCTGGTCCTGGGCACCGATGGTGCGGTGCACGTGATCGACCCGGAGTCTGGCGAGGTCACGCACGAGATCCCGGTCGTGGAGCGGTGGGCGGCACCGGCGGAGTGGCAGCAGCCGCGCCCGGCGCTGTTCGTCATGGGGCAGTTCGGCTATGTGACCGAGCCGGCCACCCGGGAGGTGCACATCGTCGACCTGGACTCCATGTCGGTCATCGACACGGCCCAGCTGCCGCAGGTGCCCAACGAGATCACGGGTGTCGACGGCCGACTGGCCCGCCCGCACGCCGCCGACGCCGACTCCGACCACGGGAGCCACGAGGATGAGGGTCACGAGGACGAGGGCGACGACCACGAAGGTCACGACCACGACAACCACGAGGGTCACGACCACGACAACCACGAGGGTCACGACCACTGACCTCCAGTCAGGGGCGGGCCACGATCCGGCGCAAGGCCTGCCGGTAGCCCTCCCGCACGGCCGGCAGCGCGAGCCGCACCAGCGGCGCGGGGATCCTGCCGACGCTCACCGACTGGTGCCAGCGGAGCAGGGTGCCCGCGCCGTGCGGCTCCAGGGCCGCCTCGATCTGCCCGCCCAGAGGCCGCCCTACCTTCTCGATCACGGCGAGGTGGGGCGGCTCCCAGCGGGTGACCACCATCCGGTCGTCGATCCGGACCGGCCCGAGGCGCGTCGTGGCGGTGAACTCCGCCCCCGGCCCGAGCGGCGCGCCGGGCGACGAGCCAGCAGGCGCCCCTGCACCCGGCCCCACCGTCGTCAGCGGGACGTGACGGGTATGCCGGTCCAGGTCCCACAGCAGCGCCCACGCCTGCGGTGGCGGCGGGCCGACGTGCAGCTCGAGGGTGAAGGCCGGGGTCGTCATCTGGTCAGGGTAGTTCCGGCCCGTCCCCCACCACCGGCACATGCATGCGTCTTCGCGGTCTATCGCCGGAAATCCCGCGAAAAGTGGGGCACGTGCCGACTGGCGTGGCCGGCCGAGCCGCCCCTGTGGACAACCGAGGTAGATACGGCCCACGTAGGTCTAGCCATGTCGCCGCCGCAGATCCAGCCATGTCGCCGCCGCTGCCTACGATGGTGGCCATGACCAGCCTGCTGCTCGGAGCCCACGTCGACCAGACCGACCCCATCGCCGAGGCCGCGGCCCGGGGGATCGGGATGGTGCAGTTCTTCCTCGGCGACCCGCAGAGCTACAAGGGGCCGGTGATCCACCACGAGGGCGGCGCCGAGGCTCTCCGGGAGGAGGCCGAGGCGGCAGGGGTCGCGCTCTACGTCCACGCGCCCTACCTGATCAACGTCGCCACGACCAACAACCGGATCCGGATCCCCTCCCGCAAGCTGCTCCAGCAGCACATGGACGCCGCGGCCGAGATCGGTGCCAAGGGCCTGGTCGTGCACGGCGGGCACGTCGGGGTGGACGACGACCCGGAGAAGGGCTTCGACAACTGGCGCAAGGCGATCGAGTCGACCGACCTCAAGGTCCCCCTCCTGCTGGAGAACACCGCCGGCGGCGACAATGCGATGGCGCGCCACCTGGACCGGATCGCCCGCACGTGGGAGGCCATCCAGCAGGCCGAGGGCGCCGAGAAGGTCGGCTTCTGCCTGGACACCTGCCACGCCTGGGCCGGCGGCATCGCGCTCGGCGACGCCGTGGAGAAGGTCCGCGCCATCACCGGCCGGATCGACCTGGTGCACGCCAACGACTCCCGGGACGCCGCAGGGTCGGGGGCCGACCGGCACACGACGCTGGGTGCCGGCCAGATCCCCGAGGACGAGCTCGCCGACGTGATCCGGTCGGCGGGCGCCCCCGTCATGCTGGAGACGCCCGGCGACCGTCACGCCGACGACCTCGCCTGGTTGCGCGAGCGGCTCTGACCACCGGTGGTCGTCCACCGGGTGGCCGGGGCCGCCCCCGGCGGTCAGGCCTTCTGGACGGTGATGGTCCAGCTGGCGGGGCCGGTCCGGTCGAAGTGGGTGACCGGATAACCCTCCTGCGCCGCCCACTGCGGGATCGAGTCGGTCGCCTGGGTGCAGTCGAAGTTGATCACCAGCTCATCACCCGCCGGCAGCCCGGCGATGGCCTGCTTGGCCTCGACGAGCGGGAACGGGCAGACCTGGCCCTCGGTTTCGAGAACGTGCTTCATGAGTGTTTCCTCCAGGTGGGATGGGGTCGAGCAAAAGACGGTCGGGTATGCGGTGGGGCGGCTCAGCCCCGCGCCCCCACCGCCACCGGGGCCGAGGTGCTGGACAGCGCGCCGGCGCGGCGGTGGGTGGTGACGAACAGCCGGGTGGCCAGGCCGACACCGATGAAGGTGAACAGCAGCGCGACCCAGCCTTGGTAGCTGAACTGCGCGGTCTGGACCATGGAGTTGCCGATGGTGCACCCGCCGGCCCAGGAGGCGCCGACACCCATGAGGGCGCCGCCGCCGAGGCTGCGGACCGAGGTCCGCGCGTCGGGGACGCGGATCTTGAACTCCCCGGCGCCCCGCGCCGCGAGGTAGGAGCCCAGCAGGATGCCCAGCACGAGCATCACGCCCCAGTTCCAGGCCAGCGAGCCGTCGCCGGTGACCAGGAAGCCGACGAGGTCGGCCGACGGCGTGGTGATGCCCAGCCCGGACTCACGGCCGGTGGCGAAGCTCAGCGGGTAGGCCACGATCGCGATGACGGCGATGACCAGGGCCGTGGCGAAGGGGTGCCAGGCTTTCTCGAAGAGGAGGTGGCGCAGGCCCGTGTGCTGCGGGGGCAGTGTGGCTACGGCCGTCTTCGTCGGCGCGGAGAGGTGACGCCATGCCGCATACCCGACCCCGAGACCGAGCGCCGCGACCAGCCACCAGGGGCTGATCCCGAGGGTGCCGTGCAGGGTCTGAGCCTCGACGGTCTGGCCGCGCAGGGTCGAGTTGACCGGGGAGAGGGCGCCGTTCTTCATGACGGCGGCGAAGAGTGCGTACATCCCCAGCGCCATCCACGAGCCGACCAGGCCCTCGCCGGCCCGATAGTAGGTGCCGGTGGCGCAGCCGCCGGCCAGGACGATGCCGACCCCGAAGAGCAGGGAGCCGACGATGACGGCGGTGAGGGCGACGTCCTTGGTGGGCAGGGTGAGCACGCCGGCCGACTGCAGCGCGAAGACGCCTGCGGCCTGGACGGCGATCACGACGAAGAAGGCGGTCAGCCACCGGGTGCTGCCCGAGAGGTAGACGTCGCGGAAGGCGCCGGTGACGCAGAAGCGTCCGCGCTGGAGGACGAAGCCGAAGGCGACGCCCAGGAGGAGTCCGGTCAGGACCATGGGAGATCTCCGAGAGGTGTGAAAGGGATAGGAAGGGGGTGCCAGAGATGGCGGAAGTCATGCGGAAGTCATGTGGGACTCACGCTGAAAGGTCGTGCGGGAAGGGCCGCGCCTCACGGGCGTGGGTCACGCGGCGACGGCGGCGGGCGAGGTCGAAGCTCAGCCCTGACAGAGCGCCGTCGCCTGGCGCATGTAGTCGACGTGGCGTCGCATCACCAGCATCGGCCCTCGGGCCGGAACGGTGGCAGTTCGCATCGACATGTTGGGAATCCAATAACGTTGCGTGATGGAATGTCAAATCGCGCCTGCCTCTACGCTGGCGGCATGGGAACAGCACTCGTGACCGGAGCCTCCGTCGGGCTGGGTCGGGAGTTCGCCGAGCAGCTGGCCGGGCGTGGCCACGACCTCGTCCTCGTCGCGCGAGACCTCGCCCGACTCGAGGTGGCGGCGCAGGAGCTGCGGGCGCGGTATGCGGTGTCCGTCGAGGTGCTCCCGACCGACCTGGCCGACCGGGCCCAGCTGCAGCGGGTGGCCGACCGGCTCGCCGACCCCGCGCGCCCGGTCGACCTCCTGGTCAACAACGCGGGCTTCGGCTCCCGCAAGGGCTTCGTCCGCAACGACCTGGACGAGGAGGAACGGGCCGTGGACGTCATGGTGCGCGCGGTCATGGTGCTGAGCCACGCCGCCGGGGGCGCCATGCGGGAGCGCGGTCACGGGGCGATCCTCAACGTCTCCTCGGTGGCCGGCTACGCCGTGATGGGGCACTACTCAGCCATCAAGGCCTACGTGACGATCTTCTCCGAGGCGCTGGCCACCGAGCTGGCCCCGCACGGGGTCCATGTGACGGCGCTGTGCCCCGGCTTCGTGCGCACCGAGTTCCACCAGCGTGCCAAGATGAACATGTCCAAGCTGCCTGACCGGCTGTGGCTCTCGGCCCCCGATGTCGTCCGCACCGCGCTGGACGATCTGGCCAGGGGTCGCGTCGTCTCCGTCCCGTCGGTGCCCTACAAGGGGGTGGTGGGTCTGCTGCGGGTCGCCCCGCGGGGGATCACCCGGCGCGTGGCCGGCTCGCTGGCGGCGCGACGCCGCACGCGCTGACGCCGCACGCGCTGACGCCGCACGCGCCGACGCTGAGGGCACTGTCCCTCGTTAGGCTCTGTGCCATGACTGCCGCCCGTGAGCGCCTGCTCGAGCTGATCAAGGACAAGGCCATCGTCCACGGCCGCGTGACCCTCTCCTCCGGCAAGGAGGCCGACTACTACGTCGACCTGCGCCGCATCACCCTCGACGGTGAGGCGGCCCCCCTGGTCGGCGACGTCATGCTCGACCTGGTCTCCGACCTCGGGGTCGAGGCCGTGGGTGGGCTGACGATGGGTGCCGACCCGGTCGCGACCGCGATGCTGCACGCCGCCCACCGGCGGAGCCAGCACCTGGACGCCTTCGTGGTCCGCAAGGCCGAGAAGGCCCACGGCCTCCAGCGACGGGTCGAGGGGCCCGACATCGCCGGGCGCAAGGTCCTCGTCGTCGAGGACACCTCCACCACCGGCGGGTCGCCGCTGACGGCCCTGTCCGCCTGCCGCGACGCCGGTGCCGAGGTCGTCGCCGTGGCGGTGATCGCCGACCGCGCGAGCGGAGCCGAGGAGAAGGTGAGGGAGGCGGGCGTCCCCTACCTGGCCGCATACTCCCTCGGCGACCTGGGCCTGGACTGAGGTGACAGGACCGAGCTGACTGCTCAGGCACGAGCGCTCCCGCGAGAGCGCGCGAGAGCACTGCTGAGGACAGCGTTCGGCCCCCGCGTCTTCCCCGGACGCGGGGGCCGAAGCCGTGGTGGTGCGGTGATCAGTCGAGGGCGCTGACCCGGCCGTACCAGACGTTGGTGTTGACCAGCGGGCCGTAACGCACGCCCGCGGTGGGGTTGAGCGCCTCGTAGGTCATGCCGGGACCGGCGTAGATCCCCACGTGGTAGAAGTCGTTGTAGAAGATCAGGTCGCCGGGGCGGGGGTCGGTGACCCGGGTGACGAAGGCCTTCTGGTCGCGGACCGTGCGGGGGATGTCGATGCCGTTGAGCTTGTAGACCCACCAGGTGTAGCTGGAGCAGTCGAAGGTCGCGTCCGGCTCGCTGTAGAGCACGTACGGGCGACCGACGTAGCCGGCGGCGGTGTCCAGGATGCCCTGGCGGACGGCGCTGATGTCCGACGGGGGCGCTGGGGGGCGCTCGCCGCCGCGCGACCCGCCCGGGTCGGTGGTGCTCAGCACGCCGGGGGACATGAACTCACGGTCGGAGATCTTCAGCCAGCCGTTGCTGGTGACCACGCCGGTCACCTGGGTGCCGAAGGACTTGGTGCCGACCACCCCGTAGGACGTGGAGGGGCCGGAGCGGACGTTGGCGACCGAGACGTCGACCCAGCGACGGACGCTGGTCTCCTCCGGGGGGGTGGGGGCGGGGGTGCTGCCGCCGCCTGCCGGGTTGTCGGCGCCGAGGATGGAGCCGCTGATGTACTGGCCGGTGCCGATCTTGAGCCAGCCGTTCTCCCAGCTGCCGGTGACCTTGGCGGCGTAGGCGCGGCCGCCGACGATGCGGTAGCCGGTGCCGGGGCCGGAGCGGACGTTGGCGCCGGCGGTAGCGGTGACGTACTGGGTGACGGTGCCGGTGGAGGGCGGGTCCTGGGGGGCGGAAGTGCTGCCGCCGCCGGCCGGGTTGTCCGCGCCGAGGATGGAGCCGCTGATGTACTGCCCGGTGCCGATCTTGAGCCAGCCGTTCTCCCAGGTGCCGGTGACCTTGGC
This sequence comes from Ornithinimicrobium panacihumi, assembly GCF_052073805.1. NCBI lineage: Bacteria > Bacillati > Actinomycetota > Actinomycetes > Micrococcales > Ornithinimicrobiaceae > Ornithinimicrobium > Ornithinimicrobium panacihumi. The sequence continues at coordinate 66,708 of NZ_JBQGWG010000012.1, read as the reverse complement.
GGCGTAGGCTCGGCCGCCGACGATGCGGTAGCCGGTGCCGGGGCCGGAGCGGACGTTGGCGCCGGCGGTGGCGGTGACGTACTGGGTCACGGTGCCGGTCGACGGCGGGTCGGTCGGGGTGGTCCCGCCCGGGTTGCTGGAGCCCAGGATGGAGCCGCTGATGTACTGCCCGGTGCCGATCTTGAGCCAGCCGTTCTCCCAGGTGCCGGTGACCTTGGCGGCGTAGGCTCGGCCGCCGACGATGCGGTAGCCGGTGCCGGGGCCGGAGCGGACGTTGGCCCCGGCGGTGGCGGTGACGTACTGCGTGACGGTGGTGTTGGTCTCGACCGTCGGCAGCGGGAGCGCGGGGGCTGGCGTGGTTGCCAGGGGAGTGGTCGGCAGCGGGGCCAGGGGCTGACGGGGGAGCGGTGCGCTGGGGGCAGCCTGGGCGGAGGGGGCCAGGGCCACGACGGGGGCGGCGGCAGCGGTCGCTGCGACCAAGGTGCGGGAAAGACTGCGGAGGCGGGACGTCATGCGCAACTGTGCTTTCGTCGTGGCCGGCCGAGGGGACTGCCGACCCAGGGGACATCAGGGACACGCTCGCGAGGGAGCCACAGGCAGTGAACCGACTATCCAGACCGCGCGCAACCCCCTCTGACCTGCGAGAAGACGCTGATCTGCGGAAGCACAAGCATGTAACTACGTGATGTTGCTCACATCTGGCGGGAAACATCGCAGGTCAGCGCGAATATCACATTCGTGTGATTTTGCGGCGGCGAAGTTTTTTCTCCAGTCACACCGGTTTCACCTTGTATCTCAGGTCGCAAACGGCCCATGGGGAAGGCCCCTGCCGACGTGTGTCGGCAGGGGCCTTCTGAGACCTGGTGGGGCCTGTGGCGGTCAGCGGCGGCGACGGTCCCAGTGCGCGAAGCCGGCCGCGCGGGCCGCGTCCTCGCTCTCGAACCAGACCTCGGCGCGCACCGCGTCGTAGCTGGGCGACTCCGGGGTGTGGAAGAGCATCGACCCGGCGTTGCCCTTCACTTCCCAGCCGGCCGGGCCGGAGCCGTCCTCGGCCGGCTCGACCGATCCGGCGCCGTAGGCGGCCTCGGCGAACTCCGTGGTCCCGACGCCGTCGGTCCCGACGCCGTCGGTGCGGTCGTCGTAGGAGACCGGGTCGTCCACGGCGACGGCGTCGCCGTCGTCGGCGCGGTAGGTGGTCGGCTCGCCCATGGGCGTCTCGTCGGTGCGGGCCCCGTCCGTGTGCGCGGGGTCGGCGGTGTAGGTCGTGCCCTGGGTGTCCTGCGCGTCGTCGGCGGCCAGGACCTCATCGGCGGTCAGCGGACCGTCCTGAGCGGTCGACCCCTGGGTGGCGTACGTCGGGTCGGCGTAGGCCGTGGAGTCCTCGGCGGTCTCCTGGGCGATCGCCTCGTCCTCGCTGGGCCGCTCGTCGTCGCGGGTGGCAGCCGCGGCGCCGGTGCCGGCCGCGCTGGCCGCCCCGATCGTGGCAGCCTCGCGCCAGTAGGACTGGTCGTCGTCCTGCGCGCCGCGCTCGGCCTCGTAGGTCTCCTCCACGGGCGCGTCGTAGGTCTCCTCCACGGGCGCGTCGTAGCTCTCCTGGGCCGGTGCGTCGTAGGTCTCCTGGCCCTCCAGGGGCAGCGGCTCCCCGGACGCGCCCGCGTCCACCTCGTCGGCGGTCAGCGGCTCGATGTCGCTGCCCCCGGCGTCGTGGGCGGCATACGCGTCCTCACGCACAGGCTCGTCACGCACCGCGTCGTCGCGCACGGCGTCGTCACGGAAGGTGTCGTCGTCGTGCGTCGCGGCCACGGCCCCGGCGCCAGCGGCACCGGTCGCGCCGATGGCTGCGGCCTGGCGCAGCCAGTCGTCGTCCTCGTCGCGGGCCCCCTGCACGTCCTCGGCCTCGTAGGTCCCGGGCTGGTAGGGCTCCTCGGCCGGCTGTCCGTCGAGGTCCGCGTCGTGGGTCGGCGCGGCGAAGGCCTGGTCGTCGGTGTAGGTGGGCTCGCCCTCGTAGGTGGCCCCACCCTCGGAGCTGGCGTCGCCGTCGGCGGCGATCGTCTCGGTGTAGCTCGCGTCGCCGTCGGCCTGCACCGGGGCGGCGTCGCCCTCGCGGACCGCGTCGTCACGGTAGGTGGAGTCCTCGTAGGCGGAGTCTTCGTAGGCGCGGTCGCCGTCGTCGTCACGGGTGGCCGCCCCTGCGGCAGCGGTCGCGGCGGCAGCGCCGGCGCCCGCACCGGCAGCACCGGTGGCTCCGATCCGTGCCGCCTCGGCGGCCCAGTCGGACTCCGTGCCGTCGCTCTCCTGGTCGTAGACGCCGCGGTCGCTGGGCGAGGTGTAGGCGTCGTCCGTGCGGTCGCCGTCCGTGCGGTCGCCGTCCGTCGTCGTGAGGCCGTCCCGGCCCCCGTCGGTGCGGTCGAGCGTGTCACCGCGCGACTCCTTGCCCGGCGAGCGCAGCAGCATGAAGACCGCCGCGCCGATGAGCAGGAGGAGCAGGGCGATCATGATCCACCTGGTGGTGTCGTCCATGAGTTTCTCCTTGTGGCGACCGAGCGGCCGCATCCTCGAGGCTTCCGCAGCGTCACGACGGCGCTGCGTTGGGCACCACCGTAGTGTGATTCCGCACGTCCGGCCACGGAAAGGGCGCGAAAGGTCCGGGAGAGGGTCCTGGAGATGGAAGAATCGGCCGTTGCATCCGTGACGAGGAGTGGACGTTGAGCACGCAGACCGAACTGACCGGTGTCGCCGGCTGGGCCGTGGACATCATGGAGCGCCTCGGGGGGCCGGGCGCCGGGCTGGTCATCGCCCTGGAGAACCTCTTCCCGCCCCTGCCGAGCGAGATCATCCTGCCGCTGGCGGGCTTCACCGCCAGCCAGGGCAGCTTCTCCGTGGCCGGTGCCATCTTCTGGACGACCATGGGCTCGGTGGTGGGCGCGCTCGCCCTCTACACCCTCGGCGCAGTCTTCGGCCGCGACCGCTTCCGCGCCGTCTGGGGAACGCTGCCGCTGGTCAACATGGACGACCTCGACCGCACCGAGGCCTGGTTCGACCGGCACGGCAAGAAGGCGATCTTCTTCGGCCGGATGATCCCCATCTTCCGCAGCCTCATCTCCATCCCCGCCGGGATCGAACGCATGCCCCTGCTCCTGTTCGCCCTGCTCACCACCGCGGGCAGCCTCATCTGGAACACGATCTTCGTCCTCGCCGGCTACCAGCTCGGGGAGAACTGGCACCTCGTGGAGAACTACGCGGGCGTCTTCCAGAAGATCGTCATCGCAGCCGTCCTGCTCTTCGCGGTCTGGTTCGTGGTGACCAGGGTGCGCTCGCGCAGGGGGAGCGGGACGGAGACCCGGTGACGCTCGGCCCCTGGGAGGGCCCCTGGCCGGCCGGCCCCGACGGATCCCTGCCCGCGCACCTCGACCCGCAGCTGCTGCAGGAGGGTGACGCCCGCAATGTCGTGGACCGCTACCGCTACTGGCGGCACGAGGCTATCGTGGCCGACCTCGACACCCGCCGTCACGGCTTCCACGTGGCCATCGAGAACTGGGGCCACGACTTCAACATCGGTTCGGTGATCCGCACCGCCAACGCCTTCAACGCGGCCGCCTTCCACATCGTCGGTCGCCGTCGGTGGAACCGGCGGGGCGCCATGGTCACCGACCGCTACCAGCACGAGCACCACCACCCCGACGTGGCACACCTGGTCGCATGGGCCTCGGACCGGGGCCTGCCGATCCTGGGCGTGGACAACGTGGAGGGTTCGGTCCCGCTCGAGGGGTATGCGGTGCCCCGCGCCTGCATCTTCCTCTTCGGGCAGGAGGGGCCCGGCCTCTCGCCCGAGGCGCTCGAGGCCTGCGTCGACACGGTCGCCATCACCCAGCACGGGTCGACCAGATCCATCAACGCCGGGGCCGCCGCGGCCATCGTGATGTATCACTGGGCCCTGCAGCACGCCTCCGGCTGAGGGTGCCAGGCGCCGCATACCGGGGCTGTGGAAGAGTGGGTCTCAGCCGACCCAGCCCCGTTCGAGGAGGAGCCCCATGCCCATCGCAACCCCCGAGGTCTACGCCGACATGATCGACCGGGCCAAGGCAGGACACTTTGCCTACCCGGCCATCAACGTCAGCTCCAGCCAGACCCTCAACGCCGCCATCAAGGGCTTCGCCGACGCGGGCTCCGACGGCATCATCCAGGTCTCCACCGGCGGCGCGGAATACTTCTCCGGGCAGAACGTCAAGGAGATGGTGACCGGCTCGCTGGCCTTCAGCGCCTTCGCCCACGAGGTCGCCAAGAAGTACGACGTCAACATCGCGCTGCACACCGACCACTGCCCCAAGGACAAGCTGGACGGCTTCGTGCGTCCGCTCCTGGCCGCCTCCATCGAGCGGGTCAAGGGCGGTGGCCTGCCCTACTTCCAGTCCCACATGTGGGACGGCTCCGCGGTCCCGCTGGAGGAGAACCTCCAGATCGCCCAGGAGCTCCTGGAGCTCTCGGCCCAGGCGCGCACCATCCTCGAGGTCGAGATCGGCGTGGTCGGCGGCGAGGAGGACGGTGTCGCCAACGAGATCAACGAGCAGCTCTACACCACCGCCGAGGACGCCATCGCGACCATCAAGGCGCTGGGCTCTGGCGAGAAGGGCCGCTACCTGGCCGCGCTGACCTTCGGCAACGTCCACGGCGTCTACAAGCCGGGCAACGTCAAGCTGCGCCCCGAGATCCTCCAGGACGCCCAGGCGGTGGCGGCCAAGGAGCTGGGTCTGGGTGCCGACGAGCGTCCCTTCGACCTGGTCTTCCACGGCGGCTCCGGCTCCAGCGCCCAGGAGATCTCCGACGCGGTCGACTACGGCGTGGTCAAGATGAACATCGACACCGACACGCAGTACGCCTTCACCCGTCCGGTCGCCGACTTCATGCTGAAGAACTACGACGGCGTGCTCAAGATCGACGGCGAGGTCGGCAACAAGAAGATGTACGACCCGCGTTCGTGGGGCAAGGTCGCCGAGAACGCCATGGCGGCCCGTGTCGTCGAGGCCTGCGAGCACCTGCGCTCGGCCGGCACGAGCGCCTCGGCGTGACCGGCGGGACCGACCTGCTCGGCATCCCGGAGACGCGGCTGCCGGAGGACCCGGCCGCCAGCGTCTCGGGGGCGCGTGCCCCTCGCGAGGTCGCTGCCGCATACCCCGCCTCGAGCCTGGCCTGGGCGGTCCTCGCCGAGGAGGCGCTGGCCGCGCAGGACGATGTCGATGCCTACGCCTTCGCCCGCACCGGCTATCACCGCGGGCTCGACGCCCTGCGTCGGGCCGGGTGGCGCGGGCAGGGACCCGTGCCCTGGGAGCACGTCCCCAACCAGGGTTTCCTGAGGGCGCTGGCCGCGCTCGCCACGGCGGCCGGGCGGATCGGTGAGACCGAGGAGCAGGTGCGCTGCACGGAGTTCCTGAGGGCCTCCTCGACCGAGGCGGCGCGCGAGCTCGGGCTGTAGAGGTCGGCGCCGAGGATCGGCCAGGACGGTCCGAGCCTCGCGCGGCCACCGATGATCCCCCTCCGCGGGGCGGCGCCGGGATGGAACTCCATCCCGGCGCCGTCCGCGGCCCCGATCGTCGGACGTGCTTTGCGTCCCCTGACGTGCTCGTCCGACCCGGGTTACATCCAAACACCTCCGACCGCGCGAAGTTGTCCTAAGGGTGCCAGTGGCCCTAACCTGCCATAGGTGAAGTCTCAACCACGGGCCGGTCTCGGCGACCGGCAGACGAGTCTCTACCGCCACCTCCTCCGGACGGCACCGGCGGTGCTCGAGGACCATGCCGCGGCGATGGGGTGGAGCACCCGGACCGCCCAGGAGGCCTTCCGGGACCTGGAGCGCCTCCAGCTGGCACGCCGGGCCCCGGACGGCACCGTCCGGGCCGACGACCCGCGCGCCACCGTGGGTCGGCTCCTGGACGAGGAGGAGGCCGATCTGGACGCGCGCCGCCGTGCCGTCCTCGCCCTGCGGGAGTCCCTGGAGAGCTTCGAGCTGGACTACCGACGGGGCCGGGAGCTGTCCGGGCCCAGCCTGCCGCCCTGGGAGCTCGTCGAGGTGGCCCAGGCCACGCCGGTCGTCGACCACCTCTACCGCAGCTCCACCGGGGCGATCCTGCAGGTGGTCGGGCAGTTCGAGATCGGGCCGGGACACAGCGAGAGCGTGCGGCGCCAGCGGGACGGCGTCGTCGCCTCCGGCCGCTCGATGCGCACGATCATGCCCCTGACCATGCTCACCGATCCGCGGTGGCACGCCTTCGCGGTGGAGCTGACCGAGCTGGGCGAGCAGCTGCGCTTCCTGCCCGGGGAGGAGATCACCGTGGACTTCGGGGTCTTCGGGGGCACCGCGGTGATCCTCGACGAGGGCGGCGGCCCCGACGACGACTTCATCCTGCTGCGCTCGGCCGCGCTGATCGGGGCCTTCACTGCGCTCTTCGAGGAGCTCTGGCGCCGGGCCGAGCCGTTGCTGGACCCCGACCCCTCGACGCAGGATCTCAAGCTGCTCGAATATCTCTCGCTCGGCTTCAAGGACGAGGCGATGGCCCGGCAGCTGGGGATCAGCCTGCGCACGGTCCGCCGGCGCGTGGCGGCGCTCATGGCCGAGCACGGCGTGGAGACCCGTTTCCAGCTGGGCATGGCGGTGAGCAGTCGCGGGCTGGTCCCCGACAGTCGGTAGAGTGGGCCGCGTTCCCCCGAAGCAGTTGGAAAGGCTGGGCCATGCCCGCGATCGTTCTGGTAGGCGCCCAGTGGGGCGATGAGGGCAAGGGCAAGGCGACCGACCTGCTCGGCAGCCGCGTCGACCACGTCGTGAAGTTCAACGGCGGCAACAACGCCGGCCACACCGTGGTCATCGGCGACCAGAAGTACGCCCTCCACCTGCTCCCCAGCGGGATCCTCTCCCCAGGCGTCACGCCGGTCATCGCCAACGGCGTCGTCGTCGACCTGGCGGTCCTCATCGAGGAGCTCGACGGGCTGGAGGCCCGCGGCGTCGACACGAGCAAGCTGCGGATCAGCGCCAACGCCCACGTCATCCCGCCCTACAACCGGGTCCTGGACAAGGTCACCGAGCGCTTCCTGGGCAGCCGCAAGATCGGCACGACCGGCCGGGGGATCGGTCCGACCTATGCCGACAAGATGAGCAGGGTCGGCATTCGCGTCCAGGACCTCTACGACACCTCGATCCTGCGCCAGAAGGTCGAGGCCGCCCTGGCCACCAAGAACCAGCTCCTCGTCAAGCTCTACAACCGCCGGGCCGTCGAGGTGGACGAGGTCGTCGAGGAGCTGCTGCGCCACGCCGAGCGGATCCGTCCGATGGTCGGCGACACCGCGCTGGAGCTCAACGAGGCCCTCGACCGCGGCGAGACGGTGCTCTTCGAGGCCGGCCAGGCCACCCTGCTGGACGTCGACCACGGCACCTACCCGTTCGTGACCTCGTCCAACGCCACCGCCGGCGGAGCCTGCACCGGCTCCGGCGTCGCCCCCAACCGGGTCGAGCGCGTCATCGGCATCTTCAAGGCCTACACCACCCGCGTCGGAGAGGGCCCGTTCCCCACCGAGCTCGAGGACGAGAACGGCGACTTCCTCCGCGAGGCCGGCGCCGAGTTCGGCACCACCACCGGTCGCCCCCGCCGCTGCGGCTGGGCCGACGTCGTCATCGGTCGCTACGCGCAGCGCATCAACGGCATCACCGACATGGTCATCACCAAGCTCGACGTGCTCACCGGCCTGGAGACGATCCCGGTCTGCGTCGCCTACGACGTCCAGGGCCAGCGCTTCGACGAGATGCCGGTCAACCAGTCCGACTTCCACCACGCCACCCCGATCTACGAGGAGCTGCCGGGCTGGAGCGAGGACATCACCGGCTGCCGCACCTTCGAGGAGCTGCCAGCCAACGCCCAGGCCTACATCCGCCGGCTCGAGGAGCTGATGAAGACGCGCATCTCGGTCATCGGCGTCGGTCCCGGCCGCGACGAGTCGATCGTGCTGCACGACATGCTCGAGGACGGCTGACCCACCTTCGGCGAGAGATACCTCATACCCCCGGGCGGTTATCCGTCGCCGCAGGGATGAGGGGAGGCTTCCCATCCTGGCGGCGGGCGCCCGTTCCCTGCCAAGGTGGGGTATGAGGTTGCTGTCCAGTCTGCGTCGCTATCCGGTGCTGCTGGCCGTCCTGGCGGTCGGCCTGGTCGGGGTGGTGCTGGAGGTGAGCGGCCAGGGGGAGGCCGCCAGGATCGTCGTCTCGGTCGCCGCGTTGACGATCGCGGCCATGCAGCTCAAAGGCATGGTCGACGATCTGCGGTCGGGCAGCTACGGGATCGACATCCTGGCCGTGACCGCGATCGGCTCGACCGTGGCGGTGGGGGAGCACTGGGCTGCACTCGTCGTCTGCCTCATGCTGACCGGTGGGGAGGCGCTCGAGGACTATGCCAGCGCCCGGGCGGGCCGCGAGCTGACGGCGCTGCTCAACCGGGCACCCACGCGGGCGCATCGCTACGGGCCAGGTGGGCAGCTCGAGGAGATCGACGTGGAGGAGGTGCGGCCGGGCGACCGCCTGGCCGTCCGGCCGCACGAGATCGTGCCGGTCGACGCGGTGCTCGAGTCTGCGGTCGGCACCTTCGACGAGAGCTCCCTGACCGGTGAGTCGATGCCCGTGGAGCGGGTGCAGGGCGAGGGCGTCATGTCGGGGGCGCTCAACGGCGCCGACGTCGTGGAGGTGACCGCGACCGCGGCGGCGGCCGACTCGCAGTACCAACGCATCGTCACCCTGGTCCGGGAGGCCCAGGAGTCCCGTGCGCCCTTCGTGCGCCTGGCCGACCGCGTGGCGGTGCCCTTCACCCTGCTGGCCTTCGCGATCGCTGGGGTGGCCTGGCTGGTCTCCGGGGACCCCATGCGCTTCGCCCAGGTCCTCGTCGTGGCGACGCCGTGCCCGCTGATCATCGCGGCACCCGTCGCCTTCATGGCCGGGATGTCCCGGGCCGCGCGCGGCGGGATGATCGTCAAGGACGCCGGCACCCTGGAGCAGCTGTCCAAGGTCCGCACCGTGGCCTTCGACAAGACCGGCACCCTCACCCACGGCCAGCCCGAGGTCGTCGGCGTGCACCCGGCCGCGGGGTACGACGAGGACACCGTGCTGGCGCTCGCGGCCGCCGTCGAGGACTGGTCGGCGCACCCGCTCGCCCGCGCCGTCGTCGAGGCCGGCCGGCAGCGCGGCCCGGTGCCGGTGGCGAGGTCGGCCAAGGAGGTCCCGGCGCACGGCGTGCAGGCCGTCGTGGACGACCGTGAGGTCCGGGTGGGCAAGGCGTCCTTCGTCGTGCCGGGGGTGCCGGCCGAGCTGGCCTCGCCCGCCGCGCCGGGACCCGACCGCGACGACCGGCTCTCCGGCCACACCTGGATCTACGTGTCGGTGGACCAGCGGCTGATCGGTGCGATCGACCTGGCCGACGCGATCCGCGAGGAGACGCCGCAGACCCTGTCCCGGCTGCACGACTTCGGGATCGCCAACGCGGTCATGCTCACCGGTGACGCCGAGGGGACCGCCCGCCGGGTGGCCGGCGAGATCGGCCTGGACGACGTCCGCGCCGGCCTGCTGCCGGAGGACAAGGTCAGGGCCGTGACCTCCTTCCCGGAGGGGCCGGTCCTCATGGTCGGTGACGGCGTCAACGACGCGCCCGTGCTGGCCGCCGCCGACGTCGGTGCCGCCATGGGGGCGCGGGGCTCGGCCGCCGCGGTCGAGTCGGCAGACGTCGTCGTCATGCTCGACGACCTCAGCCGGATCCCCCGGCTGCTCCTCCTCGGCCGCCACACGATGCGCATCGCCTGGCAGGCCATCGCGCTCGGCGTCGCCTTCTCGGTGGTGCTCATGCTCATCGGCGCCACCGGCGTGATGCCGGCCTTCGTGGGCGCGTGGATGCAGGAGCTCGTGGACCTGGCCTGCATCCTCTGGGCGCTCCTGGCGGCACGTCCCTCCCGGGCCGAGCGGGAGCTCGCCCCGGCCGGGCCCACGAGAGCGGCCACGCGGGGGATCCGCTCACCGTCCCCCTTGCCGAGGTGAGTCGCCGACCTCAGCCGCGTGGCCTCATACCCGGTCGAAGGTGAACCTCGTGCAGTCCTTCGGGAAGTCGACCCACGCCAGCACCCTGACCGGCGTGATGACCCGCAGACCGCCGCCGTCGGCCCCCGCCCAGGAGTCGGGCCCGGGCTCGTAGCCGTCGGCGGCATACTTGCGGAAGGCGTCCGCGAGCCTGGCGCCCAGCTCGTCCGGCTCGGCGCGCACGGCGTGGGACTTCCCAGCGGGGCACCGAGTGCGGTCGTCCGTCGGGGCGGACGCTGGCCAGCCAGTAGTGCTTGGCCGCGGTCAGCCGTTCCTCGACCTGCTCCCACCCCAGCTGCCCCTCGCTCGTCGCAGGCAGGCCGTAGCCCTCGGGCAGGGTCGGTCGTCCGGGCCGCGGGGTGCTCGACATGGTCCCGAGGGTAGCCCGCCGGTCTGACACGGCCGCCGCTGAAGATCCAGGCCCTGAGCGGTCAGTGAAGACGCCGGATCAGTCCTCGTCGGTGTGCTTCGCGCGCGAGACGATCTGCGGGTCGGGGTCGTGCACGACCGACTCGTCCTTGCCCTCGTAGTCGAACTGGTTGAGGAAGGCACGGATGGCGTTGACCCTGGCGCGCTTCTTGTCGTTGGACTTCACCACGATCCACGGGGCGTACTTCTTGTCCGTGTTGTCGAAGGTGGCCTGCTTGGCGTTGGTGTAGTCCTCCCAGCGGTCCAGGCTCTCCAGGTCCATTGGCGAGAGCTTCCACTGGCGCACCGGGTCGATCTGGCGCAGGGCGAACCGGGTCCGCTGCTCGTCCTGGGTGACGGAGAACCAGAACTTGGTGACCGTGGTGCCGCTCTCCACGAGCATCTGCTCGAAGCGCGGCGCCTGCTTCATGAAGGTGGTGTACTCCTCGTCGGTGCAGAAGCCCATGACGCGCTCGACGCCGGAGCGGTTGTACCAGCTGCGGTCGAAGAGCACCATCTCCCCGGCCGTGGGCAGATGGTTGACGTAGCGCTGGAAGTACCACTGCCCCTGCTCGGTCGAGGAGGGCTTGTTGAGCGCCACGACCCGGGCGGCACGCGGGTTGAGGTGCTCGGTGAAGCGCTTGATCGTCCCTCCCTTGCCGGCGGCGTCGCGGCCCTCGAAGACGATGACGTGCTTGGCGCCGACGTCCTGGGTCCAGTACTGGAACTTCAGGAGCTCGACCTGGAGCTTGTACTTCTCCTGCTCGTAGGTCTCGGGGTCCATGAGTTCGTCGTAGGGATAACCGTCCCGCCACGTCTCCACGGCCTTGCCGTCGGGGGCGATGAGGATGGGGTCCTCCTCGGTGGCATCGCGCACGGCGTAGCCCTCGACCCGCAGCTTGTCGATGTACTCGCGAAGATTCATCCGCTGGACCATGTCCCAGTCTTACCCTGCCCCGCCTCCGCGCGCTACGGCGGGGTCGAAACTGCCCTGGCGGTATGGGGTGCCCCGGGTCAGACTGGGCGTATGAGTGATCTGGCGATCAGTCCCAAGCTCGTCGTGTCCGGCGCCGACGCCGCCATCGACTTCTACCGCAGCGTCCTCGGTGCGGAACCGTTGCGGCGGTTCACGGTGGGGGACCAGGTGGTCTTCGCCGAGCTGCGGCTCGGCACCTCGACGCTGCAGGTCAAGGACGCCGACGAGCACGACCCAGCCCCTCCGGAAGGTGGTGGCGGAGTGGTCCTCGACCTGCTCTCGCCCGACCCTGACGCGGTGATGGCGCGGGCGCTGGATCACGGTGGGGAGGTCGTCTTCGAGGTCGCCGACCAGCCCTACGGTGCGCGGCAGGGGCGCTTCCGGGACCCGTTCGGCCACCAGTGGATCGTCGGCACCCCGATCACGATGGACGAGGCGCAGGTCCAGGCCCGGCTCGACGGGATGGTCGACGGGGCGTGACCGGGCAGTTCGACGCCTCGGGATCGGACGAGGTCGAGGTCCCGTTGGCCGGCGGCGACGTCACCGAGGGCGTGGTCCGGGTGGGCCGGACCGTCCGACGTCCGCTGGGCGTGCACTCGCCGCTGGTCCACCGGGTGCTGACGCACCTGGAGGAGGCCGGCTTCGAGGGTGCGCCACGGCTGCTGGGTGTCGACGACCGGGGCCGGGAGGTCCTGACCTTCGTCGAGGGGGAGGTCGCCGGGCGGCCCTGGCCGGCGTGGGTCGGGGAGGACGAGCGTGCGGTCTCGGTCGCCCGGCTGGTGCGTCGTGTGGATGACGCGCTCGAGCCTCTGGGTGTGCGGCACATGGACGTGACACCGGAGAACACGGTCTTCCGCGAGGGCCAGGCCTTCGCGCTCATCGACTTCGACCTGGTCCGGGAGGCGACCCGGCTCGAGCAGGTCGCCAATCTCCTGCTGTGGTGGGGCGCCTGGCTGCCGGAGGCCGACCGCGACCCGGTGCAGCGGCACCTCGACGCAGCGGCCCGAGGGCGTCTGCTCGTCGACGCCTACGGGCTCGACCGCTCCGGGCGCGAGCGGCTCCTGCAGGTCGCGATCGAGGGGGCCGACCGGACCTGGCACCGGATGAAGAGCCGGGCCGAGCAGGAAGGTGGTGGCTGGGCCCGCATGTGGCGTGAGGGCGCGGGCGACCAGATCCGGCGACGGGAGCGGTGGCTGCAGGCCCATCAGCGGGAGCTGACGGGCGCCCTGGTGCGGCGGTGAACCACCGATGGCGCAGAGGCGTGGTCGTCCACTCCGGCTGCCGGCCCCGCCCTGGCCACGCGGGAGTTGAACCCCTCGACGCGACCCCGTCACATCCCTCAGCCGGGAAGTGATCCGTCGTCCGGTTCTATCCGGACGATGGATCACCTTCCGGCTGACGGTCGAGCCGCCTGCGACGGTCCAGCCGCCTGCGACGGTCCAGCGGCCGGCTCAGGATCCAGCTGCCCGCCAGGGTCGAGCCGAGCCCTCAGCTCACCCAGACCCGGGCGTTGCGGAACATCCGCAGCCACGGGCTCGCCTCGTCCAGCGGTCCATCCGTCCACGACATCATCACGTTGCGCTGCACCCGCTCCGGGTGCGGCATCATCGCGGTGAACCGGCCGTCGGGGGTGGTCACCGCGGTCAAGCCTTCCGGGGATCCATTGGGGTTCAAGGGGTATGCGGTTGCCGTGCGGCCTGCGTTGTCCACATAGCGCATCGCCCGGTGGACGGTCGCCTCGTCGCCGCGCGCCGAGAAGTTGGCGAAGCCCTCGCCGTGCGCGACCGCGATCGGCATCCGTGACCCGGCCATCCCGGTCAAGAAGATCGACGGGGACTCCAGCACCTCGACCATGGAGAGGCGCGCCTCATACTGCTCGCTCCGGTTGCGGGTGAAGCGGGGCCAGGCGTCCGCGCCCGGGATGAGGTCGGCCAGCGCGGCGAACATCTGGCAGCCGTTGCAGATGCCCAGGCCGAAGGTGTCCTCGCGGTGGAAGAACGCCGAGAACGCGTCCTTGAGCCGCTCGTTGTAGAGCACCGACCGCGCCCAGCCCTCGCCCGCGCCCAGGGTGTCGCCGTAGGAGAAGCCGCCGCACGCCACGAGTCCCGCGACATCGGCCAGGTCGAAACGCCCGGCCTGCAGGTCGGTCATGTGCACGTCGTAGGTGTCGAATCCAGCGCGGTCGAAGGCGAAGGCCGTCTCCACGTGGCTGTTGACACCCTGCTCGCGCAGGATCGCGACCTTGGGCCGGGCGCCGAGGTTGAGATAGGGCGCCGCGACGTCCTCGGCGGGGTCGAAGCTCGGCCGCACCGACAGGCCGGGATCGCCCTCGGCCCCCACGCCCGCGTGCTCCTCGGCGGCGCACTCGGGGTTGTCACGCAGCGCGGCGATCCGCCAGGAGACCTCGTCCCAGGCCTGGGCCAGGCCGCGCAGCGGCTCGTCGATGGTGAACCGTCCGAGGTGACCGGCGGCGCGGATCCGCACCTGCCGCTCGGCGGTCGAGTGGCCGAGGACCGTCGTCAGCTCGCCCAGCCCGTACGCGGCGAGCACCTGCTCCGCCTCGGCCAGGCGGTCGCCAGGGACCTCCAGCACGACACCGAGCTCCTCGGCGAAGAGGGCGTCGAGGCCGCCGCCCGGCGGCACCGCGACGTCGAGCCCCACACCGCCGGCCATCGCCATCTCGACCAGCGTCGCCCACAGGCCGCCGTCGGAGCGGTCGTGGTATGCGGTGACGAGGCCCTTCTCACGCAGCTCGCCGAGCGCGGTGGCCAGGTGGATTAGGCGCTCGGGCTCGTCGAGGTCCGGGACCCGACCGCCGAACTCGCCCAGGACCTGCGCGACCATCGAGCCGCCGAGCCGGTTGCGACCGGCGCCGAGGTCGACGAGGACCAGGCCTGAGCCGGCGTGCAGCTGCGGCGTGAGCGTGCCGCGCACGTCCGGGAGAGAGGCGAAGGCGGAGACGACGAGGGACACCGGCGAGGTGACCTGCTTCTGCTGACCGTCCTCATCGGTCCACCGGGTCCGCATCGACAGCGAGTCCTTGCCGACCGGCACCGAGATGCCGAGGGTGGGGCAGAGCTCCATCCCGACCGCGTGCACGGTGTCGTAGAGCGCCGCGTCCTCGCCGGGCTCGCCGCAGGCCGCCATCCAGTTGCAGGAGAGCTTGACGCCGGAGAGGGGCGAGCCAGCCCCGTCGGCCGTCCCCTCCAGCGGCACGACCGGCGCCGCGAGCAGGTTGGTCAGCGCCTCGCCGACCGCCATCCGACCGGAGGCGGGGCCGTCCACGGAGGCGAGGGGAGTCCGCTCCCCGCTGGCCATCGCCTGGCCGGCCAGGCCGGTGTAGTCCGACAGCGTCACCGCCACGTCCGCGACCGGCACCTGCCACGGTCCGACCAGCTGGTCGCGGTGGGTCAGGCCACCCACCGTGCGGTCGCCGATCGTGATGAGGAAGCGCTTGGAGGCGACGCTGGGGTGGCGGAGCACGGCATACGCCGCGTCCCGGATGGCGTCGAGGTCGGGCAGGCGTGCACCGAGGTCGATCTCCTCGGTGGACCGCTCGACCCGCTGCACGTCACGGGTCATCTTCGGCGGCTTGCCCAGCAGCACCTCCATCGGCATGTCGACGGGGTGGCCCTTGGCCGGCGCAGCCTCCTCGCGGGAGTCCGCGACCACGAGCTGCCCGTCCGCCCGCGCGGTCCCGACGACCGAGAAGGGGCAGCGCTCGCGCTCGCACAGCGCGGCGAAGGCCTCCAGCGACTCGGGAGCGATCGCCAGGACGTAGCGCTCCTGGCTCTCGTTGCTCCAGGCCTCCTTGGGGGCCAGCCCGGACTCCTCCAGCGGCACGTCGGCCAGGTCGAAGCGGGCACCCAGCCCGGCGTCGTCGACCAGCTCGGGGAAGGCGTTGGACAGCCCACCCGCACCGACGTCGTGGATGGCCAGGATCGGGTTGTCCGACCCCATCGACCAGCAGTGGTTGATGACCTCCTGCGCGCGGCGCTGCATCTCGGGGTTGCCGCGCTGCACCGAGTCGAAGTCGAGCTCGGCCGCGTTGGCGCCGCTGGCCATCGAGCTGGCCGCGCCGCCGCCCATGCCGATCCGCATGCCCGGCCCGCCGAGCTGGATGAGCAGCGAGCCGTCGCCGAAGGCGATCTTCTCGGTCTGGTCGGCACTGATCGCCCCCAGCCCGCCGGCGCTCATGATCGGCTTGTGGTAGCCGCGGCGCACCCCGTCGACGGTCTGCTCGTAGACGCGGAAGAAGCCGCCGAGCCCGGGCCGACCGAACTCGTTGTTGAAGGCCGCCGCCCCGATCGGTCCTTCGACCATGATGTCCAGCGGTGTCGCGACGTGCTCGGGGGCGCCGTAGTCCTCGGCCTCCCACGGCTCGTTGGTCCCCGGCAGTCGCAGGTTGGACACGACGAAGCCGGTGAGCCCGGCCTTGGGCGCGCTGCCCCGGCCGGTCGCGCCCTCGTCACGGATCTCACCGCCGGCGCCGGTGGCGGCGCCGGGGAAGGGGGAGATCGCGGTCGGGTGGTTGTGCGTCTCGACCTTCATCAGGACGTGCACCTGGTCCTCGCGCTCGACATACCTCGTGGGTATGGAGCGTCCACCCGCCTCGGGTGCATGGTCGGGCGCGGCCTCGGGCAGCCAGCGGGTGATCGTCCCACCCTCCATCACCGAGGCGTTGTCCTTGTAGGCGACCACGGTGCCGGCGGGGGAGCAGGCCTCGGTGTGGCGGATCATCCCGAAGAGGCTGCGCTCCTGGGGCTGGCCGTCGATGACGAAGTCGGCGTTGAAGATCTTGTGCCGGCAGTGCTCGGAATTGGCCTGGGCGAACATCGTCAGCTCGACGTCGGTGGGGTTGCGGCCCAGCCCGGTGAAGGCCTCGACGAGGTAGTCGACCTCGTCCTCGGACAGCGCCAGGCCCCACGCGGCGTTGGCCGCATCGAGCGCCGACCGGCCGGTGCCGAGGACGTCGACGTGCTCCATGGGGGCCGCGTCGCGCTCGGCGAAGAGGGCGCGGGCGTGGTCGCGGTCGGCCAGCACGGTCTCGGTCATCCGGTCGTGCAGGACGTCGGCGCAGGCGTCCCACTCCTCCTCGGTGAGGCCGCCGTGGTCGTCGAGGGTCAGGTGATACTCGGTGACCCGCTCCACGCGCTGCACGTCGATGCCGCAGTTGTGCACGATGTCGGTCGCCTTGCTGGCCCAGGGGGAGATGGTGCCGAGGCGGGGGGCGACGATGATGACGGCCTCGTCAGGCCGGCCAGCGTCGTCCTCGCTGTTCGTCTCCTGCTGGTCGGCGTGCACCCACGGCTCGCCGTAGGTGAGGATCGAGTCGAGGGCGTCACGGGTCGCCGGGGCCGGCTCGGTCTCGGTCGCGACCCAGTGGACGAACCGCGCGCTCACGCCGCTGACCTGGGGCGCGACGGCCTGCAGGCGCCGCAGCAGGGCGGCGGCCCGGAAGTCGGAGAGGGCGGAGCCGCCGGGGACGATCGTCAGCTCGTGGTGCGGAAGGGCCATGGCGGTGGTGCTCCTGGTCGGTGGCGCGGAGGAGGTCAGGGGAGGGAGAAGGGCTGGCCGGTGAGGGTCTCGTAGGCCTCGACGTAGCGGGCCCGGGTCAGCTCGACGACGTCGGCGGGCAGCGCGGGGGGAGGCGTGTCGGAGGCCTTGTCCCACCCGCTGGCCGGGGAGGTCAGCCAGTCGCGCAGCACCTGCTTGTCGTAGGAGGTCTGGGTGCGCCCCGGGGCCCACTCCGAGGCCCGCCAGAAGCGGGACGAGTCAGGCGTCAGAACCTCGTCGGCCAGCACGACCTCGACCTGGGCGGGATCCACGGCGGCCCAGCCGATCTCGTCGTTCATCGCGGCCTCGGGGGTGGTGCCCAGCGCGGCGGCGAGCTGACCGGGGTCGACCCCGAACTCGACCTTGGTGTCGGCGATGAGGATGCCGCGGTCGGCGGCGATCTCGTTGCCGCGCTGCAGGATCGCCACCGTCAGGTCGCGAAGCTGCTCGGCCAGCCGGGGGCCGACGAGCTCGACGACCTGCTCGAAGCTGATGGGCTGGTCGTGCTCGCCGGCCGGGGCCTTGGTGCTCGGGGTGAAGACGGGCTCGGGCAGGCGGGAGCCGTCGACCAGGCCGTCCGGGAGCCGGACCCCGGAGACGGTGCCGGAGGCCTCATACTCCTTCAGCCCCCCGCCGGTGAGGAAGGCCCGGGCGACGCACTCGACCGGCAGCATCCGCAACCGCCGCACGTAGACACCGCGTCCGGCGACCACCGCCGGGACGTCGGTGGAGATGACGTGGTGCGGCGCGAGGTCGGCGAGCTGGTCGAACCACCACAGCGACAGCTGGGTCAGCACCGCGCCCTTGTCCGGGATCGGGGTATCCAGGATGTGGTCGTAGGCGCTGACCCGATCGCTGGCGACCAGCAGCAGGCGTGAGTCGTCGCGCTCGCCCGTGGTCGGATCGAGCGGCGCGTAGAGGCCGCGGACCTTGCCGGAGTAGAGGAGCTCGTGCCCGGGGATCTGCTGGGTCATCTCAGGCCTCCTGGCTCGGGACGCGGATGTCGCCCTGCTCGGCCGCCCGCGCGATGTCGCCGCGGAAGTGCGAGCCCTCGAGCTGTATGCGGTGCACGGCGCCGTAGGCGCGTGCTCGGGCCTGGGCGAGGTCGGTGCCCAGGCTCACCACCGACAGGACGCGCCCGCCCGCGCTGACGAGCTCGCCGGCGTCGGTGACCCGGGTGCCGGCGTGCAGGACGTGGACGCCCTCGTGCGACTCGGCGTTCTCGATGCCGGTGAGGGGGCCGCCGGTCTGCGGCGCCGCCGGGTAGCCGGGGGCGGCCAGGACGACGGTGACGCTGTGCTCGTCGGACCACTCCAGGGGCGGCAGCTGCGCGAGACGTCCCTCGGCGGCGGCCAGGAGGACCCCGGCCAGCGGGGTCCGCAGGCGGGCGAGGACGGACTGGGTCTCGGGGTCGCCGAAGCGGGCGTTGAACTCGATCACCCGCGGTCCCTTGGAGGTCAGGGCGAGGCCGACGTAGAGCACGCCGACGAAGGGCGTGCCCCGCCGGGCCATCTCGTCGATCGTCGGCTGGGCCACGGAGGCCACGACCTCCTCGACGAGCCCGGGGACCTGCTCGTCCACCCACGTCAGGGGCGAGTAGGCGCCCATGCCGCCGGTGTTGGGACCGGTGTCGCGGTCTCCGACGCGCTTGAAGTCCTGCGCGGGCGCGAGCGGGAGGACCGTGGCGCCGTCGGAGAGGCAGAAGAGCGAGACCTCGGGGCCGTCCAGGTAGTCCTCGACGACGACGCGGCCGCCCTCCTTGGCGCAGCACGCCGCGGCGTGGGCGCAGGCGGTGGCGTGATCGTCGGTGACGACGACCCCCTTGCCGGCGGCCAGGCCGTCCTCCTTGACCACGTACGGGGCGCCCGTCGCCGCGAGCGCTGCCTCGACCTCTGCGCTCGTGCTGCACACGTGGGCCGCGGCTGTGGGCACGCCTGCGGCGGCCATGACCTCCTTGGCGAAGGCCTTGCTGCCCTCGAGTCTGGCGGCGGCGGCGGTCGGGCCGAAGCACGGGATCCCGGCCTCGGCCAGGGCGTCGGCGACACCGGCGACGAGGGGGGCCTCGGGCCGACCACGACCAGGTCGACGCCCTGGGCGTTGGCCAGCTCGGTGACGGCCTGCGCGTCGCACGGGTCGCCGGCGACGAGCTCGGCGTGCGCGGCGATGCCGGGGTTGCCGGGGAGGGCCAGGAGGTTCGTGACAGCGGGGTCGGCGGCCAGGGAGCGGGCCAACGCGTGCTCGCGCGCGCCGGAGCCGAGGAGGAGGACCTTCACGACGGTCGAGCCTACCGAGTGTCGACACGGGGGTGCGGCCGAGGTGCAGACATAAGTGTGGCCCTCCTGGGAGGCAGGGGGGTATCTCCCAGGAGGGCCACGTCACAGGGCAGGGTCTGCTGGACTGATGGGGGGCATTTGCCCAGCGACTCGCACAATCCCTGCGCCCGACCGAAGCCGGTAGTAGAAGATTCTCACATCCGCCCTGCCGTGTCACGTCGAGCGCTGACGGAATGGTGCCAATGGCGGAGATCCGTCATGATGTGCCGCATGGGGATCCAGGATGGCGTCCGGCGCGGCCGGCACGAGCTCCGGGGAGAGGCCTACGAGGAGTTCATCGGCAGCGCCTATCTCACCGCGGTCCGCCTCGGCGTGCCGACGAGGGAAGGCCTGCGCGGGGCCGGGCTGAGCGACGACGAGGTCGACGTGTCGATGGGGGAGCTCACGGCGCGCGGGCTGCTCGTGCACACCACCGATCCCGACGTCTGGGAGGTGCTCCCGCCCCGTGAGGCGATGACCCGCCAGGCCGAGGTCGTCGAGCGCCGGATCGCCCTGAGCCGGGCCACGGCGGCCGAAGTCGAGACCCTGTGGCGACGGGCCGTGGGCGAGCGGATCCCCGTCTCCAACCAGAACTTCGAGGCCCTCGTCGGCCTGGAGACGGTCGCCGAGCGCATCCTGTCGGTGCACCGGGCATCGTCCACGCGTCTCTGGGTGGCGCTCGACCCGTCACCGGCGGTCCGGATGTTCCTCGAGGCCGCGCTCGAGGACGAGAGCCTGCTGCCGCTGCGCCCGGGGGTGGAGGCGCGCATGATGTTCGACACCGCACTGCTGGAGCAGCCGGCGGGCATGGCCCATCTCGAACGGTGCGACCGCGCAGGACATCCCGTCCGGGTCGGCAACGGCATCCCCTTCACCACCGTCCTCGTCGACTCGCGGGCCGGACTGATCGACCTGAGCACCTTCGACCCGACGGGACAGGGTTCGGCCGAGCTGCGCGGCCCTGGGCCGCTCGGGGCGCTGGAGAAGCTGCTCGACGAGATCTGGCAGCTGTCCACGCCCTACGGTCCGACGGTCGAGGCCGCACGCCGAGAGGAGGGGCAGAAGGCTCCGCTCGACACGCGAGACCTGCGGATCCTGCACCTGCTCAGCGCCGGGGCGAGCGACCAGCTCATCGCCCGACAGCTGGGTGTGTCGGTCCGGACGGTGGAGCGGCGCATCCGCTACCTGACCGAGCACCTCGGGGCCGCCACGCGTTTCCAGGCCGGCGTGCAGGCGGTCCGCCGCGGCTGGGTCTGAGCGGCCGGGCGGTAGAGTGGACGCTTTGCCGAGGGCCTTCGGAGCGCCGGGGAGCCCCATCCAGCAGAGAGGACGGCAGTGACGGCCACGACGAAGGATGTCGTCGCCGCGGAGATCGCGGCCGAGCAGGCGCACGTCGACCGGGTCTACGGTGAGCTGGCCAAGGCCGCGGAGCGGATCGAGCTGGTCCACGCGGAGGGGATGGCTCGGGGGCAGACCGACCGGCAGGGCACCGGCGACCCCCGTGAGGAGGAGCTGGCCCTCCTCTTCGAGCGCGACGCCCTGGTCTTCAGCGCCACCAAACGCCGCGCAACCCTCCAGCAGCAGCACGAGGGCCTCGTCTTCGGCCGCCTCGATCTCGAGCACGATGTGCCCGACCCGGACGGCGGCACCCGGGAGGTCCGTTATGTCGGCCGCCTGGGCGTGCGGGACGACGACTACGAGCCGCTGGTCGTGGACTGGCGCGCCCCGGCCGCCGCGCCCTTCTACCGCGCGACCCCGGTCGACCCGCAGGGCGTGATCCGTCGCCGCGTGCTCCGCTGCAAGGGCGAGACGGTCGTCGGCGTCGAGGACGACCTCATGGTCACCGACCCGCCCGAGGACGTGGTCGTGGTCGGCGACGGCGCCCTCATGGCCGCCCTGACCCGCAGCCGCGGGGCGCAGATGCGCGACATCGTGGCGACCATCCAGCAGCACCAGGACCAGGCCATCCGCGCACCCGCCCGCGGCGTCACCGAGATCACCGGTGGCCCGGGCACGGGCAAGACCGTGGTGGCCCTGCACCGGGCGGCCTACCTGCTCTACTCGGACCGCCGCCGCTTCGAGAGCGGAGGCGTGCTGGTGGTGGGACCGTCCGCCGCCTACACCGCATACATCGAGCGTGTCCTGCCCTCCCTCGGTGAGGACAGCGTCGTCCTGCGCTCCATCGGCGACGTGGTCGCCGGCATGACCGGCACCCGCCTGGACCCGCCGGAGACCGCCACGGTCAAGGGCTCGCTGCGCATCCGCCAGCTGCTCGCGCGCCTCTCGCGCCTGGCGATCCCGGATGCGCCCGAGCTGCTGCGGCTCTTCGTCATGGGGCACGCGGTCCGGCTGGAGCGGCGCCACCTCGACCGGGCCCGGGCGCAGGTGCTGCGGCACCACCACCGCAACACCGCCTACGACGCGGCCGTGCAGGCGCTGGCCCAGATCGCCTGGGAGCAGGTGCAGGCGCCCTCGGGGGAGAAGGACGAGTTCCTCGACCGTTTCGCCGACTCCGGGGACGTCGAGATCTTCATGCGCGAGTGGTGGCGTCCCCTCGACCCGCGCGAGATGCTGCTGTGGCTGGCCGACGAGGAGCTCGTCCGCTCCCTCGGCGTCGTGGACCGGAAGGAGGCCGAGCTGCTCGCCCGGTCCTACCAGGAGGCGCTGCGGACCGGGCAGTGGTCGGTGGCCGACGCGGCGCTGGTCGACGACCTCCACGCCCGGATCGGGGCGATGGTGGACCTGCCCAGCGAGGAGCGGGGCTTCTACGAGATCGAGGAGCTGGACGACGCCTCGCAGTATGGCGTCGCCGCCCTCAAGGTCGGTCCCCGCGAGCCGGTCACGCCCACGGACGACGAGGACGCCCCGGTCCGGGGTGTCGACCCGTCGGCCTCCGAGCGGATCTCCGCCGACCCCATGACGCGGCTCCTGTCAGGACGGATCGGCTCGGCGGAGGAGTACGCCCACGTCCTCGTGGACGAGGCGCAGGATCTCTCGCCCATGCAGTGGCGGATGCTCGAGCGTCGTGGGCGCTGGGCGTCGTGGACGGTCGTGGGTGACCTCGCCCAGGCCTCGTGGTCCGACCTGGAGGAGGCGGACAAGGCCCGTGAGGAGGCCTTCGGCAGCACGGTGCGCCGCAGCTTCCACATGGACACCAACTACCGCAACGCGCGCGAGATCTTCGACCGGGCGGCCGAGATGATCCGCGAGCACGTGCCCGACGCCGACATCCCCCGGGCCGTCCGGGAGACCGGCAACGAGCCCGTCGACACCACGGTCCCGGCCGCCGAGACGCGGGCCGAGGTGGAGTCGGCCGTCCAGACCCTCCTAGAGCAGGTCGAGGGCCAGGTCGCCGTCATCGCTCCCGCCGGCTGGCACGACGAGCTGCGCGGGGTCTGCGGGCTGGACGACCGGGTCCTGGTCATCGACCCGCTGTCCACCAAGGGCCTGGAGTACGACGCGACCGTCGTCGTCGACCCCGACCGCATCGTGGGCGAGACCTCCGGCGGTGTCCGCACGCTCTACGTCGCGCTCACCCGCGCCGCGCACCGCCTCACCGTCATCCGCCCCACCCCCTGACCGCACCCGAGGCAGCCTGGGGACGGAGCGTCACCACTGTCGGCCCTGGCCGTTAGGGTCTGAGAGGTGAGCACCGCACTCTACCGTCGTTACCGGCCCGAGTCCTTCGCCGACGTCATCGGCCAGGAGCACGTGACCGAGCCGCTGATGCAGGCCCTGCGCTCGGGGCGGGTCAACCACGCCTATCTCTTCTCCGGACCGCGCGGCTGCGGCAAGACCACCAGCGCCCGCATCCTGGCGCGCTGCCTCAACTGCGAGCAGGGGCCGACCCCGGATCCGTGCGGCACCTGCGACTCCTGCGTGGCGCTGGCCCGCGACGGCGCCGGCACCGTCGACGTCATCGAGATCGACGCGGCGAGCCACGGTGGCGTCGACGACGCCCGCGACCTGCGCGAGCGGGCGGCGTTCGGTCCGGCCCAGGCGCGCTACAAGGTCTACATCATCGACGAGGCGCACATGGTGACGCCCAACGGCTTCAACGCCCTACTCAAGGTCGTCGAGGAGCCGCCGCCCCACGTGAAGTTCATCTTCGCCACCACCGAGCCCGAGAAGGTCCTGGCGACCATCCGCTCGCGCACCCATCACTATCCCTTCCACCTCGTCCCGCCCCAGCGTCTGACCACCTACCTGGAGCAGGTCTGCGAGCAGGAGGGCGTCCAGCTCGAGCCCGGCGTGCTCTCGTTCGTCACCCGCGCGGGCGGGGGGTCGGTGCGTGACTCGCTCTCCGTGCTGGACCAGCTCATCTCGGGCTCCGGGGAGGAGGGCCTGACCTACGAGCGCACGGCCGCTCTCCTCGGCTTCACCGACGTGGAGCTGCTCGATGCCGTCGTCGACGCGGTCGCCGCCGGCGACGCCGCCACCTGCTTCCAGCAGATCGACAAGGTGATGGAGTCCGGTCACGACCCGCGTCGCTTCGTCGAGGACCTGCTCGAGCGTTATCGCGACCTCATCGTGCTCGCCGCGGTGGGCGACGCCGCCGCCGGAGGTCTGCTCCCCGGTCTGCCGGAGGACCAGATCCAGCGGATGCGTCACCAGGCGACGGTGCAGGGTCCCGAGACCCTCTCCCACCTGGCCGATGTCGTCAGTCACGGGCTGTCAGAGATGGCCGGCGCGGTCTCCTTCCGCCTCATCCTGGAGCTCCTGGTGGCCCGCATGCTCCTCCCGGGTCCCTCCGGAGAAGCGGGGTATGGGGCTCGCCTCGACCGCATCGAACGTCGCCTCTCCGCCTCGGCCGGGGGCGTCGCGCCGCCGGCCGCCACGCCGCCGTCCGCCGCGCAGCAGCCTGCATCCGCGCAGGCTGCGCCCGTGCGCCAGCCCGATCCTGCCCAGCAGTCCGCGTCGACGGAGCAGCATCCGTCAGCGGCACCTGCCTCAGCGTCCCAGCCTGAGGCCCCGACCCAGGCCGCGGCCGCACCCGGGCCCGGACCCGACGCCCAGGACGAGGCGGCTGCGGCCCCCGGCACGCTGGACACCGCAGCCCTGCGCCGGCTGTGGGGCGACGTCCTCCAGCGGGTGAAGTCCATCAACCAGCGTTCCTGGAGCGGGCTGCAGCCGGTGACCGTCCTCGACTACGACGGCGAGCGGCTCCTGCTCGGCATGCCCGATGAGAAGTGGATGAACTTCTTCATGGGCGGCCCCTACGCCGAGGCTCTGCGCCAGGCGTTGATCGAGGAGATCGCGCTGGAGACGCGGATCGAGGCGACCGTCGCGGGTGACCCCGGCCCCGGTCGACCGGCGCCGTCCGGCCCTCCGCAGTCCGGCCCTCCGCAGTCCAGCCCCGTGTCCAGCAGCGCCCAGCAGTCCACCTCCTCGCAGGCCAGCGCCCCGCAGGCCAGCGTCGCGCCGGACAGCGCCCCAGCCGCTCCGACCCGCGATCCCGACGCACCTCCGGTCGGTCGGCTCCGCACCCGGGCGGGTCAGCAGCAGCCGGACCACGAGCAACCTGACCAGCCCCCTGCCGGACGGCTGCGGACCCGACGGCCCGAAGCCTCGACCGCTGACGAGCAGGGCACCGCCCCCAACTCCATCGGTTCCCCAGGACCTGACCCGGCCGTCCCGGGCGGCGGCGTGGCAGGTCCTTCCATGGCCGAGCAGCTCGGGGCCGGAGGCGCACCAGGTGCCGCGGCCGGGCCCGACTGGGCCGAGCAGTCCCGGCGGACCTCCGCCCCTGACTGGCTGTCCGGCGACGCCGAGCCCACGCAGGCGGCGCCTGCCCGCCCCGTGAGCTCCTCCGCCCCCTCGTCAGAGACCCCGGCCGCCGCCCCGGCCCCCTTCCCGACCCGACCCGTGGCGACGCGGTCCAAGGGCGGCGACGAGCCCAGCGACGACGACGAAGACCTGGCCTCCTCCGGCGCGGTGGGGCAGTCGGTGATCGAGAACGTCCTGGGCGGTACGGTCATCGAGATCAACGACGAACCCGTGGCCTGAGAGGCTCGCCCGTGCTCTACGAGATGCTCCACCCGGTGGTGACCCCGCTGGCGACCGCCATCTGGCGGCCCGAGGTGGTCGGCGCCCACAACGTCCCCATGGACGGCCCGGTCATCCTGGCCTCGAACCACCGCTCGTTCGTGGACAGCGTGGTCATCCCGCTGACCTCGCCGAGGCAGGTGGCCTTCCTGGCCAAGGCCGAATACTTCACCGGCTCCGGGGTCAAGGGCTGGATCAGCCGCGAGTGGTTCACCGGCGTCGGCTCCATCCCCGTCAACCGTGACGATCCCCGCGCGGCGCAGCAGTCCCTGGACCTGGCGCTGGAGCACCTGCGCAAGGGTGGCGCGTTCGGCATCTACCCGGAGGGCACACGCTCCCGCGACGGGCGCCTCTACCGGGGGCGGACGGGCGTGGCC
Source organism: Ornithinimicrobium panacihumi (assembly GCF_052073805.1). Lineage (NCBI taxonomy): Bacteria > Bacillati > Actinomycetota > Actinomycetes > Micrococcales > Ornithinimicrobiaceae > Ornithinimicrobium > Ornithinimicrobium panacihumi. The sequence goes on along the minus strand of NZ_JBQGWG010000012.1, from coordinate 40,938 downwards.
TGGCTCGCGCTCGAGGCCGGCTGCCCGATCGTTCCCGTCGGCCTGCAGGGCACCCAGGACATCCAGCCGGTCGGCGCACGCTTCCCCAGACGGGCCAAGGTCCGGGTGGAGTTCGGCACCCCCATCGAGGTGGCCGGCCGCTTCGACGGCGTCCCGCAGGGCAAGGCCCGTCGACAGCTGACCGACGAGGTGATGGCCGCGATCCTGCCGATGACCGGTCAGGAGTGGGCGGGGGAGTACAACCAGCGCCAGCCCGACACCGCCGCCTGATTCAGCTCACCCGGGCGTGCCCGAGGAGAGCACGCGCCTGCCCTCGAACGCGCGCCCCAGGGTGACCTCGTCCGCATACTCCAGATCGCCGCCGACCGGCAGACCGGACGCGAGCCGGCTGACCCGCACCCCGTCGAAGGGGGCGAGCATCCGCGCCAGGTAGGTGGCCGTCGCCTCGCCCTCGAGGTTGGGATTGGTGGCGATGATGACCTCGCTGACCTGGCCGTCGGCCAACCGCGCGACGAGCTCGCGCACCCGCAGGTCCTCCGGCCCGACACCGCCGATCGGGTTGATGGCGCCACCGAGCACGTGATAGCGCCCGCGGAACTCCCGGGTCCGCTCGATGGCGGCCACGTCCTGCGACTGCTGCACCACGCAGATCAGGCCCGCGTCCCGGCGCGGATCCTGGCAGATCCGGCACTCCTCCGCCTCGGCGACGTTGCCGCAGATCTGGCAGAACTGCACCTTCTCGCGGATCTGGATGAGGGCGTCGGAGAGCCGGGTGATGTCGTCAGGATCGGCCTGGAGCAGGTGGAAGGCGATCCGCTGCGCGCCCTTGGGCCCCACGCCGGGCAGCCGGCCGAGCTCGTCGATCAGGTCCTGGACCACACCCTCATACACAAGGATCGACTGTATGCGGTGTGCCCGGGTGGGTGCGCCAGGCGCGCTCGGGAGCGGGGCTGGGTGAGCTCGGGCGGGTCGCGGCCCAGAGTCCTCCTCCGCTCTCCCCACGGCCGCGGTGTGGGGCCTATGGTGGGCCTTATGAGCGAGGTCGACAGCGACGGCTGGGGCGTGCTGGCGGAGGAGATGCACCAGGAGGTGCGGACGTTCTTCGCGTCCGTGGACGAGGTGACGTCGGGGGAGGCGCCGGACTCGGCCCTCCCGGTGCTGCTGCTGGCGCTGGGTCAGCTGTGCGGGGCCGGAGCTCGCATCGGGGCACTCGTGGACGTCATCCCGGAGGAGAGGTTCGAGCCCGACGCCGGGCCCGACCAGGACCTGGAGCGCACGCGGGAGTCCCTGCACGCACTGCTCGGCGGGCTGGACCACTACTGCGACCTCGAGGACCCCGTCCTCTCCGGAGAGGTCACGGATGGATCCTTGGCGGCGGACCTCGTCGCGATCGCCGCCGACCTCCAGCACGGGCAGGCCCACTACGAGGCCGGCCGTGCCACGGAGGCCATGTGGTGGTGGCAGTTCAGCTATCTGTCGTCGTGGGGCGAGCGCGCGGCCAGCGCCCTGCGGGTCCTGCTGACCCTGCTCGCGCACGTGCGTCTCGATGCCTCCGACGAGGACGTCATGGAGGCCGAGATGGCCGCCCTCCACGCCGTGGACTGAGCGGAGCGCGCGACACCCCGCCTGCCGCCCGCCATCTCCCCCTCGACCGGCGACACGGTCTGCACCGCAGCGGCGACACGGTCTGCCGGCCTACGGGTTTGCTCGCTGTGAGCGAGCAAACCCGTAGGGCCTGGCTTGACGCTCCGCGTCCCGTCGCTGTCCTGGCCGACAGCCCCTGCCGGCCGAGGTCGGGCCTACGGGCCGGAGGTGGGTTGGGCTCAGGCCAGCTCGTTGGGGTCGGTGGCGGGGTCCAGCGGGGCGCCGGAGCGGTAGGCCGCCCGACCCAACGCGTTGGAGGCGACCGAGGACATCACCACGAAGCCCCCGACGGCCACCAGCGCCTTGAAGAGCGCCAGCCCGTCGAAGCCGTCGACCGCGACGCTGTTGACGTAGATCCCTGCCACGATGGCGGGCATGCCGACGCCGGTGGCGCCGCTGAGGACGTTGACGCGGGAGACGCCGTCCCGCACGCGGAGCATGCCGACGGCGCTGGCGAGCACGAACAGCGCCCCGCCGATGCAGAGCACGCCGACGACGATGATGACGGCCAGGTTCTCGCTCATCGGCGCCCCCTCGTCAGGATGCGGGCCAGGGAGACCGTGGCCAGGATGCCGATCATCGATGCGAGGACCGCCACGTCGAGGGTCACGGCGGAGGCGACGGCCATCCCGCCCATCAGCAGCATCCCGACGGCACAGAAGTAGACCAGGTCGCTGACCGCGGCCACCGAGGCGTCGTCGGTGGCGGTCCGCAGCCGCACGAGCCCGACGACCGCCGACAGCACGAGGATCGCGGTGGTGGCGATGACGACGTAGATCACAGCTCCACCGCCATCGCCTCGTCGGCGCCCGCCACGCCCCGGGTCATCTTCAGCAGCCGGTGCTCCATGTCGCGTAGCCCGTCGACCAGCTCGTCACGGTCCTGCCCGTAGAGCGCGTGCACGAACAGCGTCGGCGGGCGGTCGCCGACGGCCGGCGCGATGCCCAGCGTGACCGTCCCGGGGGTGATCGTGATGGAGGAAGCCATCATGCTGATCTCCAGGTCCGTCTCGCAGTGCAGGGGCAGCTCGACGATCGCGGGCGAGACCTTCAGTCCCGGTGTCATCACGTCCCTGGCCACCTCCACGGCCCCGGAGACGACCTCCGCGACGATGTAGCCGGCGTAGGACAGGGTGTGCAGCGGTGAAATCATCCGAGCACCGCCTGCACGTAGGGGGCGAGGTCCATCAGACCCTGGGCGGCCCGGCTGGTCAGGCCCATCAGAGGACCGGCCAGCACGAACATCGCCAGCTGGAGCACCACCAGCCCGGCCGCCGGCGCGAACAGCAGCGGCCGCACGCGCACGTCCGCGGGCAGCTCCTGCCGGTCCGCGCGGCCGGTCTCGGGGGAGTCGGGACGGTAGGTGGTCATGTCCGGCCCCCAGAAGACTCCGACCCACAGGCGCTGCATGGACACCAGCGCACCCAGGGCCGCCACGCAGATGAGGGTGATGAGGACGACCTGCGCCGAGCCCCCGGCCCCGGCCGCGGCCTGCACCAGGGAGAGCTTGCCGATGAAGCCGGACGAGGGCGGCAGGCCCACCAGCGACATCAGCGCCAAGGCGTAGCAGATCGTGAGCAGCACGTCCCGGCGCACCAGCCCGGAGAGCCGCTCGTAGCGGCCCGACCCATAGGTCTGCTCGATCGCTCCGGCGCCCAGGAGCAGAGCCCCCATCGTCACCACGTGGTGCAGGAGGTAGAAGATGCCGGCGGCCAGGGACAGCTCGGTGAAGATGACCAGGCCGAGCAGGATGTGCCCGATGCCGGCGATCATCTGCCAGCTCAGCGCCCGGCGCATGATGTGCTCCCCGAGGCTGCCGTAGGCGCCGACGACGATCGTCAGGCCGACCAGGACGGCCAGGATCAGCCCCCACGGCGGCTCGCCCTCGTAGAGGGTCGCCACGATCCGGTAGATCGCGTAGACCGCCACCTTGGTGTGCAGCGCCGAGAACAGCGCCATCACCGAGGCCGACGTGCCCGGGTAGGTCCGCGGCAGCCAGGTGTGGATCGGCACCACGGCACCCTTGACCGACAGCGCCAGGAGCACGATGGCCGAGCTGAGCGCCGTGCGCGGGTCGCTGACCGCGGCCCCCGCCAGCACGGCCAGGTTGACCGAGCCGGCGGTGGCGTAGACCAGGCCGACCCCGATCAGCAGGATCGTGCTGGTGAGCAGGTTGATGATGACGAAGGTCCGGCCGATCCCCAGCCGCCGCCAGGTGCCCGTCACCGCGATGAGCGCGTAGGAGGGCAGCAGCATGACCTCGATGAAGACGAACAGGTTGAACAGGTCCCCGGTCAGCAGGGCGCCGTTGACGCCACCCAGGAGCATCAGCACCAGGGGCGGCACGAGGCGGTAGCGGTCCTCGCCGGTGAGCATCATGAAGACCAGGCAGGCCAGCGAGGTCACCGAGGTGACCAGCAGCATCAGCGCGGTCAGGGTGTCCGAGACGAAGGGGATCGCGATGCCGGGGGCGAAGGCGCCGACGTTCTCGGCCAGCACCGGCGTGCTCCGGTGCAGGCGCAGCAGGTCGACGGCGGCCAGCGAGGTCAGCACCGGGACCGCCACGAGCAGAAGTCGTTGACCGATCACGCTGCGCAGCACGACGGCGAGCGCGGCCGCGCCGATCGGCAGGGCTGCCACGAGGGGGAGGAGAGCGCCGGTCATCATCGGTCGTGGTTCTCCCCGGTCTCGGGGTGCTTCTTGGTGTCGTCGTTGTGGCCCAGCACGGCGAAGGCCAGCATCAGCACGGTGACGGCGAGCGTGATCACGATGGCGGTCAGCACGAAGGCCTGCGGCAAGGGGTCACCGGCCACGTCCACGGAGGTCCGGTCGAGCAGGGGCTCACCGCGCCAGGCGTTGACGCCGACGGTCAGCAGGGTCAGGTTGGCGGCGTGGCTGAGCAGCGCCAGGCCGAAGATGATGCGCACCATGCCTCGCTGCAGCATGAGATAGACCGCGCCGGTGGTCAGCACACCGATCGTGATGGGCAGGATCATGACCCGTCCTCCTCGCGGCCCCGGACGGACCTGCCACCGGACCCGAGACCGGACTGCAGCAGGCGCGAGCGCCGGTTGACCTCGAGCAGCGACGCCTCTTCGGCGGTCTCCCCGCGCGAGCTCTCCATCGGCCCGCTCACCTCGCCCTCGACCGACTCGTCGGCGCGCTCACGGGTGCCCTCGTCCGTCTCCGTGGCGCCGAGCAGGTTGAAGGCCTCCATGACCAGCCCCAGCACCGCGAGGTAGACACCCAGGTCGAAGACCATCGCTGTCGTCAGGTGGGCGTTGCCGAGGTGGGTGCTCAGCGGCTGGAGGAAGGAGGAGCCGCCGAGCATGCCCCATACCCCGCTGAGCACGGCGGTGATCACGCCGGCGGCGACGAGCCGCAGCGGGAGCCGGGGTGGACCGATCTGACGGTCGCGGGCCGAGCTGAGGTAGACCAGCGCGACGATGGTGGACCCGACCAGCGCCGCGATGAAGCCACCGCCCGGCGCGTTGTGCCCGCGCCAGAAGAGGATCAGCGAGATGGCGGCGAGGACGGGGACGGTGAGCTTGACCAGCAGCTGCATCGGCACCGCGTTGCCCCAGGCTTCCTGGATCGCGAGGTATGCGGTGCTGCCCCTCTCTCGCAACGGCACCTCGGGGAGGGGGACGTGGTTGGGGTCCGCCTCCGGCGGCGGGTCGAGGAAGCGGTGGCGGATGGTGGACAGGACGGCGACCATCGCCACGGCGGCCATGCCGAGCACGGTGAGCTCGCCGAAGGTGTCCAGCGCGCGGAACTCGACGAGGATCACGTTGACGACGTTGTTGCCGCCGGAGACCTCGTAAGTGTTCTCGAGGAACCACAGGGCCACCTCGCTGCGCTCGCGGCGGCCGGTCAGGGCCCAGACGCCGACGCCGACGGCCAGGCCGGCGCTGACGGCGACGACCAGGGCCGCCCGGTTGCCCCACCGGGGGCCACGCCCGAAGCCGAGGGGCAGCCGCTGCAGGACCAGCATGATCATCAGGACGGTGAGGGCCTCCACGAGCAGCTGGGTGAGCCCGACGTCCGGGGCGCCGAGGGCGAAGATCTGGACCGTGGCCGAGATGCCCACGGCAGAGAGCGCGACGACCGCCGCGAGCCGGGACTCGGCGCGGCACAGGATGAGCACCGCGCCGGCCACCACGGCCAGGACCGCCACGTCGATCCAGCGCCACAGGCCGGGCTGCGCCGGGGAGAGCTGGTCGGTCGCGACGAGATAGCCCACGCCGCCCAGCACGACGGCGACCAGGCTGAGGAACTGTGCGACCAGGTGGCGCGTGGGGTTGTCGGCCCGGACGGATGCGGCGATGACGCCGCCGACCCGGGCTGCGCCGTCGGTGAGGACGCGGATGGCGTCGGCGCCGTCGAAGGAGAAGGTGTCCTTCTCGAGGCGGGGGAAGAGGGTCCGGCGCCGGGCGATGACCACGAGGCCGGCCAGGATCACCAGCAGGGAGGCGATGAGCTCGAGGTTGACGCCGTGCCACAGGGCCAGGTGGACGGCCTCGCCGCTCGCGGGGTGCATCGCCGCGACCGCCTGCGTCACCGGGATGTCGAGGACGCCGACGACGAGGGCCAGGGGCAGCCCGGCCAGGATCGGCAGCGCCGCGAAGACCCCCAGCGGCCACGGGGTCGCGTGCAGCGGCCGGTCTTCGGGCCAGCGCTCGTGGCCGCGCCCGTCGACGAAGCCGTTGAAGACGATCTTGGCGCAGTAGGAGAAGGTGACCACGGCCGTCAGCACCCCGCCGGCCAGGGCGGCCCAGCCGGCCCAGGCCCCTCCGGGGGCCTCGCGCAGCGCGGTGAAGACGCCTTCTTTGGAGATGAAGCCGAGCATCGGAGGCACGCCGGCCATCGACGCGCAGCCGAGCACCGTCGTCCAGAACGCCAGCGGCATGGCCCCGCGCAGCTGCGGCAGCCGCCGCACGTCGCGGGTGCCGGTGGCGTGGTCGATGACGCCGATCATCATGAACAGCCCGGACTTGAAGAGAGCGTGCGCGATGACGTGCACCATCGCGGCGGCCAGCGCCCACTCGGTGCCGACGCCGATGGTGGCCACGATCAGACCCAGCTGGCTCACCGTCGAGTAGGCCATGAGCTTCTTCAGGTCGGTCTTCTGCAGGGCGAACCAGCCGCCCAGGCCGCAGGTGAACAGGCCGACCGTGATGAGCAGGACGTTCCAGACCGGCACGTCGTGGAAGGCCGGGGAGAAGCGCATCAGCAGGAAGATCCCGGCCTTGACCACCGCGGCCGCGTGCAGATAGGCGCTGACCGGGGTGGCCGCGGCCATCGCGTCGGGCAGCCACACGTGGAAGGGGAACTGCGCAGACTTGGTGAAGGCGGCCAGGATCACCAGGAGCGCGACACCGGTGGTGAAGCCCGGGTTGGTGCTCCACACCTCGTGCGCGAGCGCCTCGCTGAGCGTGGTCGTGCCGGTGCGGACGGCGATGGCGGTGACGGCCGCCAGCAGGCCGAGCCCGCCCAGGAAGGTCACCAGCAGGGTCCGCATCGAGGCGGCCTCACCGCTGAAGCCCGAGCGGGCGATGAGGAAGAAGCTGGCCAGCGAGGTCAGCTCCCAGCACAGGAAGAGCAGGAGGAGGTCGTCGGCCAGCACCAGCCCCACCATGGAGACGGTGAAGATCGCCATGTAGAGGTAGAAGGAGAGGTTGCGACCGGCCGACAGGTAGGACGTCGAGTAGGCCAGGACGACGGCGCCGATGACCAGCGCGATGAAGGTGAAGACCGTGCCGAGCCCGTCGGCGCGCAGCGCCAGCTCCAGCCCGAGCTGGGGGACCCACGGCATCGACCATTCGACGGTCCCCCCGGCCATCACGGCCCGGGCCGCCGGCAGGTAGGCGGCCGCTGCCCCGAGGTAGATCGCGGCCAGCGGCCATCCCGCGTGCCGTCCGAGCCAGCTGGTGAGTGGGAAGCTGGCGACGACGGCCAGGGCGCACAGGGCCAGCGTCCAGATCAGGCTCATGAGTCGACCCCCGTGATCCGCCCCCTCACGGGCACCCGACGGGACGGGCGCGGGGCGCGTCCGGTCATGGGCATGGATTCACCCTATACGGGGGTGGTCCGGCTCCTGAGCAGGTGGCTCAACGGTGGGCCGGGCTCAGCCGGAACTTGCTCATCACGTAGCCCCGCAACGCCCGGACCAGCAGCAGCCCCGTCAGGATCCAGCCGAGCAGGTGGGCCCAGCCGGGGTCGGCGATGAAGATGAGCACCATCGCGACCAGGACGGGGACGAGATAGCGGAAGGTCCAGACCACGTAGCCGCCGAACGAGGGCATCGGCACCCCGTGGCTGTCCGCGACGGCCTTGACCATGAAGTTGGGGCCGTTGCCGATGTAGGTGATGGCGCCGCAGAAGACCGCGCCGAGGCTGATCGCGACCAGGTAGGGCTCGTAGACTCCGGCGACGGCCGGCTCGCCGCCGAGCTCGCGCGCCATCTCGAAGAAGGTCAGGTAGGTCGGCGCGTTGTCCAGGACGGCCGACAACCCACCGGTGAAGACGAAGAAGGTGACCTCGTTCAGCGGCAGGCTGGGCGCGATCTGGGCCAGGTAGCGCAGCGCCGGGATCATCGTCAGGAAGATGCCGATGAAGAGCGCGGCCACCTCCTGGATCGGGCCCCACTTGAAGTTGTTGTCGACCCACCGGGCCGACTGACTGCCGGTGCGCAGCGACAGGATGCTCACGCCGATCATGACCAGCTCGCGCCAGGGGACCCAGTCGGTCAGGGAGGCGTGCCCGGTCTCGATGGAGTGCAGGTCCAGGCTGGGCAGGAAGGCGACGGCGGCCACGACCATCCCGAGGTAGAGGAAGTGGATCCCGCCCCGGATGCGCAGCGGCTCAACCTCCTCCAGGTCCTTCTTCTTCACCAGGGCCGGCTCGAGGGCGTAGAGCCGTCGGTCCAGCCCGATGAAGGTCACCAGCAGCAGGATGTTGACGAAGAGCCACATCGGGAAGAGGGTGAAGGTCCAGGTGAAGGGCACTCCCCGCAGCATCCCCAGGAACAGCGGCGGGTCACCCAGCGGGGTCAGCAGCCCGCCGCAGTTGGCGACGATGAGGATCGCGAAGATCACGGTGTGGGCACGGTTGGTGCGCCCCCGGTTGGTGTTGAGCAGCGGCCGGATGAGCAGCATGGCCGCCCCCGTGGTGCCGATGAAGCTGGCCAGCACGCCACCGACGGCCAGGAAGGCGGTGTTGACCTTGGGGGTGGCCCGCACGTCGCCGGCCAGGAAGATGCCGCCGGAGACGACGAAGAGGGCCAGCAGCAGGCAGATGAACTGGCCGTACTCGACCAGCGCGTGCACGACCGCGGCGCCCTCGCCGGCGACGAGGAACCAGAGCGCGACCGGGAGCCCGAGGGCAAGGGCGACGAGGAGCTGGACGCGCTGCTGCTCCCACAGGTGGCGGGTCGCCTCGAGCAGAGGCGCCACGGCGATCGTGCCCAGCATGATCGCGAAGGGGAGGATGCTCCACCACTGGACTTCCACACCGACCTCCGTCCGTCTCGGTCGTCGTGCGCGGCGGCCGATGGCGGCACTCTAGACCCGCGGACACCGGAGCGGGGCGGGAGGTTCGACCTCCCGCCCCGCTCGGGGTGGTGCTCAGGTGACCGCGGGGTATGCGGTCGCGCCGGTCAGGCGGGGACGATGAGTCCCGAGGTGGCCTTCTTGGCGTTGGCCAGGCGGGTCTCGACGTCGCTCCAGTTCACGACATTCCACCAGGCCTTGACGTAGTCGGCCTTGACGTTCTTGTACTGCAGGTAGAAGGCGTGCTCCCACATGTCCAGCATCAGCAGCGGGGTCAGGCCCAGCGGCACGTTGCCCTGCTGGTCCCAGAGCTGGAAGATCAGCGGCTTGGCGCCGATGGAGTCCCACGCCAGGACGGCCCAGCCGGAGCCCTGGATCGTGCTGCCGGCGGCCTCGAACTGGCCCTTGAAGCCGTCGAAGGAGCCGAAGTGCTCGTCGATCAGGCTCGCGACGTCGCCGGTCGGCTTGTCGCCGCCGTCGGGGGACATGTTGTTCCAGAAGACCGAGTGGTTGGTGTGGCCACCCAGGTTGAAGGCGAGGTTCTTCTCCAGCATCGGCACGGTGCCGAAGTCGCCGGACTCACGGGCCGAGGCCAACTTCTCCAGCGCGGTGTTGGCGCCGTCGACGTAGGCCTGGTGGTGCTTGGAGTGGTGCAGCTCCATGATCTCGGCGCTGATGTGCGGCTCGAGGGCGGAGTAGTCGTAGGGAAGGTCCGGAAGGCTGTAGGTGCTCACGGCACATCAACTCCTCAAGATGGGGTTCGGCGGACTTCCTCGACTATAGCCGCGGCGCTCGGAGACGTCCCGGTGAGTATCGTGGACGGCACCGAATGAGAGGTGGTCGCGGTGGGACTGCGGCGGGAGCGCACCCGGGAGATCGTCGAGACCTTGTCCCGTCACGGCCTCGGCTTCCTCGTGGGTGAGGGGGTCGCCGGGAAGGGACGGCCGGAGCGACTGGTCCTGGCCCTGGAGGCGTTGGGCCCCACCTTCGTCAAGCTCGGCCAGGTGCTCTCGACCCGGTCCGACCTGCTGCCCCCGGCCTATACCTCCGAACTGGCGCGGCTCCAGGACTCCGCGGCGCCGGTGCCGACCGCGGACATCCTCGCCGCGATCGAGGAGGAGCTGGGCAGCGCGGACGTCTTCGACCGCTTCGACGCGGAGCCGCTGGCCAGCGCGTCCATCGGCCAGGCCCACACCGCGAGGCTCGACGGGACCGAGGTCGTGGTCAAGGTCCGTCGGCCCGGGGCGGTCGAGACGGTGCGGACCGACCTGGAGATCCTCGAGCGGCTGGCCCACCTCGCGGCCGCCCACTCCGAGCTGGCCCGAGGCTACGACCTCGTCGGCATCGTCCAGGAGTTCGCGACCACCCTGCGCGCCGAGCTGGACTACCTCAAGGAGGCCCGCAACGCCGAGCGCTTCGCGACCAGCCTCGCCGACGACCCGCGCGTCCATGTCCCCCGCGTCTTCTGGGAGACCACGACCTCCCGGGTGCTCACCCTCGAGCGCGTCGAGGGGCTGAAAATCGACGACCTCGCGGCGCTCGGTGCCGCCGGGATCGACCGGCGCGACCTGGCTGCCCGTGCCACCGGCGTGCTGTGCACGATGGTCTTCGAGGACGGCTTCTTCCACGCCGACCCCCACCCCGGCAACTTCTTCGTCGGTGCCGGCGGCGAGCTCGCGGTCATCGACTTCGGGATGGTCGGCGAGCTGGGCGACGAGGTGCGCGACCAGCTCGTCGCCCTCTTCATCAACCTGCTGCGCGGCGACCTCGACCGCACCGTCCGCGCGCTGCTGGAGCTCGTCGGCCAGCCGGAGGACGTGGACCGCCGGGCGCTCGCCGACGACCTGCGTCCGCTGGTCCGGCGCTTCGGCGGGCTGTCGCTGGCCGACCTGGCGCTCACCGAGCTCATCACCGAGGTGCTCGGGCTGGCCCGGCGCCACCGGCTGCGCCTGCCGCAGGACCTCGCCCTCCTCTTCAAGATGCTCCTCATGGCCGAGGGGCTGGGCCGTCGCCTCGACCCCGGCTTCGAGCTGGGTGCGGTCCTGGCGCCCTACGCCGAGCGGCTCGCCCGTGAGCGGCACTCGCCCGAGGCGGTCGCCGAGCGCCTGACGCAGTCGGTCAGGGGGCTGGTCGAGGCAGGTGCCCAGACGCCCGAGACGATGCGCAACCTGGCCCGGGTGCTCGAACGCGGCGGCTTCGACGTCCATCTGCGCTCCAGCGAGCTCGACCACCTCCTGCGCGAGGCAGACCGGGTCGGCAACCGGATGATCGCGGGAGTGATCGCAGCCGCCCTCATCAACGGACTCGGCGGCATCATCGCCTCGGACAGCGGCCGCTGGCGTCGGCTCAAGGGCCCCCTCGTCGTCGGGGGCGGGGCCGCGCTCGGCGCTCTCGGCAGCTACCTCTCCACAGGGACGGTCCGCCGGCGCCCGAGAAGGTGACCCCGGCAGGACGGTCGCCCTGCGCGCCAGGTCGGGGCCTTCGCCCCGCTCAGTCCCGCGCCGGCTCGTCGCTGCAGCACCCCGCCGGCCGAGCCTCCGACACCGTCGCCGCGTCCTTCGCTGCGTGCACCGCGCTGAGCCGGCACAGGCACGAGGCCACGACCGGGACGTCGGCGACCGCTCTGGCGAGCCGGAGCTGTCCCTCGACCAGCCTGGCCTCCTCGTCCCGGCCCAGGGTGGTGAGGCACTCGTGGAAGCCGTGCAGCGCCCACACGTTCCCGGGATGCTGGAGGGTGCGCGGCAGCGTGTCGTCGAGGCCGAGGTCGGCGCGGTAGACCGCGAGCGCCTCCTCGACATGGCCCTGCTCCAGCAACAGTGCGCCGTAGGCGTGCCGGGTCGGCTGCATCCAGCCCCACGGCTCGTCGTAGGGCAGCGTGTCGTCCAGCTCGATCGCGCGACGGAGAGAGGCATAGGCGGTGTCGTGCTCGCCGCGGCGGTACTCCAGCTCGCCGTCCAGCATCGCCGAGGCGACCCCGAGGATGTCCCGGCAGGTGTTGTTGAAGATGGTGCGCGACTCCGGCACCGCCTGGTATGCGGTTCTGAACAGCTCGCGCTCCGCCTCCGCCTCCCCGACGCGCTCCAGGGCGGACAGTGCGACACCGCGCCCGTAGTGCCGCATGGCCACCGTGGTCGCATAGAGCTCGGGGTCGCCTGGCTCGGGGATCTCGAGGATCTCCTCCCAGCGGCCGAATCGGATCAGGGCGTGCACGCGGACCGACAGGAAGCCCTCGAGCCAGTCCGCCATCGGCGGTGACTCTACGCGCAGCAGCTCCTCCGGGATGGACCGCTCCAGCTCCTCGACCGCCTCCATCGCGATCTGGGACTGGCCGGAGAACATCGCGCCGTAGACGATGAAGTGCAGGTTGTGGGCGCGGTAGAGGGTGTAGAAGTTGAGCGGGCCACGCGCCTCGACGAACCGTCGGTCGCCCAGGACGGCCGCCTGGTTGGTGGCGATCACCTGGCGGTAGTCGCCGCAGAGGACGTCGAGATGGGTCGGCATGTGCTGGAGGTGGCCGGCGTCGGGCACGAGGTTGCGCAACCGGTCGGCCACGGTGAGCGCACGCTCGGGGGTGGCCGACATCTCCCACAGGTGGATGTAGAAGTGCAGCGCGCCCGGATGCTCCCGTCCCTCGGTGGTCGCCATGACGCGGTCGAGGATCTCGGTGGCCTCCCTGGCCCGGGACCCCGGTGCGGGTTCTCCGGTGCCCAGGTCCCACAGCTCCCAGGGGGTGAGCATCATCAGCGCGTCGGCGTAGAGCGTCGCCACGTCCAGATCCTCCGGGTGGGCGTCGTAGACCTCACCCATCGCGGCTGCATACCCCTCGTTCCAGATGGAGAAGTCGGCCCCTTCCGCGTCCACCGTGTAGCGGTGCCGCAGCGCCCCGATGAGCGCCTGCTCGACCGGGGACGCGTGCGGCGCCAGCTCCTCGGCCCGCTCGATCGCGTCGTGGGTGCGCTGCACCGTCGTGCGCAGATCCTCCTCGTCGAAGAACTCCCACGGCTTGTTGTAGTTGGGGCCGAGTGCGTAGGCGATGCCCCAGTGCGCCATCGCGCAGCCCGGGTCCGCCTGCGCCGCCTTCTCGAAGCAGCGTGCACCCTCCTCGTGGTTGAAGCCATAGGTCCACACCAGCCCCCGGTCGAACCAGCGCTGCGCCTCCGCCGAGGTCGTCGTCACCGGTCGGGAGTAGGTCCCGAGGTCGAAGTAGTCGTCCACCGTGCTCTCCTGCTCGCCGTCTGCCAGCACTCTGACACAGGGGCCGTGAACTTCGCAGTTCCCCAGGGCTGGCGACGGGGGCGGTCGCTGAGCTTCTCCTCCACGAGGCGGGCGCCAGATATTACTACTGTGGTAGTAAGCAAGGTCCTACCCCGGTAGGATGCTGTCATGAAGGTGAGCGTGAGTCTGAGCGAAGACGATCTGGCGATCCTCGACCGGTACGTCGAAGAAGCGGGCCTCGGGTCGAGGTCCGCTGGCGTCCAGCGGGCCATCCGCCGACTGCAAGACCCGCAGCTCGAGGCGGCCTATGCCGCCGCCTGGGAGGAGTGGGCCGTCGCGGGGGAGGAAGACGCGTGGGCGTCAGCGTCTTCGGACGGGCTCACCGATGCTGCGCGGTGAGATCCTTCTCGTCGATCTGGATCCAGTCCGTGGTAGCGAGGCCAACAAGCGGCGCCCCGTCGTGCTTGTCAGCAATGATCGGGCGAACGTCATGGCTCAACGACTCGGTCGCGGCGTCGTCACTGTCGTGCCCGTCACCAGCAACGTGGAGCGTGTCTTCCCGTTCCAGGTTCTGCTGCCAGCTGCCGAGACAGGGCTGCGGGTGGACTCCAAGGCGCAGGCGGAGCAGGTGCGCTCCGTTGCAGTCGAGAGGGTTGGCCTCGCAGTAGGCCGGGTGCCGCCGCGCCTCATGGCCGCGGTCGACGACGCATTGCGAATCCATCTGCAGCTATGACCCCCAGACGCGGCACGGTCAACCGTGAGCTGCGCAAGATCGACGTGGCCGAGTCGTCTGGCCATGGTCGGGGTGACAGGATTTGAAACTGTCTCTCCTACTCCCAAGGGGCTGGCTCTGGCCTGGGTCACAAGTATCTGACCTGCGATAACGGCTACACTAGCGCGTGAGAGGGTCGGGCACAAGCGACCAGAGGATGGCTCTAGTTATGCCCTAGTTATGCCCAGTTCTGACGGGAGGTGACCACTTGTGCCGCGTGCCAAGCGGGACTTCGGAACGATTCGTCGGCGCACCAACGGTCGTTACCAGGCCTTCTACATGGGCCCGGATCAGGGCTTCCACCGCGCTCCGTCGACGTTCGATACGAAGGCGGACGCGGAGGCCTGGCTTGTCCACGAGCGCAGGCTTGTCCAGGACGATGTGTGGTCGCCGGCCAGGTCACGACGGGCTCAGGTCAGACGGAAGACGGAAGAGTTCGGCCCATACGCGGAGTCCTGGCTCGAGCAGCGCGACCTGAAGCCGCGAACGCGCGCCCTCTACCGCCGACTGTTCGATCGCTTCCTGATGCCGAGTTTCGCCCATGTGGCTTTACGTGACATCACTCCTGCGGTGGTCCGCGCCTGGTTCAGCGAACTCGACCCGACGCGGCCGACCCAGCGCGCACACGCCTACAGCCTGCTCCGATCCATCCTGAAGACCGCGGTGGACGACGAGATCCTGGCCTCCAACCCGTGCAAGCTGCGTAGTGCCGGGTCAACAAAGAGGGCCAGGCATGTGGAGCCAGCCTCTTTGGATGAGTTGGCCATCCTTGTCGAGCACATGCCGGACCGTTACCGGGCGCTGGTCCTGATCGGGGCCTGGTGCGGACTCCGCTTCGGAGAGATGGCAGAGCTGCGCCGTCGAGATGTCGAACTGAGGACAGGGACACTGCATGTACGCCGGGGTGTGGTCCGGTTCGAGGGTCAGGTTGCCGTTGGTGAGCCGAAGAGCGGCGCCGGGGTCCGCACCATTGCGATTCCGCCACATCTGCTGCCGAGCCTGGAGGCTCATCTGCAGGAGCATGTCGAAGGTGGGCGGGATGCCCTGCTCTTCTCGTCCGTGAAGGACCCTGGCCTGCAGGTCCACCCCAACACCATCTACCGCCACTGGTACCGAGCTCGGGACGCAGCCGGACGCCCAGACCTGCGCATCCACGACCTCCGCCACACAGGTGCCGTCCTGGCGGCTCAATCAGGGGCGACCATCGCCGAACTCATGGCCCGCATAGGTCACTCCACACCCCAGGCTGCCATGCGGTACCAACATGCCGCCCGGGGCCGAGACGCATCGATTGCCGCTGCAATGTCACGCCTGGCGCAGTCGACCGGAGGTGATCCCACCCCTCGCCTCGCCCAGCGGTGACCCGATCAGGATGCCTTCGAACTCACCAGTCCGACACGCGAGGGCACTCTGGTGCTCCTGCCAACCCTGGCGCCACCCCCGAATAGGCTATGTGCCGTGGGTGAGTGGTTCAGCGCTGATCAGCTGCGTGCGTCTCGTCTGCGTGCTGGCCTCACCCAGAGTGAGTTGGCCGCGCTGCTGCGCGCTAAGGACGACCGGCTGAGGGTCCACAACCAGCGCGTGTCGGCGTGGGAGCAGGGCCGCACGACTCCCCGCCCTTACGTCATAAGACTCCTGGCGCAGCTTCTTAACATGCCTGCACCGGCCGCGGCACAGGCCAAGGACTTGCGGGACCTGCGGACGCGAGTCGGCCTGACCGTGCGCGAGGTCGCAGCGGCCGTGACGAAGACCCAGCGCACCGTCTTCCGCTGGGAGAAGGGCGAGACCCTCCCCAACGCGCAAGACCGACTCCTGCTGGCGTCGATATTCGACGTCGACGTGACAGAGGTCGAGAAGGCTGTCGCACTCGTGAGGGAAAGCCGCAGTTAGCCAGGGCCGGCCGGTTGTCCACAGGTGTGCGTGAGGTCGAGCCGGCACCGGCGAAGGCGCGGTAGCCTGCCTGGCAAGCGTGGGGGGAGAGTCCCAACTCTCCGGTGGTCTAGGCGCTTGACGCGCCACGCTACTTCGCTGAAAGGCTAACGCTATAGTGACATTCTGTAGTGGGGTGAACCTCAGGCGTCGATCTGGCGCTTTATGGGAGCAGGGAAGGAACTGCGATGAGACGAACCGGCTTGATGGTCACGACTGCGCTGCTGGCTATTGCGACGCTGGGTGGCTGCGCCGACACGGAGAGTGTGGATCCGGGGACGGCCACGATTACCGCGGCAGCCGTGACGTCCATGCCCACAGAGGAATCGGCCGCGACGTCCTCGCCGCCGAGGCCAGCAGACGCGGTGGCGGTGACGACCGAGGCACTCGAAGACGATCTGGCGATCCAGAAGACCGTTGAGGGCTACTTCGAGGCCCTCGACGAGGCCTACTCGGGAGCTGACGTCGAGATCATCTACCCGTGGTCGAGGGACGTTGCCCGAGAGAAGTGGGTCACCCAACTGATCTCCTATCGAGAGCAGGAGCTTACTTTCGGTGGGACCCGAGCGGTCGAGATGATCAGCCCCCCGGCCATCGAGGGTGACGGTGCGGACGTCCGCGCGTGCTTGGACTACTCGCAGGCCACTGTGACCAATGCCGCGGGGGAGGACGTGACGCCGGAGCGGACCTCCAACCGCCTCGTTCACAGTGTTGTCCTGGAGCGTGAGGAGGAGACCGAGTACGGCTGGATCGTCGTCGACGACGTGTCAAAGAGTGAGCCATGCCCAGATTGATGTGGGGCCTGGTGGTTGCCTGGCTCCTGGGCTGGTTGGCGGGGCCGGCCGCGACCGCAGACCCCGTCACCTGTAGCGAGACAGACCCCTGGACTGGGCAGTGCGTGATCTTCGTGATGCCGCCCCCGCCGGATTATCCCCCGCCAGGTGGGGGTGGAGGGGGCGGTGGGGGTGGTGGCGACGAGGGGCCGGCCGTGTGCTGGGACTGGGTCTCAGAGTCAGAGGTCCCGTGCATCGTGGACGGATGGTATTGGTCTGCGAGTTGGGGCTGCTATACCCAGTACACCAACCCCCAGCCGGTGTGGGGTGACCCGGCGTGGGGTGGGCGTGCCGATGGCGCGATCTACGACTGTGCTCGAGGCATCACCCCCACGGACCCTCTCCCGGATGAGGTGATCCCGCGCTGGTCGGCGGTGCCGCCATGGGGGGCACCGCCCGACCCGCGAGACTTGGCGCTCGAGGCGGTCGAGGCGATGAACCTTAGAGCGTTCGACATTGGCATCGTCCCGCACGACGCCCCGGGTTTCGTCGGGATAATCGGCCTGCCCACTTACATGTGGGTGGAGGATGAGGGACCCTCGACCTGGGGTTCGATCACCCGGACCGCGACGAACGGCCCTTACTCCGTCAGCGCAACGGGCCAGGTCGACCACGTCGTCTGGGACATGGGCGACGGGACCACGGTGACCTGCACCACACCGGGGACACCTTATGAAGATGTCTTCCAAGACCAGCCCTCTCCCGACTGCGGCCACACCTACGAGGAGGACGGGCGGTACACCGTCACGGCCACCAGCTACTGGGTCATCGCGTGGGCGGGGATGGGCCAGTCCGGAACCATTGAGATGGACTTCACTGCTGACACCCAGATCGCCATGGGAGAGATGCAGGTCATCAGCCAGTGAGCCCTCCTCAGGCTCACCAGAAGAGGGGATCCAATGTCGACAACTATCACACACAACGCGCAGACGGGGGAGTCCGTCCCACCCGCCGGGGACTACACCGGGGGCGGGGCGCCCACGCTGCCAGCCCCGCCCAAGCTGCGCCGCCGCCCCATCATCGGCACCCTCGTCGCGTTGCTGCTCATCGTCGCCGGCGCGCTGCTGGGCGTGTGGGTGTGGAGTACCTCGACGGACAGCACCCAGGTGGTTGCCGTCCGCTCGGACGTGCCCCGAGGGAGTCAGATCACAGACGCTGACCTGATGGTCGTGCGGGTGCACCTGGATCCTGCGCTGCGGGCCGTGCCGGCGGGCCAGCTCGACGCCGTCGTGGGACAGCGGGTTGCCCGCGACCTCACCGCGGGCATGCTGCTCACACCGGAGCACGTCGCACCCGAGCTCGTCCCGGGTGAGGGCCAGACGGTGGTCGGTCTGGCCCTCACCCCCGGGTCCATGCCGGGGGAGCCGCTGCGCAGCGGCGACCCGGTCAGGCTCATCGGCACCGCCGGGCAGGGCGACCCGGCCACCCTGGAGGGCGGCCTGGAGGTGCCCGCTGAGGTGACCGCGGTGAGCACCACCGACATGGGCCAGACCGTCCTGTCCGTGGTCCTGGACGAGCGCGACGCGGCGGAGGTGGCCAAGTGGGCCGCAGCCAACCGGGTCGCGGTCGTCCTGGACAGCCGGGAGGGGTGAGGGGCCCATGGCAGTGATCGCGCTGACGTCCGCCTCCGGTTCACCAGGGGTCACGACGACCGCTCTAGGGCTGGCACTGTCCCGCTCTCGCCCGACACTGCTGGTCGACGCGGACCCCACCGGCGGGTCGGCCTACCTCGCGGGCTATCTACGGGGGCAGGTCACGCCCCCTGACGCTCTCATCGACCTCTACATGGCCTTCACCCAGGGCCGGCTGCGTGAGGTACTGCCGCAGGTCCTGGTCCCGATCCCCGACTCGAAGGTGTCTCTGATCCCCGGGATGCGCTCTCATGTGCAGGCCGCCGCGCTCAAGCCTCTCTGGGATCCCCTGTTATCGGCACTGAAGGCACTGGCCGGCACAGGTCAGGACGTGATCGTCGACCTCGGTCGTCTGGGCCTGACCGGTTCGGCCAGCCAGATCGCGCGAGGGGCAGACCTCACGCTCCTGGTGGTCCGGTCCGACCTGGTGGCCCTGGCGGGCGCCCGGTCCTGGGCATCTACGATCGCCTCCGAGGCTGAGGAGGTCGGGGCGGGCAGCACGACGGGGCTGCTGGTGGTGGGCCCAGGCCGGCCTTACGCCGCCAAGGAGATACCCCAGGTCCTCGGGCTCCCCCTGATCGCCTCGGTGGAGTGGGACCCCAAGGCCGCGGCGGCGTTCTCCGCCGGGCAGCAGGTTCGCAAGCTCGGCCAGAGCGGACTGGTCCGCAGCCTGCAGCGAGCAGATACCTCGATCGCGGCCGCAATCGCGCAGGGGCGAGCAGAACTGGTCGTCACAGAGACGGAAGGTGGGGTCTGATGGAGGAGTCCGCGGTGCATCCAGAGACGGGGGCCGGAACTGACCCGGCGGCCCTCCCGCTGTTCCGCACGGACGGGACCGGCGGGCGAGCAGAGGGGCCCAGGCAGGGCCGCCGACGCAGCTCGTTCTCGCTGGCGGGAGTCACCCCGCTTCGGTCGGTCGACTCGACGGAGGGCTCTGTGGCGGCCCGCTCCACCGATGTGGGACAACGGCCCTCGGCCAACGACTGGCGCGACAGCGAGAGCCTGGACTGGACCCTCATCGCCCGGATCCGCCAGGAGGTCGCTGACCGCCTCAGCCAGGAATCGGCCGGCACCATGCTGGAGGACCGGGAGGCACAGCACGACCGAGGCTGGGAGCTGATCGGTGAGCTGCTGGCGCGTGAGTCGAACGAACGCGCGCGAGCCGGCCAAGAGGTCTGGGGCACGGCAGAGCAGGGCAGGATCTCACGGGCCGTGTTCGATGCCGTCTTCGGCCTGGGACGTCTACAGCCCTTGGTCGATGACGACGAGGTCGAGAACGTGATGATCTTCGGGCACGACAGGGTCGCGCTCGGTCTCACCGGAGGACGGCAGGTCCCCGGGCCCAAGGTGGCGGAGTCGGACGAGGAGCTGATCGAGTTTCTCGCCTTCGTAGCCACCCGATCCGAGGTCAACCCCCGTCCATTCTCCCCCTCCCACCCTCGGCTCGACCTGCGCCTCGACGACGGGTCGCGACTGGCAGCTCAGGCGTGGGTCTGCCCGGTCCCCCAGGTGGTCATCCGCCGGCACCGGATGACTCGGGTCTCCCTGGAGGAGATGGTGGAGCGTCAGGCTCTGACCGCTCTGGCAGCCTCCTTCCTGGCGTCCGCGATCCGCAGCGGGATGTCCGTGGTGGTCTCCGGTGCACAGAGCGCCGGGAAGACCACGATGATCCGGGCACTGTGCGGGGAGATCCCGAAGCCGGAGGTGATCGCGACCTTCGAGACGGAGTACGAGCTGCACCTGCACGAGATGCCTGACCGCCACCCCTACGCCTTCGCCTATGAGGCCCGGCCGGGATCGGGGGAGATCGGACCAGACGGCAAACGGGCCGGTGAGGTGACCCTGGCTGACCTGCTGTTCAGCAGCTTCCGGATGAACCTGGACCGGCAGATCGTGGGCGAGGTCAGAGGCCCCGAGGCGATGGCGATGCTCAAGGCCATGCAGTCGGGGTCCGGCTCGATCAGCACGACCCACGCGGCCAACGCCGTGGGAGCGATCGAGAAACTGGTCACCTGTGTCATGGAGGCGGGTGCTCACGCCACCCACAGCTTCGCCGTCCGTGCGGTCGCGGCCGGCATCAACATCATCGCCCACGTGACCAAGGAGGTTGAGCCCCTGGAGAACGGGGAGGCGCGGGTGCACCGCTACATCTCCGAGATCGTCGCCGTCAGCCCCGGTGAGGAGCAGCGCGGGTATGCCACGACCCACATCTTCCGGGCCGCGCCGGGGGAGCGGGTCGCGCGGCCGGTGGTGCTGCCGGACGAGCTGCGTAGCTTGGAACGCTTCGGGTTCGACCTGCCCGCCTTCGTGCGGGAGTCGGGTGAAATCCAATGACACCGTTCCTGGCTGCACTGGCCGGTGCACTGCTGGTCGCGGGCGCTCTCGTGGGTGTTCAGGCCTGGCGCAAACACCCGCCGCGCCCTGCCCGCCCTCAGCGGCCGAGGCGACAGCGCGGGTCCAGGCTCACCCCTCGTGCCCGCCGTCTGCTCCTGATCGGTCTAGCGGCAGGAGCGGTCATCGCCGTGGTGACCGGGTGGGTCGCTGCGATCCTGGTGGTCCCGGCGGTCGTCCTGGGCCTGCCGTACCTACTGAGCGCCCCGCCGGCCGACGCGGAGGTCCGCCGGCTCGAGGCGATGGAGGAGTGGGTGCGATCGGTGTCCGGGGTGCTGACGGCCGGGGTGGGGCTGGAGCAGGCCATCATGACGTCGCTGCGGTCCACGCCTGAGCCGATCCGGCCCGAGGTCTCCCGATTAGTGGGCCGGATTCGCGCCCGCTGGGGAACCGTGCCCGCATTGCGAATCTTCGCCGACGAGCTCAACGACCCGACCGGGGACCTGATCGCGGCCAACCTCATCCTGGGGGCCAAGCGCCGCGGTGCCGGCCTGGCCTCCGTGCTCGACGCCCTGGCGGAGTCGGTCGGCGACGATGTACGTGCGCGACGAGAGATCGAGGCGGACCGGGCCAAGCCACGGAGCAACGCGCGGCTCATCACCCTCATCAGCGTGGCGGTGCTGGGGTTCCTGGCGCTCTCAGGTGACTACGTTGCCCCCTACCGGACCCCGTTCGGGCAGGCGCTGCTCATCGTCCTCCTGACGCTGTACGCCGGAGCCCTGCTGTGGATGAGGAAGATGTCCCAGGGCAAGCCCATGCCGCGGTTCATCGGACAGAGCGTGCGGGACGAGGCGGTGGCGGCATGACCGGTCTGCAACTGATCCTGGTCGCGGGGGCCCTGGTCGGCTCCGGCCTAGCCCTGCTCGTGCTCAGACTGGTGCCGGCCCACCCAGACCTCGGGGAAACCCTCACCCGGCTATCCCCCGAAGGCGCGCGGGAGGTCGGCCGCCGACAGGAACGCCTCGGTCGCGATGCCGACGTGCGGGACGTCCTGGGCTCCCTGGGCGAAAGGATCCTGCCCTCGCGCATCTGGGGCAGCGTCTCGGCCCAGGACCTGGCGATCCTGCGCATGAGCCGAACCCGTTTCTACGGCGAGAAACTGCTCTACTCCTTCATCGGGCTGGTGATCGGGCCGCTGCTGAGCATCGTCCCGATGATCGCCTGGGACGCGGTGCCGTCCTACGTCCCCGTGGGAGCCTCCCTGCTGCTGGCTGCGGCCCTGTGGTTCGTGCCCAACTACAACGTGATCGACGAGGCACGAAAGGCCCGGCTGGGGTTCCGCCGCGCCCTGGGGGCGTTCATCGACCTGGTCGCGCTCGAGCGGGCGGCCGGGTCCGGCCCCCGACAGGCGATGGAGGCGGCCGCCTCGGTGGGTGACTCCTGGGCGTTCCGGCGCGTGGCGGAGGAGCTGGCACGGACCAGGTGGTCGGGGACCACCCCGTGGGACGCCATGCGCGAGCTGGGGAGAGAGACCGGGGTGACCGAGCTGGACGAGCTGGCCGACATCATGCGGCTGTCCGGCGACGAAGGCGCCCAGGTCTACGAGCAGCTGCGTGCCCGCAGCGCCAGCATGCGCTCAGCGATGCTCCAGGCCCAGAAAGCCGAGGCCAACGCCATCAGTGAGCGGATGACCCTGCCGATGACCCTGCTGGGAATCATCTTCCTCGGGCTTCTCATCACCCCCCAAATCCTGCGCCTGGCTTTCGAGGGGTGATTGCCAACACGTGACTGACAAGACATGCCCTGAGCTGTTCCAACCCAACCAGAGACAAACCCACAAGCAGGGGATCACGAAAGGAAAGAACCCCATGAAGCGAAGCATCATCAACACCCACACCGTCATCTCGGCCAAGGCGGCTGAGCTGCGGGAGAACCCCGAGAGGGGATCCATCACCGTCGAGCACATCATGTGGGCCGTCATCATCGTGGCCCTCGTGACCGTGGTCGGTGCTCTGCTGACGGGATGGGCTACCGGCAAGATCGGCAGCCTGGGCTGACATGAAGCGCACGCCCGCCCCCCGGTCTGCACCCCCCGTCCCGCGCCAGCGTGCGGGAATGGGTGGTGCAGACCGGGGGTCGGTCACGGTCCAGATGGTGATCCTGGCACCCGTAATGTTCCTGTTCCTGTTCATGGCGGTCCAGGCCGGCCTGTGGTTCCACGCCCGCAGCCTGGCACTGGGTGCCGCCGAGGACGGGGCCCGGGTCGCGGCGGGAGAGCACGCCTCTGCCGGGCAGGGCGCCGCCGCCGCGGCCGACTTCCTGGCCAGCGGTGGAGGCAGCGACGTGCTGCGTGGAGCGGCCGTCAGTGGTTCACGGACCGCTGAGGTGGCCACCGTCACCGTCACCGGGTCAGCGCCCTCCCTCATCCCAGGATGGGCACCGGAGATCGTGCAGTCAGCCAGCTTCCCCGTGGAGAGGATCACCGGATGAGCGGCGCAGTTCACCGCTGGAGGCGGGCACCCGAGCGCGGCAGTGCCGTCCTCGAGATCGTCGTTCTCGCCCCCGTCCTCTTACTGTTCGTCATGGCCGTGATCTTCGCCGGCCGCTGGGCCATGGCCCAGATGGCGGTGCAGTCGGCCGCTGCCGAGGCCGCCCGGGCAGCCTCGATCGCCCGTTCCGCCGGAGAGGCTGTGGGAGGTGCGTCGGCCGCAGCCTCCGCATCCCTGACCAACCAGGGCGTGAAGTGCGCGTCTCAGTCGGTCAGCATCGACGCCGGCGCATTCGGGCTGCCCATCGGCACCCCGGGTGTGGTCAGCGCAACCGTCACCTGTGTGGTCGACATGAGCGACCTCAGCCTGCCCGGCATCCCCGGCTCACGCACCCTGACCCACACCAGCACCTCTCCGCTGGACACCTACCGAGGCAGGCAAGGATGAGAACCCCTCAGCGACCGCACTGGCCCGGTGACCCCGAGGCCGGGTCCGTCACCGCGTTCACCATCCTCATCGCCTCCCTGGTCCTGGTGATGCTGGGCCTGGCGGTCGACGTCGCCGGACACATCCACGCCATGCAGGAGGCCCGCAGCGTCGCCCGCGAGGCGGCCCGGGCTGGCGGCCAGGAGATGGACAAAGCCCGCGCAGTGCACGGTGTGGACACCGTGACCAACCCCTACCAGGCGGCGGCCGCGGCCAACGCCTACCTGGCCGCCGCCGGAGTCTCCGGACACGCCTCCATGGTCGGTCCCGAGACCGTGACTGTGACCGTGAACTCGACCTACAGCACGAAGTTCCTGGGCGTCGTCGGCATCGGCTCCCTGTCCGCGACCGGCACCGCTGAAGCACGCCTAACCCGCTCCCTGGAAGGGGTCGAGCAATGAGGATCCGACAGGCGATCCGTGCCCTGCTGGCGGCCGTGGTGCTGCTCGGCCTCCTGGCAGGTCTTCCGGTCCTCCTCGTCCTGGTCGGCGGCAACCCGCTGCCGAGCCAGCTGCCGTCGTGGACAGACATCAGCTCCGCGCTGGGCTCACCCGACGACGGCACCTTGGTCCTCTCGCTTGCCGTCGTCCTGGGCTGGGTGGCCTGGTTCGTCCTCCTGGTCGCCACAGCCGCAGAGGTCGTCGAGCAGTTGGCCACCGCCGGCCGCGGCCGGCGCGGCGGTCGCGTGGCGACCCCGACTGTGGGTCTGAGCCTGCCCAGGAGCCTGGTCCGGCCACTGGTGGCCGCCATGCTGGCAGGGTTCGTGAGTCTGCCCGGTCTGACTACGGCCGCGGTCGCCGACACTGGCCAGACAGCCAGCACCGCGGCGCCGACCGCGCAGCAGCAACCCGCCACCGAGGATGCACCGACCCCGACGTACACCGTCCAGACAGGCGACACCCTCAGTGGGATCGCCGCCCGCGAGCTGGGGGAGGGCGGACGCTTCGGGGAGATCTACGCGGCCAACGCCGACCAGATCGTCGACCCAGACCTGATCTACCCCGGTGAGGTGCTCGTCCTGCCTGGGGCACCCCAAACCATGGGCGAGCTCGAAGCGATCGACATCCAGGTGCAGGCGGGCGACACGCTGAGCGGTCTGGCGGCCGAGCACCTGGGGGACGGGAGTCAGTGGCCGGCGATCTACTGGGCCTCGGCGCAGATCGAACAACCCGATGGTGGCCGGCTCAGCGACCCGGACCTGATCGAGGTCGGTTGGCAGCTGAAGGTCCCCGAGGGTGCCGGCGCTTCCGACCGCGCGGACGCGTCGACGTCGACCGAGGCCGTTCCTGACCTCACCCCTTCGGCAGAGGCCGCCGGTGAGATCGGCATGGCTCTCGGGACTCATCTGCGCGTGGTCGAGCCCGCAGCGTCCCCCGAGGCGGCGTCCCAGCCGCAACCCGCGACAACCCCGGAGGCCAGCCCCCGGCCGCAGGCCGACCCCGGCACCGGTGCAGCGCTGCAACGCAGCCCGCAGCAACCCGTGGCGCAACCGACCCAGGCAACAGAGAGCCAGGCCCCGAGCTCCGGCTTCAACCTCGACGCCCCGTGGCTCCTGGCAGGTCTGGCCTCCACGGGTGGGGTCCTGGCGGGCGGCCTCTGGCTCCGTCTGCGCGACCGCCGGCGGACCCAGGACCGGCACCGGGCCCCCGGCAGGATCATCGGTCAGCCGGCCCCCGCCGCGCTGGCACCCGTAGAGCAGACCGTGCAGGTCCTCGGCCCCGTGGCTGCCGTGACCGTGGAGACCCTCGACAGAGCCCTGCGGCACCTGGCGATCACGCTGACCGAGGACGGTCAGCCCGTGCCACCGCTGGTGGCCGGAAGGCTCTCCTCCACCCACGGGATCGACCTGTTCTTCGCCGCCGCGGTCACCCTGCCGGCGCCCTGGATCCCGATCGACGAAGAGGAGACCCGGTGGAGGCTGCAGCAGCCGGCCAGCACCCCCGCCCCCGACGTCGCCGCACCCTACCCGTTGCTGTCGGTGGTGGGCACGGACGACGCGGAGGACACCTGGCTCCTGAACCTGGAAGGCCTCCACGTGTCGATCCAGGGCGAGCAGGAGATGGGGCAAGACCTGGCCCGGTACATCGCGGCCAACACCCTGCTGCAGGGATGGTCCGGCGAGGTCCACGTCGACTGCCTCGGGATCGCGGAGGAGCTGCAGGGGATGGACCCAGCACGGGTCACCGTCACCGGCGACCTCGAGCAAGCCCAGCAGCACGTGCGAGACACCAGGGAGCGGGCCCTGCGCCAGGACGTGCACGACATCGCCACCGCCAGGGTGCGCGGCAGCGGCGACGACACGTGGCCGGCTCGACTGGTCCTGGTGGGGGCAAACACCCCACTGGCCCACGAGATGGCGACGCAGGTCGTGGACGACCCTGACAGGGTCAGTGCCAGCATCGTGGTCTGCGGGTCCGACCTCGGATCAGAGCCGTCTCTGGTGCTCCAGGTCGACGAGCACGGGAGGCTGGACATCTCAGGCGTTGGCCTCCACCTGGTCGCTGCCGGATTGACCGCTGATGAGGCGCGAGGGTGTGCGTTGCTGTGCGAAGCCGCGGAGGATCGGAGCTCGGGCACGGTGCCCGGCCACCTCGACACCCAACCCGACGACCTGCGGCACTACATCGACCAGGCCGGGGCGGTGCGGCAGGACCTGGTCGAGACCAGGGGCGCCGGCGACGAGCCAGATGCACACGAGGTCGAGAGCACGACCGACACCCCCGCCACGGAGCCTTCCGAGGCCGAGGCCGAAGTTCTCACCGATCCGTCCCGGACGACCCTGCCCGCCGCCGACGAGACCTACGTCTCGGCGGCCGCGACCACCAGCAGAGACCTGGACCAGATCGCCCCACTGGTTCCAGAGGCCATCGCGACCAAGGTGCGAGAGTCCGATCCTGACCTGGATGAGGACCTGAAGGCGTGGCACGACAAGGAGGGCCGACGGCCGAGACTGAGTCTGCTCGGTGCAGTCCAGGCCAAGACCTTCGGCCAGCCGATGCCCAACGGCAAGGCCTACCTGGTCGAGGTGCTGTCCTTCCTGGCGCTCCGCCCGGACGGGGCGACCCCCGCCCAGCTCGCCGAGGCGTTCGGGCTCACGGACAAGAAGGCCCGGGATCACGTCTCGACTCTGCGCAAGTGGCTAGGGGTCGACCCGCGCACCGGCACCCTGCACCTGCCGCACGCCGCAGACGCCTCCCGGGCGGACGGGGTCAAGGTCTACCGGGTCGAGGGTCTCCTGGTGGACCTGGACCTGTTCAAGCGTCTGCACGCCCGCGGACAGGCCAGAGGGGCTGAGGGGGTCGAGGACCTGATCGCGGCGCTACGGCTCGTCCGGGGCGAGCCCTTCGACCAGCTCAGAGCCGGCGGGTGGGGATGGTTCTGGGACGGCGGTGAGCGGGTCGACCAGTATGTCCTGGTCGGCATCGAGGCCGTCGCCCACACGGTGATCCTGCACAGCATCCAGAGCGGCGACCTCAGCACTGCACAGTGGGCCGCCCAGGTCTCGCTGCGCGCCAACCCTCACAGCGAGGTCGCCCGGTTGGACATGGCCTCGGTCCTGATGCGGGAAGGCTCCCCGTCAGCAGCGTCGGCTGCGGCTCAGATGCTGCGCAGCGACGTCATCGAACGAACCGACGGACAAGACGTCCCGATGGACCTGCCCGCCCGCACCGAGGAAATCCTGCAGCGCCACCCGCACTGGTGGTCGGGCAAGGATGCCGCCGCCAGCTGACCCCCAGACCGGCTCCCGCCCCGAGTAACGGAAGGCGCGGCCAGCACTCCATTCCCGGTGCTCCGCCCCAGTCCCCATCCGGTTCTCGGGGCGGGAGTCTGTGTGCCCCCCCACCTGAGGGGAGTCCCCGCAACCCCTCCGGGCAGACGAACATGGGGGCGCATGGGGGCGCGGGAAAAGCACAGGTCAGACGCGCCCTCGTGGGCGCCCCCACGGTCCGTCCGGCTGGTGTCGCGGGGGTTTGGGGGCGTTGTCGGGGACGTGTGGTCGCGAACGTCGAGCCATGGCTGCTCGACGAAAGGACATGGCCATGCGAGTCGCACGCCAACTCGGCCTGGACGGCCCGGACAGCACGCTGCTGTGTCTGGCGCGTGAGCGGTGGCCCCAGTGGCAGGAGGACCTGCCCGCGCTGCACGGGTGTCAGGACCCCCTCCGCCTGCCGGAGCTGTTCCGCACCTGGGGGCCCGCGCGTACTGACGAGGTGCTGCAGGCCCTGGCCCACCTGGCCTCGGTCGAGCACGGGGCCGACGACGTGGCCGCCGGTGGTCTGCTGGCCTGGCTGCTGATCCCCGGCGCGGCACGGCTGGCCGTGTCCCTGGCGAGCACGGGGCTACCCTCCATCGACGAGCTGGTGGCGGCCCAGCTGTGGATCGAGGTCCGCAGCTGGCAGGGCGGGCACAAGGTCGCGGCCAACATCCTGAGAAGGACACGTAACGGGCTGCTCGCAGACCTAGGCCTGCGAGCCGGCGACCAGACCTGGAGCCGCACCCGGCCCGTCGCCGAGGTGGAGGACCACCTGACCGAGGAGGACCACCTGAGCCACGGACCCGAGGGCCGTGAGGTGGCGCCGGAGGTTGAGCTCGACCTCCTCTTGGAGGACGCGCTGGCCCAGCAGGTCATCACCCAGGACCAGTGCGGGCTTCTGCTGGAGCTGGCGCAGGTCGCGCACGAGGCCGACGTGCGTCGCTCAGGTCGGGGCTCTGGTGGGCTCCTGTCCAGCGAGGGGGCATCCCGTGTCGGCTCGGGGCGTGGTGTCTCCGGGATCACGGTGAAACGGCGCGCGAGCAGAGCGCTCGGTGATCTGCGTGTCCACGTGACCTCGACCAACTATCTCGCCTCAGCGTGAACCTCTGGGACGACGACGGCTCTTTAGGAGGCGTGAACATGCACGTCACCGACACGAAACCCAGCCTGGAGGAGCTGCGCCTCGCCTACCGCGCGGCGTGCCGGGGTGATTTCAGGCAGGAGCCTGACCCCGACGCCGGACCCGGCCCCGGTCAGGGCAGGGTGTGGGAGCCCGACGAGCGGGTGGTCCCGGTCGTCGGCTGCCACGGCGGCGCAGGTGCCTCGACCACGGCACTGGCGATCGCCACCGCAGCCGGTCGGGCCGTGCGGGTGGTGGAGGCCGGCGCGGCCACCACGAGCGGGTTCTGCGCGGCCTCGACCGCCGAGCTCGGTGTCACCGACTCCGGGTGGACCCTGGGGCAGCGGGCACCGCAGGTACGGCTCGAACGGAGCGCCGACCTGCCCCTGGTGCCGCAGGACGTCCCCGTGCCCGACCCGGCGCCGGCGGGCACCACGCTGAGCGTGCTGGACGTGACCTGGGAGCCCACGGCCCTGTACTGCGCGACGTCGTCGTGGCTGAGCCGAGCCGTGTTCGAGTCTGACCGTCCGGTACTGGTGACCACCGCCACCTTGCCCGGGATGCGGCACCTGGAGGCGGTGATGGCTCTGCTGTCACCGCAGGCCGTCCCGGTGATCGTGGTGCGCGGCCGGACCCACCGGCGCGGACGCTGGGCGCCCCCGGTCGAGCAGACGCTCAGCCCGGCGGTGCGTGAGTCCCGCCAGGACGGTCACTTGGTCACCATGCCTGCCGACCCCACCCTGGCCGTGCGCGGCCTGGACACCGAACCCCTGCCGGCCGCCCTGGTCGCTGCAGGTTCACAAATCCTGCACCTGCTGGGTGCGGGCGACCCGAAGGAGAACCGATGAACCAGGTGTGCCCCCGCGTCCCCCCCGGCGCACAGGCTTTCTACAACGAGCTCATGGGCTACGCCCTGTGGGCGGTCGGGGCGGGCTTCCTCGCCGCCCTCGCCATCTCCATCC
Source organism: Ornithinimicrobium panacihumi (assembly GCF_052073805.1). Lineage (NCBI taxonomy): Bacteria > Bacillati > Actinomycetota > Actinomycetes > Micrococcales > Ornithinimicrobiaceae > Ornithinimicrobium > Ornithinimicrobium panacihumi. The sequence goes on along the minus strand of NZ_JBQGWG010000012.1, from coordinate 11,223 downwards.
TGATGATCGTCCTGGGCAAGTCTTTCCAGATCCGGATGCTCAGCATGGCCGGCGGCGTCGGGATCCTGGTCGTCTTCGGCGCGCTGCTGCTGTACCTGGTGCTGCCGGGGATCATGCGGGCGATGTACGGGGCGGGGTGCTTCTAGACCATGCCCGAGGTGCAGCCCTGGAGCCGCCGGCAGGCACTCACCACCGTGACCGTCGCCGGTCTGGCCGTGGTCGCGGTGCTGGTCGGTGCCGTGCTGAGTCTGTACCTGACCTTCCGGCCGGGCGCCGCCCCCGAGCAGTCTGTGGCCGAGGGTGTGCACCAGGCGGGAGCGGTGGTGGACGGGCGCGAGGAGATCGCGGCCGCCCCCATGCTGGAGATCACCCCTGCGGACGCGACCGGCGGGACGCCGGCGACGAGCCTGCCGGAGCAGATCGAGATCCCACGGCCCACCGACAGCGGTCCTGCGCGCATCCCGACCGGGTTCCCCCACACCCCCGAAGGTGCGGTGGGACAGCTGAACGCGATCGTGGGCGACGTCGTGACCACGATGTCGATCCCGCACGCGCACGAGGTCTACCAGGCGTGGTCGGTGCCCGGCGCGCCACTGGCGGACCAGTGGTCGATGACGCAGAACGTGGCCCGCTTCCTGGATTCCGCAGGGATACCCGGCCAGTCCGCAGACGGCCGGGTGCAACTGAGGGCCACCCCGCAGGCGGGCCAGGTCAAGGGCAGCGACGGCCCGGACTGGGTCGTGGCGTGCGTCCTGCTGACCCTGGAGGCCACCTACGAACGGAGCGCAGAGGTCGCCTACGGCCACTGCGAACGGATGACCTGGCAGACCGACCGGTGGGTCATCGACCAGGGGCCCGCACCAGCGGTCGCGCCCTCCACGTGGGCCGGGACCGACCTGGCCGTCCAGGCCGGGTGGCGTACCTGGTCCTGGGCCGACTGACAGACACCGAACAGGGGAGCTGACCATGGGGTGGTGGAACCCGTTTGACCTGCTGGGCGAGGGGGCCGCGAAGCTGATCGCGGATGCCTGGACCGTGGCCATGCTGGGGATCTGGGGTGCCGGGCTCTACTTCACCCGGATCCTGATGGCCTTGGTGGACCTGGTAACCAACCCCGACCTGTCCGCGGACGGGCCGGCGCGTGTGATGTACGAGTACACCTTCGGGATAGCGCTGCTCTTGGCGATGATCCTGCTCGCCCTGCAGCTGGGCCGGGCCGCGCTGCGGCGTGATGGACGGTCGTTGGGGCAGGCGGTCTGGGGCGCGGTCCAGTTCCAGGGCGCCGGCCTGCTGTGGGTGCTGTGGTGCGTCGTCGTCTTCGGTGGAGCAGCCGGTCTCGCCGCGACCTTCCGCCGGACCCTCCTGGGCGTCGACTCCTGGCGCGCGTTCCAGCCCTTCGCCCCGTTCGAGGCCCAGGACGTCAGCGACGGCGTGGTGGCGACCGTCCTGGGGATGATGGGGCTGCTGATGGTCGTCGCTGCCCTGATGCACTTCGTGGTGCTGCTGGTCGCAGCGGCCAGCGCCCTGGTGATCGCCGTCACCGGGATCATCGCGGCCGCCGGCCTGGTCAACGAGTCCACCTCCCGCTGGTTCTGGATGACACTGAGATGGTTCCACGCGGCCGCTCTCACCCCGGTCGTGGTGGTCCTCATGCTCGGTCTGGCCATCCAGATCAGCCAGGGAGTGGTCCTGGAGGACGGGGACTCGATGAGCCAGGACATCTCCGCCGCACTCATCGGCATCGTCCTGATCTGCATCTCGGTGTTCTCGCCGCTGGCCCTGTTCAAGCTGCTCGCGTTCGTCGACCCTGGCACCAACTCCGGGGCGGCGCTGCGGACCGCAATGCAGTCCACCGACACCCAGCGCGGCCGCGGCTCCGACGCCGCGTCCCGGGTCGACAGCCAGGGCCGGTCGGTCGGGGAGCGGGCCGGTGAGGCCGAGACCACCGCGAGGATCGGCCAGGCCCAGGCCGGCGCAGGTGCCGGTGGCGCCGGTGCCGGTGGAGGAGCTGCCGGTGCAGGCGCCGGTGGGGGAGCGGCCGCCGGCGGGAGGCTCGCGGCGGCCGGCGGGGCGCTGGGCGTGGTCGGCGCCGGCGCCGGGGTCCTGGTGGGCGGTGGCGTCGCGGTCCTGCAGGGTATGCGCACGATCGGGGCCCAGGGCGCGGTGGTCGGTGCCGACATCGCCAACCAGGGCGGGATCGGGCACAACACCTACGTGCCGGACTACCGGGAGGCTCCGCGGCGCCAGCAGCAGGCACAGCCGGACGTCAACCAGGCCCAGTCCGACACCGGCAGCGGCCCGGACCACCAGGTGCCCCACCTGAACGCCCGGCCCGCCCCCACGCCCCCCGCCGGTGGGGGAGGGGTGCCCGGTGGGGGAGCACCCGGGGGAGGCGTCCCTGCGCCACCGGGCGGGGCCTCCGTCCCTGCCCCTCCCACCCCCTGATTGAGCTGAACCGACCCGGAAGGACCACGAGATCATGACTGTCTACTCCGACTACACCCCGCGCAGGTTCGGCTGGTTCCTGGGTATGTCTGCCTGGCAGCTGGCCGCGATCGGGGTGACCTTCCTGCCGGTGGCGGCGGCCGCCTCGGCCCAGCGCTGGGGCAGCGCCGCGGTCGCGGTCGCCGTGTGGTTGATGCTGGGTCTGCTCATCACGGTCCCGGTCCGGGGACGGTCCGCGGTGAGCTGGGCCTGGTGCTCGGTCAAGGTCGCCACCGGGCACCTGACCGGGTGGAGCAGGTTCCGGTCCAGGGCCAGCCGGGGACGGGCGCCCAGCCCGGACGAGGTCGACATGCCTGGGGTGCTGTCCGGTCTGGCGATCCACGAGGGTCCACCGCAGGGGCCACGGTTCGCCCGCCCGGCGCTGGTCCAGCACCGGGTCCTGAAGACCTGGACCCAGACCGCGCTGATCGAGCACCCCGGGATCGACATGGCCGAGACCTACGAGCGGGACCTGCGCGGCCGCGGGCTCGGTGCCCTCCTGGACGCGGCCGAGAGCACCGAGCTGATCGACACCGTCATCCTGATGGTGCGGTCCATCCCCGAGGACGGCACCGAGCGGGCCGAGTGGGTGCGCCGGCACACCAGCGCCGCCGCCCTGGACCGGGTCGCCCAGATCAACGCCGACCTGGACGAGATGTCCCGGCGGATCAACACCCGCACCGAGACCTTCGTCTCCTTCGTCGTGCCCGAGTCCCGGCTAGGCCGGGCCGGGCGCGAGTTCGGCGGGGGGATCGAGGGCCGGGCCCGGGTCATGCAGACCATCGCCGCGGAGATGGAGGCCCAGCTGACCGGAGGCCTGGGCGCCACCCGGGTGTCCTGGCTGACCAGCCCCGAGCTGGCGGTGGTCACCCGCACCGGGTTCGCCCCCGGTGACCGGGCCAGCATCATCGAGGCCGTCATCGCCCACACCCAGGACCCCACGGTCAACGCTGACGTGCCCTGGTCGATGGCCGGCCCCTCCGGCGCCGACCCCGCCCCCCGCCACTACAGCCACGACGCCTGGAACTCGGCGTCGGTGACGTTCCAGCTGCCCGAGAAGGGTGCGGCGATGGGTGCGCTGCGGCCCGTGCTCAACCCCTCGGCACCCGGGGAGCGGCGCGCCCTGGTCGTCGTCTACCCGATCATCCCCAGGGACAAGGCGGTCAAGCAGGCCGAGAAGACCGAGTTCACCGCCGACATGGCGCAGGGCATGCGTCACAAGGCAGGGATGCGCACCGGGGCGCAGGTCAGCAGCAAGGCGGACAAGGTGCGCCGGGTGGACGCCAAGCTCGCCGCCGGTAACAGTTTGAGCTACCCGTACGCGATCGCCACGGTGACCGCACCCAAGAGCGCCCGCATCAGCGAGTCACGGCGCCGGCTCGAGGCGTCGGTGCGGCGGGCCGGGTTCGCCGCGCTCCCGCTGGACATGAGCCACGACGCGGCCTTCGCCTCCAGCTGTGTCCCGCTGGGGATCGACCTGACCCGGACGGAGTGGACCCGATGAGGGCCCGCACCCGGGGCCAGGGGCAGGGCGGTCGTGGCGTCCCGGAGCTGCTGGCCGACTTCGGTCACGACCTGCCGACCGTCCCGGCGCCGCCCGAGCCGGTCAAGGACCGGCTCAGGTGGAGCGCGGACGGGGTGTACGGGCGCCGGGCCCGCGGCCGCGGGTGGATGGCCGCGCGGGCGCCGGTCAGCTCCTGGCGGATGACCAGTGAGCAGGCGCCCGTCCTGTGGCCCCTCATCAGCGGCCCCGGGCTGCCGCCGACCGGTCCGTTCATCGGGATGGACGTGCTCAGCGGTGGCGCGTTCCACTGCGACCCGCACGGGTGGACCCTCAACGACGAGGTGCCGGTGACTAACCCCAACGTGATGGTCTTCGGCAAGCCCGGCACCGGGAAGTCGGGCACGGTCAAGGCGTTCTGCCTGCGCAGCGTGCAGTTCGGCTACCGGATCCTCGTCCCGGGGGACCCCAAGGACGAGTACGAACGGCTCTCCCGGTTCCTGGGGTGCGAGCCGATCGCGGTGGGCCCGGGCATGCCTACCCGGGTCAACCCGTTGTCCATGGGGCCGCTGGGCCAGGGCTGGGACCAGCTGGCCGACAGCGAGGCGAAGGCCCGGGCGGACAGCCTGTTCAAGCGGTGGACGCTGCTGATCCGCGGACTGGTCGGCTCCCAGATGATCGGGGAGCACCGGGTCGCGTTCGGGCCGGTCGAGGCCGAGGCGGTCCGAGCGGCGATGCAGTCCCTGACCGGGTACCAGGCCGGCGGGACGTACCTGCGCGAGACCACCATTCCGCAGCTGTGGCACGCGCTGCGCGACCCTACCGAGGACCTCGTCGCGCAGACCCGGTACGGCTCGACCCGCCAGTTCCTGGACCACACCCGGGTGCTGCGGGACGCCCTGGGCGCACTGACCACGGGCACCCTGTCCGGGTTGTTCGACGAGCCCACAAACATTCGCATGGACTGGGACGCCCCGATCCAGACCCTGTCGCTGAGCCGGCTGGAGCCGTTGGGGGACGAGGCGGTCGCGGTGGCGCTGACCTGCCTGAACTCGTGGGCCTCGGCCCAGCGGGAGGTCGCTGCGGCGGGGGACCGGCGCATCGTGGTGCGGGACGAGAGCTGGCGGCAGCTGCGGCTGGGCCCGGACGCGGTCAAGTCCTACGACGCAGACCTGCGGCTCTCGCGCGGTGCCGGCGGCCGCGGCGGTGACGTGCAGGTCGCGGTCATGCACAAACCCTCCGACCTGCTCTCGGCCGGTGACACCGGCTCCCAGGCGCAGATCATCGCCCGCGACCTGCTGCACCTGTGCGACATCAAGGTCATGCACGGGCAGGCGCAGGGGGTCGCGGTCGAGCTGGACCAGCTGCTCGGGCTGGGCCCGGTCGTGCAGGACGCGATCACCTCCTGGGCGATGCAGTCCAAGGGCAGGGCCATCTGGCAGATCGGCAGCCGGCGGATGAAGGTCCAGACCATCCTGCACCCGGCCGAGGCGGACCTGACCTGGACCAACGAGGCGATCGCCGGCGCCGCCTGAGCCGGCGGGGAGGAGCACGAACCATGGGCAAGTCCCTGACCACGGGCGCGGTGGTCCTCTCGCTGCTGGCGATACCGCTGCTGGTGGTCGCCATGCTGGTCACAGTGGTCGCCACCCCGGCCGCGGGGGAGGAGTACCGCACCACCCACTGCACCCTGCCCGGTGGGCCGCTGCCGCCCAACGGGGACTGGCGCCCGCCCTACCAGCAGACCTACGCGCTCACCGACGGCAACACCTACGGGTGGCGGACCCACCCGATCACCGGGCTGCCGCAGTTCCACACCGGGACCGACATGTTCTCCATCCCCACCGGCGGCCCGATCGTGGCCGTGGCCGCGGGCCGGGTCACCCGGGCGGCGGCATGGGGCACCTACGGCAACGTTGTCGACGTCACCCACGAGGGCGGGGTGCTGACCCGGTACGCCCACCTGGACAGCTTCGCCGTGCAGGTCGGCGAACAGGTCTACTCCGGCCAGCAGCTCGGGACCGAAGGCACCACCGGGCGCAGCACCGGCAACCACCTGCACCTGGAGATCCACGTCGACGGCTCGCACGTCGACCCTGCGGTGTTCCTGGCCGAGCGGGGTGCGCCCCTGAACGGGCTGCCCGTGGCTCCCAGCCCACCCCCGGGGCAGGAGGCCGACCCGGACCTGCCCGGCGACGGAGAGGGCGGGATCGGGTTCGAGCTGCCCGAACCAGGAGAGCCGCGCCAGGACTCCCTGGTCAACGAGGCGGTGCCGGTGCCGGCCGACGTGCAGACCCTGTACGAGGGCGCGGCGGCGGAGTACAACCTGCCCTGGGCGCTGCTGGCCGGGGTCGGGATGGCAGAGACCGCGCACGGCGCGAACACCGGCCAGAGCCCGGCGGGGGCGCAAGGGTTGATGCAGTTCATGCCGGCGACGTTCGAGACCTACGGCGTCGACGGTGACGGGGACGGGGTGGCCGACATCCACAACGACGCCGACTCGGTCTACTCGGCGGCGAACTACCTGACCGCCTCCGCGGTCCACGGCGGCGAGCAGGGAGTGCGTGATGCCCTGTTCGCCTACAACCGGGCCGACTGGTACGTCAACGACGTCCTCTACTACGCCCACGAGTACGGCGGGGGGCTGGTGCTGGCCGAGCCGATCGACTGCCCACCGGGGATGGGCAACCCCGACCTGCCGCCACTGACCGACGAGCGGGTCCGCACCATGCTCGAGTTCGCGGCCGCCCAGGCCGGCGACGCCTACCTGCTCGGCGCGACCGGGCCCAACGTGTGGGACTGCTCCAGCCTGACCCAGGCGTCCATGGCCCAGATCGGGATCACCTCCCCCCGCACCGCCCAGGCCCAACGGGACTGGCTGGCCGCCGGCAACGGGTTCCAGGTCTCGGTCGACCAGGCCCAGCCCGGGGACCTGTTCTTCTACGACTCCTACCTCGGCCCCAACCAGATCGGACACGTCGGCTTCGTCTGGGACCCCGGGACCTACCGCTCGATCGAGGCACTCAACCCGACCAAGGGCGTGGGCTTCTTCGACTACGAGCACGCCCTGGACAACAACATCTTCCAGGTCTGGCGCATCGGCAGCATCGCCGACCAACCCAACCAGCCGCCCCCCGTGCCAGCAGTCACCCCGGCGCCTGTGGGTTGAGCCAGGGTACGAGCTCGGCTGGCGTGAACCTCTGGGCGCCTGCCCGCTCTTTAGGTAGCAGGACCCCCCCATGACGGATGAGGACGAGCGATGCAACGGGAACGCCGGCAGGAACCGATGCCCTTCGACTGGACCCTGGCCGCGCTTGGCGCGTTCATGGCCGTGGTGTGCCTGCCGGTCCTGGGGCTGCACGGGGCCCGCCTGGTGGCCAACCTGGTCGCCGGGGCCGGGGTGACCCTGCCCGCCCAGGACCAGCTGTTCACCAGCCTGTGGGACCTGGCCCGCGGGGACGCCGCCGCCGGGCTGGTCCCGAGCCCCGAGCACGTCGCCGGGGCGGGGACGCTGTGGTTCTGGTCCGTGGTCGTGCACGCCGTCCTGCTCGCCCTGGCCGGGTGGGGGTGCGCGTGGGCGTGGCCACGGTTCGGGCCCGGCAAGGTCCTGGGCATGGCCACCGCTGACGAGGCGGAGAAGGCGCTGGGCGTCAGCCGGTTGCGCAAGCACCGGCACATCATCCGCCCCGACCTGTACCCCCACCGGGGCCTGTCCGGGCTGCTGGTCGCGGCCGCCAGCCGCAACCGCGACCCCGTCGTGACCTATGACGCCCGGCTCGACCCCGAGGACGAGAGGAGCAGCTGGTGAGGAAGTTCGACCCGACCGACGTCGGCTGGAGGCTCGGTGTCTCCCACCAACCCCGCGGGGTGCCGCTGTACGTGCCCTGGGACCGCACCGCCGGCGTGATCGGCCCGCAGGGATCGGGCAAGACCCTGGACCTGCTCACCCCGGCCCTGCTGCAGGCCCCCGGTGCCGCGCTGGTCACCCTGACCAAACCGGCCGACCTGCTCCTGACGTTCACCGCCCGCTCCGAGCGCGACCGGCCCTGCGTGGTCCTCGACCCGTTCGGCATCGCCGACGGGCTGCCGGACCTGGTGTGGGACCCGGTCGCCGGCTGCCACGACCCCGGGGTGGCCGAACGCCGCGCCAAGGCGTTCGCGGCCGGCACCGTCAAGGGCGCCGTGGCCGAGGGGCACGGGGACCAGTCCGCCCGGTTCTACGCCGCCGAGGCCGCCAAGGTGATCCAGGCCTACTTCCACGCCGCCGCGCTCACCGGCCGCACCCTGGACCACGTGCTGCGGTGGGTGTCCAACCCGATGGCCGCGACCGAACCCGGAGAGATCCTGCGCGAGCACCCCCAGGCCACCGAGTACTGGGCCGGTCTGCTGCACGCCGCGCTCCACGGAGACGACCGCACCGCCGGCAACACCGCCACCACCGTCCACCAGGCCCTCTCGCTGTTCTTCCAGCCCGAGATACGGCGCCGTTGCGTCCCCCGCAGCCGCGGGGCGACCGACATCGACGACGTCCTGCGCCGCGGCGGCACGATCTACCTGCTCGGCCGCGAAGACCCCTACGCCAGCGCCTCACCCCTGATGACCGCCCTGGCCGAGCACGTCCTGGACCGTGCCCTCGTCGCCGCCCATGCCTCCCCGCACGGGAGGCTGACCCCACCGACGCTGGCCTGCCTGGACGAGCTCCCCTCGACCGCACCCCTGCCCACCCTGCGCACCCGCATGGCCAACGAGCGAGCCCTCGGGCTGAGCTTCATCTGGGCCGCGCAGACCCGGGCCCAGCTGGACACCACCTTCGGTGAGCAGGAAGCCCGCTCCGTCCTCGGACTGACCAACAACCTCGTGGTGTTCGGCGGGTCCAAGGACGTTCGGTTCAACCAGGAGCTCAGCGACCTGGTCGGCACCGTCCGCGTCGCCCGCACCCGCCGGCACAGCGGCAAGTGGGGAGACAAGAGCTGGGACGGAGAGGACATCCCCATCATCAGCGGCCCCGAGATCCGCAGGCTCAAGGAAGGCACCGCCCTGGTCCTCTCCGAGAACAACGCCCCGATGATCGCCAAGCTGGAACGCGCGATCGCCGGACGGCACGGCAAACGGCTGCAGGCCCAGAGCGCCGAGCTGGCCGCCCGGACCGCCACCGTCCGCCGGCACGCCGGCACCGACACCGGCGACCTGCTCGCCACCGCCCTGGCCACGTCTCGCACCCGCGGCCTGGCCCCGGCTGACGAGACCGGCCCCTGATGGCCCTCCTCGTCGACCCGTTCCCGGCGCCCGGGCGCCGGCTCCGGCAGGCCTACCGTGACCTGCACACCGCCCAGTACGGCGCCAAGGACCAGATCAAAGCCCTCGGCAACGTCGACGACCTGCCCCGGCCCTGGATCCCCGAGAGCCTGCCACCGGCGCTGCGGGCCGAGCTGTGGGCCTGGCTCGAACAAGTCGTGCCCTGGCTCAACAAGCACTACACCTGGCAGATCAACGTGCTCATCCCCGCCTGCTGGTACCGCCACCCCCACCTCGTCCTCGAGCTCGTCACCGTCGCCGACCTGCGCCACCGCGCCGCCCAGGCCGTCACCGGAGACGCCCTCGAGGACTGGCACCGGTACTGCCTACCCTCCTTCTTCGAGCGCGCCCGGACCCGGCTCCTGACCATCTGCGAGGAAGGCCACCAGGACTGGCCCGGCAAGAGCCGCCAATCCCGAGACCAGGACCACCAGGACCGACGCGTGCACGCCTTCACCACCGACCAGAACGACTGGTCAGGAGCGGCCCTCGTCCGCACCGGCCAAGTCCTCGACCTCGACCACGCACAAGCCACGCCCGACAACGACGAATGGAACGTGGACCCCGTCACGGGAGAAATCCTGGACTGAGGCCAGCATCCTCCGTGCGGCAAACGGGCGCGCCATGAGCGGCAGATCAGGATGTTCGCGTGCCGGCGTCCTCGCGGTCACCCTGGTGGGCTTGACGAGAGATGTGAACTTGAGGTTCACTTAGAGATGTGAACCACAAGTTAACAGACGACAGTTGTGATGTGACGGTCAAGCCAGGGGACCCCCCCGGCGAGGGGGCTCGGCGGGCGAAGGCACTGGAAAGGCTGGATCGAGCCCTCGCGGCCGAGACCTCCGCCCGCGAGGCGGCGGCGGTGGCCACGAGGCGAGCCGCCGAGGAAGCGGCCTGGCTGGGGGCGAGCCTGGCGGACCTGGCGTCCGTCACCGGCCACTCCCGTCAGGCGGCTCGCAAACGCTGGCCCACCCTGGGCGGCATCACCCGACGACGGCGCTGGCTCAGCAGCCACGTGGAGGACATCCTCCACACCGCCCGCCTGATCCTGCAGGACGACAAGCAGCTCGACCCGATCGCGCGGGCAGGCCTCACGGACTGCTTCACAAGGCTGTGCATGCTCCTGTCCGACGATCAGGCGCCAGAGGAAGACGCGTCCCTTCGCTGGCGCATGCTGGAACAGCTGGTCGATACCCACCTCCGTGCCGCCGCCGACCCTGCCCGGGGACCAGCGCCCACCGACGAGGCCCAGTTCGCCCGCGACGGAGCCGGTGGGGTCGTGGCCTACTACGACCACATCCTCAACGATCCCTCCAGAAGCCCCGGCTAACCCCCCTCCACGAGGCACGAGCGACCGGCGGCATGATGGTGGGTAGTCGTCTGTAATACACTTGGTGTGTGAGCGACCTGTTCGACCTCGAGACGCTCGATGACACCGAGCCCTTCGAGATCGACGAGCAAGCGGCTCACCTGTTCAAGCATCCGCACCTGGGGCTGGACGACGTGATGGACGCGTGGAGCAGTAGCCCGCTGTTCTACCCGGCGAAGCCACCCGCTCACTGGCTGATGCTGGCGGAGGTCAGTGGGCGAGTTCTCATCGTGCCGCTGGCTCCATCTCGATCGGGCGATCCGAGCAAGTGCCGACCGATCGGCTGCTACGAGGCGTCTTCGGGCCTCGCCGCTACGTACCGGAGGGACCGTGATGAGCACTGACGACAGCCGGCCGATGACGCCGGAGCAGGAGTACGAGTTCTATGCCGAGCCGCGCAACCAGGAGCCCCAGGGGCCTGCGCGTCGCCGCAAGCGTCCGATGAGCGCACCCGTACCGGTGCGCTTCCCAGCGGATCTCCTCGAGGAGGTCAAGCGCGCCGCCGAAGCTGACGACCGCTCAGTCTCAGCCTGGATCCGCCGAGCCGTCGAGCACGAACTGTCCCGACCCGCCT
>NZ_JBQGWG010000011.1:0-119283 GCF_052073805.1 Ornithinimicrobium panacihumi | reverse complement strand
CGTCGAAGCCGAGGTCGGCGTAGACCCGCTCAAGGGCCTGCCACAGCACACGCGAGGACGTGCTGGCGACCGTGGCCTGCATCCCCGTCGCGACCGCAGTCGCAGCAGAGGGACCGCCAGGGTCGAGGGGCAGCAGTTCCTGGCCGGCGTGCAACCGCTCGTGCGCGATCGCCTCCAGCAGCGCCAGCTCGGCGTCAGTACGGGCCGAGCCGACGTGGTCGATGCCCAGGACTCGCCGTCCGCGCTTGTGCATGATCTGCACGGCTGTCGCGCCCGAGGCGGTCGTCACCTTGCGCACGAACGAGCCCACCGGGCAAGGCTACCCACCCAAGACCCTGTGATTAGTCACACCCTGCAACACGAAGCCGCAGGTCAGGGCTGGCCACTACCGCAAAATCCGGGGCAACGTCACAACTCAGGTCCGAGGTCTCGGCATCACGATCGAGCGTGCCCGGGCAGCCGTCCAGGAGCAGCACGCCGCACAGCTCGCCTCGCTCGGCATCCACGCCGAGCTGCCCGAACCGGGGCGGATCGTCGCCCACGAGACCGACGGCTACGAGCTCCGCCGGCGGGCTGCGGACCTGATAGGGCGTGGCGCGGGCAAGGAGGCCGACGGCAGCGCCCAGGCCGTCCTGCGCGAGCTCGTCGTCGAACCCAGCGGTCTCATCACCGACCTGCTGGGCAGGCTCGGGACCACGCCCCAGGCGGTGACGGCCGGGCTGGACGACCTGAGCCCGGGTGCCAAGGACGGGCACCCGCGAGAGGGGCGCGGAGCCGCCGGCTCTACAGAGATCTTCGTGCCGGCGCCGGTGGAGGAGGTCTGGGACTTCCTGGTCGACCCGGCTCGTCTGCCCGAGTGGGACGCCGGGACCGGGAACGTCGACCTCAACGGCGAGCAGGACCGGGTGGGTGGAGAGGGCGCGGTCGGGATCAGCTGGACGGGCGAGGCGCCGCGTGCCCGCCCCGACGGGAAGCCGGTCAAGGTCAAGGGCTCGGTGCGCCGCCGGCACCTCGAGCTGCTGGCTGCTGTGCGCCCGACGCACGTGGCCTGGCGCACCAGCTATCCCGACGCCAAGGTGGTCATCCCGGTCACGACCGAGTTCGACCTCACCCCCACCACCGGCGGGACGCAGCTGCGGATCTCCACCTCCTGGCGTCGGTCCGGTGGCTGGCGCCGGGCCGCGGGCCTCCCGCTGCGACCGCTCCAGAAGTTCTTCGTCTGGCTCAGCCTCGTCCAGATCGGCGGCGCCGTCAGCCGGGCCTTCCGCTGAAGGTCAGGTGCCGGGTCGGTACGGTGCTGGGGTGAGCACAGGAGGCAACCAGTCGTGAGCATGCTCTTCACCGGCATCGCCGAGCTCGTCACCTGCGACGAGACCGTCGAGGGGGCCGTCACCGACCCGCTGCACGCCGGGCTCGGGGTCATCAGGGATGCGGCCGTCGTCATCGGCGGGGGAGGTGAGGACTCCGCGCCGGTGATCGAGTGGGTCGGGCCTGCGGACAAGGCGCCTGCCGCGGACTGGTCGGTCAGCCTCGAGGGCCGGGCGGTCATCCCCGGTTTCGTCGACAGCCACAGCCACCTCGTCTTCGCCGGCGACCGCTCCGCGGAGTTCGCGGCGCGCATGTCGGGCACGCCCTACGACGGCGGCGGGATCGCGGTATCGGTCGAGGCGACCCGCGCCGCCAAGGACTTCGAGCTGCGCGGGCTCATCCAGCAGCGCGTCACCGAGATGCGCTCCCAGGGCACGACCACCGTCGAGATCAAGAGCGGCTACGGCCTGACCGTCGAGGACGAGGTGCGTGCCCTGCGCCTGGCCCGGGAGGTCACCACCGAGACCACCTTCCTCGGTGCCCACGTGGTCCCCCCGGACCGGCGTGCGGAAGGTGAGCGGGCCGCATACCTCGATCTGGTCTGCGGCGAGATGCTCCAGGCGTGCGCGCCCCATGCCCGCTGGGTCGACGTCTTCTGCGAGCCGGCGAGCCCCTACGCCTTCGACGGGGACGAGTCTCGCCGTGTCCTCGAGGCTGGGCGTGCCGCCGGGCTGGAGCTGCGGGTCCACGGCAACCAGCTCTCCGAGGGGCCGGGCGTGCAGCTCGCCGTCGAGCTCGGTGCCGCCAGCGTCGACCACTGCACCTTCCTCACCGATGCCGATGTGGATGCGCTCGCCGGCAGCGACACCGTGGCCACGCTGCTGCCGGGCGTGGAGTTCTCGACCCGGCAGCCCTACCCGGACGCGCGGAGGCTCATCGAGGCGGGCGTGAGCGTGGCGATCGCCAGCGACTGCAACCCGGGGACCTGCTACTCGTCCTCCATGCCGTTGATGGTCGCGCTCGCCGTCCGGGAGATGGGGATGACGCCGGCCGAGGCGCTGCGGGCTGCCACGGTCGGTGGGGCGAAGGCGTTGCGCCGCGATGACATCGGCCGGGTGCAGGTGGGCCAGCGGGCCGATCTAGCGGTCGTGGACGCGCCGAGCTGGCTGCACATCCCCTACCGCGTGGGCGTGCCGATCGTGCGGGCGCTGGAGATCTAGACGGTTCGTCCCGCAGGCCTCGTCGCTGTCGCCTGTGGACAGATCCTGCGACAGCGCTCCGTGCTGTTCCGATGCTGGACGGCATGGAAGTGGAGGGGCACGATGAGACTCATGAGCAGCATGACGAAGGTCGGCGTCTACACGGTGGAGGATCTGCACGCCTATCGCGAGGCGCGGCGCGACTGGACCGTCCAGCTGATCGACGGTGAGCTGATCGTGGGACCCGGCCCCGGCATCGAGCACCAGGACGTCCTCGTCGAACTCCTCGTCCGCCTCCGCGAGGCAGCCCTTCCAGGTCAGCTTCCGGCCGGCCGAGCTCGTCCGCTGACACACGACCGGCTGGAAAGTGACTTTTCCTGAAAGACTTTCTTTTGAGGAAGGTATTTTGTAGCGTCGACGCCATGGACACCAACCAGACGCCCCGTCCCGACGACGCCGCGGCCTCGCTGGAGCAGCTGCGGGCCGACTGCGAGACTCTCGACCGCAGGACCCGCGCCCCTGGCTGGCTGGCCCCCGCGCTGGCCCTGGTGGGTGCCGGGTATGTGGCTTCCCCAGCCCTGACCAGCGAGGGGAACCGCTCCGCGGTCTACCTGGTGGGACTGATCGCCGTGCTCGTCCTGCTGGAGCTGGCGCGCCGCGAGACCGGCCGCAAGGACGGCTCCCCGGGCCTGCGCCAGTGGCCGATGATGGGTCTGCTGCTGCTCGTGGTTCTGCTCATGTTCTCGGTCAGCCTGGGCCTGGTCGCGCTCGGCCACGCCGCGTGGGTCGTGGTGCCCGCCCTGGTCGCCGGGGCCTCCCTCTTCCTCGGGCTCCGGGCGTTGGCCCGGCAGGCCTCCGAGCGGCTGCGCGGATGAGCACGCCCACGTTCGACGAGGTCATCCACGCGCCAGTGCGGCTGCGCCTGTGCGGGCTGCTCCGCCCCGTCGAGGCGCTGTCCTTCCAGGTGCTGGCCGAGACCCTGGACCTCACCCCGGTCACCCTTTCCAAGAACCTCAAGGTGCTCGGCGATGTCGGCTACGTCTCCGTCAGCAAGCAGGCCTCCGCGGACCGCCAGGACCGGCGCCGCGTCTCCTGGGTCACGCTCACCGACGCCGGCCGGGAGGCCTTCGACGGGCACGTGGCGATGCTTCGCCAGATCACCGAAGGCTGACCGAACGGGGGCCGGTGGCGCCGCCGGCGGTGCCGGGCAGGGCCCGGCGGGCGGTGGCGTCCGTCGGTGGGCTCTGGCAGGGTCGGAACCATGACGACGCGACCGGTGACCCTGACCTTCCTCGGAGCCAGCGAGACCGTGACCGGCTCCAAATATCTGCTCACCGTCGGCGAGCGCAAGATCCTCGTCGACGCCGGCGTCTTCCAGGGGGAGAAGCAGTGGCGGCTGAAGAACTGGGAGCAGTTCCCCGTCCCGCCCTCCGAGCTCACCGACGTGCTGATCACCCACGCGCACACCGATCACATCGGCTACCTCCCGGCGTTGGTCGAGCAGGGTTTCTCCGGTCCGGTCTGGCTGACCGAGGGCAGTGCCGCGATCGGTGAGATCGTCCTGCGCGACGCGGGCAAGCTGCAGGAAGAGGCCGCCAAGGAGGCCAAGGAGGGCGGCTGGTCCAAGCACGCCGAGCCCAAGCCGCTGTTCGACATGGGCGGCGTGGAGCGCACGCTCCCTCTCTTCCGCACCGCCGAGGTCGACACCGATGTCGACCTCGGCGAGGGGGTCGTCGCCCGCTGGACCCGCGCCGCGCACATCCTGGGCTCGGCCAGCATCCGGGTGGCCGTCGACGACACCTCGGTCCTCTTCTCCGGCGACCTCGGCCGCCACGACCACCCGATCCTCAAGGACCGCGGCACCCCTCAGGGAGCCCGATATGTCCTCTGCGAGTCGACCTACGGCGACCGCGAGCACCCCGAGCCGGAGGTCGAGCACGAGGAGATGGCCAGGGCCATCACCCGCACCATCGAGCGCGGCGGGCTGGTCGTCATCCCGGCGTTCGCGGTCGACCGCACCCAGTCGGTGTTGCGCACCCTGGTCCAGCAGATGCGTGAGGGCCGCATCCCCGAGGTGCCGGTCGTCGTCGACTCGCCGATGGCGCTGAAGGTGCTGGACGTCTACCGGGACGACTCCCTGGGTGAGCTGCACGAGGGCATCACCGTGGAGGACTTCACCGGCATCCCGAAGCTCATCGAGGCCAACACCTCCAAGGAGTCCCGCGCGCTCAACCGGCGCTTCGACCCGATGATCATCGTCGCCTCCTCCGGGATGGCCGAGGGCGGTCGTGTCCTGCACCACCTGGCCCGGCTGCTGCCCGACAAGCGCAACTGCGTGATCCTCACCGGCTTCCAGGCTCACGGCACCCGTGGCCGCGCGCTGGAGGAGGGGGCTCACTCGGTCAAGATCAACGGCCGCTACATCAAGGTCCGTGCCGAGATCGTCCGCGACCACGAGTTCTCCGTGCACGGGGACGCCTCCGACCTGCTCGACTGGCTCAAGGACCTGGACCAGGCGCCGGAGACGCTCTTCCTCACCCACGGCGAGGCCGAGGTCGCGCACACCTTCGCCGAGCGCATCGAGACGGAGCTGGACTGGAATGTCGTCGTCCCCCGCTACGGCGAGGTCGTCAGCCTGATCCCGGGCGCGCCGGACCCCGACGACCTCGACCTGGAGGTGCCCGCCCCGCCCCGGCCGGGAGAGGAGCCCAAGGAGTGAGGACGGGCGCACCCGGGTGCGCCACGTCATACTCCGGTCGCACGGATCCGGGGCAGGATGCTGCCCTGGCATGACGATCCTGCCCCCGCCCCGCGCCTAGAGTCGACGACGTGACTTCCCCTGCCCACTATCCCCACGGCCCTCCCCGGCCGGGCGATGCCGCCCCCGGCGACGGCAGCGACGCCGCCGCCGGAGCCGAGCCCGGCAGCTCCGGGCGGTTCGGCGACCTCCGCGACTCCTGGCTGGACGTGACCAACGGCGGCTTCCGCAGCTCGCCGTGGCTGCCCGACCTCGCGCTGGTCCTCGGGCTGCTGCTGTGGAATCTTGTCACCACCGTCGGCACGGGCACGGGACTGTTGGTCATCGGGCTGCTCATGGTGGTGCCGCTCTACTGGCGCCGCACCCACCCTCTCCCGGTCGCGCTCGCCGTCGCGCTCGCCTGCCTGGGCCAGCTGATCCTGTCGAGCAACCCGCACGGGTCCAACATCGCGGTGCCGATCGCGGTCTACAGCGCCGCCGCCTTCGGCAGCCGGCGTGACTCCCGCATCGTGCTGGCCCTGGGGCTGGTCGGGGCGGTCCTGGCTGGTTTCGACTGGTCCTACGGCGCCGGCTTCGACCGGCTCCCCAGCGCCATCTTCGGTATGACATTCCTGGCCATGTTCGTCGGCGTCGCCTGGATCGGTGGTGACGTGGTCCGCCGGCGCAAGGCGGTGGTCTCGCGGCTCCAGGCGCAGAACCGCGCGCTCGCCCGGGACCAGGCCCAGCGAGCCCGCCTCGCGGCCCAGGACGAGCGGGCCGCGATCGCCCGCGAGATGCACGACGTGGTCGCCCACTCCCTGGCGGTGGTCGTGGTCCAGGCAGACGGGGCCCTCTACGCGGCGCGTGTCGCCCTCGAGTCGCCACCGGCGATCGGCGCAGACCGGGCGGCGCTGGAGCAGGCCGCCAAGACGCTGGAGACACTCGGCCAGACCGCCCGGGCCTCGCTGGCCGACACCCGACGGCTCGTCGGGGTGCTGCGCGAAGAGGGCTCGGGAGCCGAGTACTCCCCCTTACAGGGCCTGGCCCACCTCGACGACCTGGTCGACCGGGTGCGGCAGTCGGGCATCCCGATCGACCTCGCCGTCCGGGGGCGGGTGGACGACCTGCCCAGAGACGTCAACCTCGCGGCCTACCGGGTGGTGCAGGAGTCCCTCACCAACGCGATGAAGCACGCGGGGCCGGACGCGACCGTCGACGTGGACGTGCTGCGCACGCCCGCCGTCGTGCTCGTGCGGGTCACCGACGACGGAGCGGGTCTGGCTCCCGACGCCGACGGTGAGGGCAACGGGATCCTGGGGATGGCCGAGCGCGTCGAGGTGCTGGGAGGCTCGGTGCACGCCGGTCCCCGCGCCCAGGGACGGGGCGGCTGGGAGGTCGTGGCGACGATCCCGGCGCAGCCGACCGAGGGCCTAGGCTCGGGTGGACGCACCGCCCCAGGAGGAGACACCCTGTGACCACGACAGCCGCCGACGGACCGATCCGGCTCTTTCTCGTCGACGACCAGGAGCTGGTCCGCGCCGGCTTCCGCATGGTCCTGGACGCCCAGGGCGACATGACGGTCGTGGGCGAGGCCGGCGACGGCCAGGCGGCGCTCGACGCGATCGCCGCCACCCGGCCCGACGTGGTCCTGATGGACATCCGGATGCCGCGTCTGGACGGGGTCGAGACGACGCGACGGCTCCAGGAGCGCGGGGACGCCGCGCGGGTCCTGGTGCTGACCACCTTCGACCTGGACGAGTACGCCTTCGCCGCACTCAAGGCCGGTGCCTCCGGCTTCCTGCTCAAGGACGCCGGGCCTACCGAACTCCTGGCCGCCATCCGGGCGGTGCACGCGGGCGACGCCGCCATGGCACCCTCCACCACCCGCCGCATGCTTGAGCGCTTCGTCCCTGAGCTGCCAGACGCCGGGGCCGAGACCGCTGCGGCTGCCCGCCGGAGGGCCGCCACCGAGCGCCTCGCTCCCCTGACCGACCGGGAGCGGGAGGTCCTGGAGGCCGTCGGGCGTGGGCTCACCAACACCGAGATCGCCGCCGAGCTCTTCCTCGCCGAGGCCACGGTCAAGACCCACATCGGCCGCGTCCTGCACAAGCTGGACCTGCGCGACCGCGTGCAGATGGTCATCACCGCCTATGAGACCGGGCTGGTCGGCCGCCCCGAATAGCCGACCGGGCGCGGCCTGTGGTTGTTCCCAGACCCACCGAGCGAGCCCAGTGGTTGTTCGCGCATCGACCCGGCCGGTGAGTGGAGAAACTCGGTCCTCATCGCTGAGAGCCGCGTCAGCCGAGCACCACCAGGTTGCGTCCCGTCACGGCCAGCCGGCGCGGTGCTCGCGGCGCCATGACGAGCGACCACGCCACGATCACGAAGAGAATCGTCAGAACTGAGACGACGAGACCAGCGATCCCGCCGCCGGCCAATCGATGGGCTGCCACGCCGCAGGCGCTCCACAGCACGAGTTCAGCGGCGAAGGCGAGGACGTCGAGACTGTCGAAGCCGGCTGCCTGGCGAGGTGGCACGTCAGCATTCTGACGGACGAAGGTTGATCGAGGAGTGGGTGTCCTTGACCACCCGCGCGACTTGCCGCGCCTGGTCGGGCTGGAGGCAACCATTCGTCGCGCCCAGTGGCTCTGGAAACAACCACTCGGCGCGCTCGGTGGGTCTGGAAACAACCACTCGCCGCGCTTGGTGGGGCAGGGGGCAACCATTCGGCGCGCCCGGTGGGAGGGGGCGTTGTTATCCTGGTTGACGGTGGCGTGAGCGTTGCCCCGGACGACGGTTCAGTACCCGGTGAAGACAAGACTGGCCAACCTTGAAAAGTTGACCTCTCGTCTTCAGGAGTGATCCGTCATGGACTGGGCCATCCTCATCGGCTCCGGCATCTTCGAGGCGGTCTGGGCGACCGCGCTCGGCGCCTCCCGCGGCCTGCGCCGCCCCCTCCCCACCGCGATCTTCGTCGTCGCCTCCGTCATCTCCATGTGGGGGCTGGCTGTCGCCATGCAGACCATCCCCACCGGGACCGCGTATGCGGTGTGGACCGCCACCGGCGCCAGCCTCACCGTGGGCTGGGCGATGGCCCGCGGCACCGAGCCTGCGACGCTCGTCCGGCTCCTGCTGCTGCTCGGCATCGTCGCCTGCGTCGTCGGCCTGAAGGCGGTGGCCTGAGATGGGGTGGGGCATCCTGCTGGTCAGCGCCGTGCTCGAGGCGGTCTGGGCGACGGCTCTCGGCGCGTCCGAGGGCTTCACCCGCCTCGGCCCGAGCATCGTCTTCGGCATCTTCTGCGTGCTGAGCCTGCTCGGCCTCGCGCAGGCGATGAAGCACATCCCCATCGGGACCGCGTATGCGGTGTGGACGGGTCTGGGGGCGGTCCTCACCGTCGCCTGGGCAGCCTTCACCGGGGTCGAGCCACTCACCCCGCTCAAGGTCCTCTTCCTGCTCGGGATCATCGGCTGCGCGGCCGGGCTGAAGCTGGCCTCCGCCGGCCCTGCGGTGGAGGCGACCGAGGAGACCGGGGCGAGCGACGTCATACCCAGGTCGTAGCCGCCCCGGCCCACGTCGCGACCGCCGACCGACGCCGGTCCCGGCCATGCCCACCTACGGTCAGACCATGACCTCAACCGGCACCACGAGCCCTGACGTGCGACGCGCGACCACCCTGGCCGCCAGCGCCATCGACCTGACCAAGACCTACGGCTCCGGCGAGACCGCCGTGCGAGCCCTCGACGGCGTCTCCGTCGGCATCGAGGCCTGGCAGTTCACCGCGATCATGGGCCCCAGCGGCTCGGGCAAGTCCACGCTCATGCACCTGCTCGCCGGGCTGGACGGCGCGACCTCGGGCCGCGTCTTCCTTGGCGACACCGAGCTGACCGGCCTGTCCGACAAGCAGCTCACGACGCTGAGGCGCCGCGCGGTCGGCTTCGTCTTCCAGGCCTTCAACCTGCTGCCCACCCTGACCGCGAGCCAGAACATCCGGCTCCCGCTCGACCTGGCCGGCCAGAAGGTCGACGCGGACTGGGAGCGCACGATCATCGACGGGCTCGGGCTGAGCGACCGGCTCGGCCACCGCCCCGGCGAGCTCTCCGGCGGGCAGCAGCAGCGGGTCGCCCTGGCCCGCGCCCTCGTCACCCGCCCCGACGTGATCTTCGCCGACGAGCCGACCGGCGCCCTGGACTCCACCACGGGGGCCGAGGTGCTGGGCATGCTGCGCCGCGCCGTCGACGAGTGGGGCCAGACCGTCGTCATGGTCACCCACGACCCGAACGCCGCGGCCGTCGCCGACCGGGTGCTCCTGCTCGCCGACGGGCAGCTGGCCGGCGAGATCCTCGACCCGGACGCCGACGCGATCCTGGCCGCCGTCCGCGACCTCGGCAAGGCGCTGTGATGGCCGGCTCCTGGATGACCGGCGGCCTGGCCTCGCGGGGCCGCCGGCTGCTGTCGGCCGCCGTCGCGATCATCATCGGCGTCGCCTTCCTGACCACGAGCCTGGCGGTGCTCCTCAGCGCCAAGGCCGGCCTGGAGGACGCGGTCGGCGCGGGTCTGCGCGACGCCGATCTGGTGCTGACCGGGCAGGCGTTCGTTCCGAAGGACTATGACGCCGTAGCCGCGGCCCAGGGCGTCGGTTCGGTCACCGGCGAGGCCTTCGTCTTCAGCGAGCGCGGCCCCGACTCCTACGTCAGCGGCACCAACCTGGCGACCAGCGGCCTCACCCTCCTCGAGGGGCGGATGCCACAGGCCGAGGGGGAGATCGTCGTCAACGACGACCTGGCCGAGGCCGGTTTCGGTGCTGGCGAGGAGCTCCGGCTGACGTCGATGCCCATGGACGAGGACGCCCAGCCGGCCACGGTCGTCCTCGACGTGGTCGGTGTCGTCAAGGCGGGCGACTTCAGCCCCATCTCCTTCGGTGAGGGCTTCCTCGCCGACGACGCCACGCTGCGCCTCGTCGACCCCATGGTCACCTATCAGTCCATCCGGGTGGACGTGGCCGACGAAGCCTCCGTCGACACGGTCCGCGAGACCCTGGCCGGCGCGCTGCCCGACGCGACGATCACGACCGGCCCGGAGGCGGCCGAGGAGCGCGTCTCAGCGATGACCGGTGGTACCGCCGTCATGGGTGCCATCCTGCTCGGCTTCGGCGCGGTCGCCCTGGCCACCGCCGCGATCGTCATCGCCAACACCTTCACCATCACCCTGGCCCAGCGCACCGGTGAGCTCGCCCTGCTGCGCTGCGTCGGCGCGACCAAGCAGCAGGTCCGCCGCTCGGTGCTGCTCGAGGCGCTGCTGCTGGGGCTGGTCGCCTCCGCGGTCGGTGTCCTGCTGGGCCTGGTCGGCGCCTGGGGCCTGGTCCGGCTCGGCGAACGCATGGACCTGGGTCTGCCGCTGGGCTCCGGCCTGAGTATCGACCCGGTCACCGTCCTGGCCCCGCTCGCGGTGGGCACGGTCGTCACCCTGTTCGCCCCCCTGTGGCCCGCGACCCGCGCCACCCGGGTCTCCCCGCTGGCGGCGCTGCGTCCGACGGGCGAGTCCAGCGAGCGGACCCGGATCAGCCTGGTCCGGGTCGGCCTGGCGGGTCTCCTGGTCGCCGGCGGCACCGCGCTGATGGTGTATGCGGCCACGAACCGCGACGTGCTCAGCGGCATCCTCGGTGGTTTCGTCAGCTTCGCCGGGGTGCTCGTGGGCGCGGCGGTCATCGTCCCGGCCGCGGTGCGTGCGCTGGGGCTGGGTGCCCGGGCGGCCGGTGTGCCCGGCAAGCTCGCGGTCGACAACGCCGTGCGCAACCCCGGCCGGGTCGCCGCCACCAGCGCTGCGCTCATCGTCGGGGTCACGCTCATCACGATGACCTCGGTCGGGGCCGCCTCCGGTCAGCGGACCGCGCTGGGCGAGATCGACAAGGAGTATGCGGTGGACCTCGTCGCGGAGACGGTCCCCGAGGCGGTCGAGGCCCTACCGGCCGACGGTCCGGCCGAGGAGGCCACCGGTGGTGAGGGCGACGGTGGCGAGGGCGGCCGCGTCCAGGACCAGATGGTCCCCGCCGCCGTGCCGTCCACCGTCCCTGCCGAGTTGGCCGCGGTGGAGGGCGTGGCCGCGGCGCTGCCGGTCGACACCGCATACCTGACCATGGACGAGGCCTGGGGCGAGACGCTCGCCATCGGCCTGGACCCGGCCACCGCCGGCCAGGTGATCCGCAGCCAGGCGCTCGTCGACTCCGTCCGCCCCGGGGTGGTCGGGATGAGCGACATGCAGCTGCTGATCCACGGCCTCGAGGTCGGTGACACCCTGCCCGTGCACGGCTCGGCCGGCAGCAAGGACCTGACGGTCATCGAGCTCGGGATGGGGTCGAGCACCATCGTGCTGCACGCCGACGACCTCGCCGCCCTGGACGGTGACCAGGTCGGCCGCGGTGCCGTCCTGCTCACACTGGAGGACAAGGCCGACATCGGCCAGGCCTTCAAGGACATCGAGGCGGTGACCCAGGACGCGACGATGAACGTCTCCGGCTCCGCCGCCGAGCGCGCCCGGATCACCCAGATCCTGGACGTCATGGTGCTCATCACCACCGCCCTGCTGGGGGTGGCCGTGCTCATCGCCGTGGTCGGCATCGCCAACACCCTGTCGCTGTCGATCATCGAGCGGCACCGCGAGCACGCGCTGCTGCGCGGTCTGGGCCTGACGCGCGGCCAGATGCGCACCATGCTCCTCGTCGAAGGCGTGCTGATCGCCCTGGTCAGCGCGGTGCTTGGGCTCCTGCTCGGCGTCGGTTACGCCGCCCTGGGCATCCAGACGATCCTGCCGGAGGACACCGCCCTGGACCTGGCGATCCCGTGGAGCCGCGTGGGCATCATCGTCGGCGTCGCGCTGCTGGCCGGGGTGCTCTCCAGCGTGCTTCCCGCCCGCCGCGCCACCCGGGTCAGCCCGGCCGAGGGGCTGGCGGCCGCATGATCTGCACCTAGACCGTCGGGTGCCGGCCCGGGACAGGCCGGCCCCGACCTCCGGGGGACCTCCGACGTCGGGACAACGTCGGGCGGTCCGCCCGCCGCGAGGGACACGCGGCGGGCCCACGGCCCGGTCGTGCCCAGGCGGGGTGGGCGCGACCGGGCCCTTCCCTGTCCGGTAGGGCTCCAGCTCCGGGCAGCGTGCCGGTTCGGGGCCGCGCGCCGGTGGCGACGGAGCCTCATACTGACGGCATGCCTCAGCAGGGACGGCGCAGCGTGCCGTCATGCGGCGGGAGCTGTAGCGCTCGAGGTGCGCCACCGCATACTCCTTGGTTGACTGGAGGGTCGTCGTCACCAAGGAGACCATCATGACCACCCCGCGCGTGCTCGCCCTCGTCACCAACGTCTCGGACTACCAGAAGGTGGGCTACCGGACCGGGCTCTGGCTGGGCGAGCTCACCCACTTCCAGGACGTCCTCGAGAAGGCGGGGTATGCCGTCGACGTCGCCAGCCCGCAGGGCGGCTACGTGCCCCTCGACCCCGAGAGCCTGTCCGCGGTGATGCTGAAGATGGGCGGCACCGACAAGCGCTACGAGGACCCCGCCTACATGAAGACCCTGCAGCACACCCGGGCCGCCGCGGACGTGGACGTCGCCGACTACGAGGCGGTCTACCTGGCCGGCGGGCACGGCACCATGTTCGACTTCCGCGACCCCCAGGTCGTGCGTCTCGTCGGCGCCTTCGCGGACGCCGGCAAGGTCGTCTCGGCCGTCTGCCACGGCCCCGCCGGGCTGCTGGACGTCACCCTGGCCGACGGCACGCCGCTGCTGGAGGGCCGCAAGGTGACCGGCTTCTCGTGGCGCGAGGAGAAGGTCGCGGGACGCCGCCGGGCGGTGCCCTTCAACCTGGAGAAGGAGCTGGGCCAGCGGGGCCGCTACGGCAAGGCCATGCTGCCGATGAAGAGCCACGTCGTCGTCGACGGCACCCTGGTGACCGGCCAGAACCCGATGTCCGCCTCGGGCGTCGGCGATGAGGTCGTCAAGCTGCTCAAGAAGGCGGCCAAGCGGGCGCGCAAGCAGGGCGCCGCCATGGGGAGCTGACCGACGACGACGCGGCTAGGGCTGCGGGCAGGCGGCCTCGGTCGGCACCGGAGTCGCCCGACGTCATGGAGGTCAGGGTATGAACATCAGGGCGCGGGCGGCGCCCCGGCGAGGCGTTGCCGCAGGCCGCTGGCCCGGACGACCCGCCGGCCGACCGCGGCGCGCACGGCCTGCTCGCTGGCCACCACACGGACCCGCTCCTGCGCCCGGGTGACCGCGGTGTAGAACAGCTCCCGGGTCAGCAGCGG
Source organism: Ornithinimicrobium panacihumi (assembly GCF_052073805.1). Lineage (NCBI taxonomy): Bacteria > Bacillati > Actinomycetota > Actinomycetes > Micrococcales > Ornithinimicrobiaceae > Ornithinimicrobium > Ornithinimicrobium panacihumi. The sequence goes on along the minus strand of NZ_JBQGWG010000011.1, from coordinate 105,743 downwards.
GGAGTCCTCGTCGGGCAGGAGCACGGTGATCTCCTTGGCCTGGCTGCCCTGGGCCTTGTGCACGGTCATGGCGTGCATCGTCTCGACGTCGCCCAGCCGGCTCGGCGCGAAGCGGTGCGCCCCGGTGGCGCCCTCGATGACGGCCATCCGCACCGGCGTCCCGTCCGGCTTGTGCGACTGCACGACGACGCCGGCGTCGCCGTTGAGCACGCCGGTGGCGTAGTCGTTGGCGGTGACCAGGAGGGGGCGGCCGACGTACATCGGGTCGTAGAAGGTCAGGCCGGTGTCCTCGGCCAGCCAGGTCTCGACCAGCGAGTTCCAGGTCCGCGCGCCGAAGGGGCCCCGGCGGTGCGGGCAGAGCAGCCGGTGGGCACCGAGGGCGGCCAGGGCCGCGCCGGTGTCCTGGTTGCGTGCGGCGGTGAGTACCGCTCGCGCGTGCCTGGTCAGCAACGGGCGCAGGTATGCGGCAGGGTCGGGGTCGGCGACCCACTCCACCTCGGTGCTCCCCGCAGAGAGCTCCGCCACGACGGCGTCGGCGTCGCCGGTGCGCAGCGCCTCGGCCAGCGCGCCGATGGTCTCGCCGAAGCGGTGCACCGTGCGCAGCCGGGCCAGGGCGACGGGTGAGTCCGCGCTGGCCTCGGCGCCGGCGACGAGGTCGGCCAGCACCGCACCGGCGTCCACCGACACCAGCTGGTCGGCGTCCCCGACAAGGATCAGCCGGGAGGTGGGGCGCAGCGCCTCGAGCAGCCTGGCCATGTGGGTCAGCGAGACCATCGAGGCCTCGTCCACCAGCACGACGTCGTGGGGGAGCCGGTTGGTCCGGTCGTGCCGGAAGCGGGTGCTGCTGTCGGGGCGCCAGCCCAGGAGCCGGTGGAGGGTCATCGGCTCGACGGTGGTCAGCGACTCCACCACCGAGCGGGCCTCGGGGTCCTCGGTGCGCTCCAGGATCTGCCCGAGCGCCTCGGTGACCGCGACCTTCACGCGGGCCGCGGCCTTGCCGGTGGGGGCGGCCAGGCCGACCCGCAGGCGTCGCTCGCCGGCGGCGTGGGCCTGGTCGGCGAGCAGCGCCAGGACCCCGGCCACCGTCGTCGTCTTGCCCGTGCCGGGACCGCCGGTGATCACGCTGGTGCGGGAGCGGGCCGCCAGCTCGGCCGCGGCCCGCTGCTCGGCGTAGCCCTCGCCCGGGAAGATCCGCGCCAGGCCCTCGGCGAGGACGGCCTCGTCGACGGGGGGTGCCGGGAGGGCGGCGCGGGCACGCAGGTCGTCGACGACCTGGACCTCCTGGTGGTGGTAGCGCTGGAGGTAGACCAGCCCGTGCTCGACGACCACGGCTCCCTGGGCGACCAGCTTGCTCGCGGCCACCTGCTTGGTCCACCCCTCCGGGTCTGGCCACGGCAGGCCGGGCAGCGCCTGCCTGCCGGCGGTGGCGAGCGCGGCCAGGTCGGCACCGACCGAGCCGGAGCGCAGCGCCCGCGCGGCCATCGCGGCGGCCAGCACCGCGGCGTCGTCCTGCTCGTGGGCGATCCGCGCCAGGGTGGCGGCCAGGTGCACGTCGGCGGAGGTGACCACCCCGTGGCTGTTGAACTCCCCGAGGATGCCCTTGGCCCCCCTGGCCAGGCGGCGGTCGTGGCGGTCGACGTGCTCGATGACGTCCAGGATCGTCATGCCGGCACCTCCTCGACGGTCCCAGGAGCAGGCTCGGACCGGCCGGTGCCGTCGAGCAGGTCGGAGACGGCCAGCACCAGCGCCACCGGCGGCTTCCAGGAGAAGACGCCGCACGGGTGACCGTCCACGACAGGAGTGTCGGGCCCGCACATCCCGCGGACGTAGAGGTAGAGGACCCCGCCGAGGTGGCGGGCCGGGTCGTACCCGGGCAGCCGCCAGCGCAGGAAGCGGTGAGCGACGACCGAGTAGAGCAGCGCCTGGAGCGGGTAGGAGGAGTGGCCCATCGCCTCGTCGAGCTTCTCCGGCCGGTAGTGCGCGGCGGTCAGCGGCTCCTCGCCGCTGCCCAGCCAGTTGGTCTTGTAGTCGACCACCAGGTAGCGCCCGCCGGTGCGGAGCACGACGTCCACCGACCCGGTGAGGTAGCCGCGCAGCTGCTGGGCGCCCAGCTCCGGGGCGGCGTCGAGGACGTCGGCCCAGCCCCGCACCGGGTCGCCCGCGGGCAGGTGGCTGCGCAGCAGCGGGGCGAGGTCGCCGAGCACGGCGTGGGCCTGCCCGTCCCCCGGGTCGCGCGGTGGCGAGCCGGCGCCGCGGTGGCGGCGCTGCTGCATACGCCCCTCGTCCCCTCCGCCCAGGGGGAGCTCGAAGTCGAGCTCGCAGAGGCGGTCCGCGCGGCCGATGCCGGCCAGGGTCGCGTCCGTGGCCAGCGGGCCGAGCGGGGAGCGGCAGACCGCGACCAGGGCGTCGGCGAGGGTCTCGCGCAGCCACCGCTCGTCACCCTGGTCGGAGCGCACCGGCCAGTAGACCAGCTGCTCCTCGATGTGGCCCAGCAGCTCCGCGCGCAGGTCGGGAGCCTGCGGGTCTGCGTGCTCGAGGACGCCGTGCACCAGGGAACCGAAGGTTGCGCCGACGGGCAGGTCGGCCATGGGAGAGGGCACGTCGCTGCCGCTGGGCGCCTCGTCGAGGCCGGGCAGCGGTGGAGCCTGGTCCAGGACCGGGGTGGGGGTCTCGGGCTCGTCCTCGACGGCGGTCACCTCGCCCTCCGGCTCGCTCCCGACGCCGCCGGTCAGCTCGTGGCCCTGGTCGTCGCGGGGCGTGGACAGGGCGGTGTATGAGGTGCGCCGCCAGTCGGTGTCGATGCGGCGGGTCCAGGTGCCGGCGCGCAGCGCGCTGGTCTCTGCCTCGGGGGAGGACTCGGGGACCTCCGCGTGGTCGGCGCGCTCCAGCGTGAAGGCACCCCGCGTGGCCCACTCGCCCAGGATCTCGGTGGCCCTGGCGTCCCCGGGCACCTGGGCCACCGGCGGCACCGGTCCCTCCCCGGGTCGGCGGCCGAAGAGGACCCGGTGCAGGGGCGCGGGTCCGGTGTTGTACTTGGTCGGCGACCACCAGGTGACCACCTGGGACTGGGCCCGGGTCAGCGCGACGTAGAGCAGGCGCAGGGACTCGCCCGCGTCCTCCTCCTTGTGCCGGCGGACCGACCCGGCCCACTCGTTGTTGCCCCCGCCCTTGCCGCCGACGTCGATGGCGCGGGTGCGCTCGGGCTCGTCGTCGTGGAAGAGCGGGATCTGCGGGTCCCGGCCGATGTTGCGGTCGGTCAGGGAAGGCAGGTAGACGATGGGGTACTGCAGGCCCTTGCTGCCGTGGATGGTCACCAGTTGCACCGCGGCGGCGTCGCTGTCCAGCCGGCGGGTGCGGGCGCCGGCCGAGGTCGGGGTGTCCTCGGCCATCTGCAGGCGCAGCCACTCCAGGAGGGTGACCAGCCCCAGCTCGCCGTCCCGGCCCGCCTCGTGCAGCAGCTCGGCGACGTGCTTGATGTCGGTGAGCGTCCGCTCGCCCCCGACCAGACCCAGGACGCGCCCGGTCAGCCCGTCAGCGGTCAGCCGCTCCAGCACGGCTGCGATCCCCTGGCGGGCGTAGACGGAGGCGAGCTCACGGACCCGGTGGGCCAGGTCGTCGTCGAGGGACTCCCCGCCCGCGTCGACGTCGGCCAGCGACAGCCCGAGTAGGTCGGTCAGCGCCGCGGCGCGGGTGAGCGTGGAGCGGTGCGGGGCGACCATCGCCTCCAGCAGGGTGAGCCAGTCCTGGGCGGCCTGGCTCTCCAGCACCGAGGAGCCGCCGGTGCTGACCGCGTGGATCCCGACCTCGCGCAGGGCGGCCTGGGCGGCGAGGAGGTCCTTGGACTTGTAGGCCAGGACGGCGACGTCGTGGGCCCGCACCGGGCGCCCGTCGAAGGTCGCGCCGGAGGCGAGCAGGGTGGCGACGTCCAGGGCCAGGTCGCGGGCGATGTGGGCGCGGGTCGCGCCGATCTTGTCGTCGCCGTGCAGGTGGTCCTGGCCCAGCACCTGACGCAGACGGACCGCCCCCGGCTTCGGCGCGCCGGCCAGGCGGCCCTCGGTCAGGTGGGGCGTGACCGGGTGGACGGCGATGTCCGGGTCGCCGAGCTCGGCGCCCTCCAGGAGCACGCGCAGGGCCGTGACGACCTCGGGGTCGGAGCGGAAGTTGCGCGGCAGGGTGTACCGGTCGACGGCGCTGCGGGCGGCGGAGAGGTAGGTGACGATGTCGCCGCCGCGGAAGGCGTAGATGGCCTGCTTGGGGTCCCCGATGAGGACCATGGCGCGCGCGTGGCCGTGGAAGGCCCGCTCGAGGACCTGCCACTGGATCGGGTCGGTGTCCTGGAACTCGTCGACCAGCACCACCTTCCACCGGTGGCGCATCCGCTCCCGGGCCGGGGAGTCCTCCTTCTCCAGGGCTGCGGCGAGCTGGGTGAGGAGGTCGTTGTAGTGCATCACCTGGAGGCGCCGCTTGCGGGTGTCGATCTCGGCCCGCACGGCGCGGGCGAACCTGGCGCGACGGGCCGCGGATGTCGTGGGGTCGGCGGTCCGGGGCCGGATGTCGGCGTGGATGTCTTCTACCGCGGCGCGCGCGATGGTCAGGGCCTCGCCGCGGGTGAAGGCGGGCTCGCCCTCGCCGGCGAAGCGCCCCAGGTAGAGGTCGTCGACGACCTCCACCAGCAGGTCGTCGAGGTCCTCGACGAGCTCGGCGGAGGCGTCGGTGGTGCCTGCGACACCCAGGCTGCGCAGCACCTGCTGGCAGAACTGGTGCACGGTCGCGATCGTGGCCGCGTCGAAGCTGGTCAGCGCCGCCCGGACGCGGGCGTGGCGGCGGCCCCGCTCCTCCTCGTCGGCGTCGAGCAGGTGGGCAAGCAGCTCGTTGCCGTTGCCGTTGCCGGCGTCGCCCGTGGCCAGTGCCCGCTCCGCCTCCGCGAGCTGCTCGCGGACCCGGGCGCGCAGCTCCTGGCTGGCAGCCCGACTGAAGGTCACCACCAGCATCTCCGGCAGCGTCACCTCGCCCTCGGCGACGAACCGGGTCACCAGCGCCGCGATGGTCCAGGTCTTGCCGGTGCCCGCGCTCGCCTCGAGCAGGAGCGTGCCGGAGGGCAGCGGCGCGGTGATGGAGAAGGGTCGCATCGTCACAGCTGCATCAACCTCTCGGGGCCCTCGGTCAGGACCGGCCCCCACACCCGCAGCGCCAGCTGGCCCAGCCGGTGCGGGACGCCGGCCACCCACTGCTCGTCCTCGCGGGGGGTGCCCAGGATCGAGGGGTATGCGGCCGGGCCGCCGTGGACCCGGCTCCACGACGGGTCGTGCTGCTCCTTGGTCCCGTAGCTCGTGTCGCCGGTGGTCCACTCGTAGGTGCCGGCTTTGTAGTCGGCGGCGTTGACCTTGCCGGTCTTCAGGTAGGTCTCCGCCCAGACCTGCGTGGTCGCCAGCGGCAGCGGCAGCACCTCGCGCAGCCCGCGGTCGCGCAGGTCGACCAGCTGGGCGAGCAGCTCCCGTGCCCGCTCGGACTCGTGCGGGCCGTGCGAGGCGTGGACGAAGCCCTTCTTCCCGCCCCAGCGGTACTGCCCGAAGACGTTGCTCGTCGCGGTCGCGTCCCCGTCGGCGGCCAGGGCGAGCGAGACGATCCAGGAGCGCAGGCGCTGCTTGGCCCGCACCGTGGAGTAGGTGGCGGTGAGGGCGTGTCCGAGGACCAGGCCCGGCACGGTGCCCACGACGAGGCGCCCGTCCGGCAGCCTGGCCTCGACGTCCCTCGCCTCGCGCTCCAGCGGCCGGCCCCAGCCGCCCTGGTGCACCGCGCCCCAGGTCGCCTCGCACAGGGCGGTCACCCGGGTGACGATGTCGGTGAGGGTGGTGTGCCCGAGGTTGTGCGGCGGCAGCTCCCCGCGCCAGAGCTCGGCGTCGACGATGGCCTGGCACTCCCGGCCGGCCAGCGCCGACTGCAGGATGCGCTCGCCGATGGCCCACTGCTGCAGCCCGTCGAGCTCGATCGGGATGCCTTCCCCGGCCAGCTCGGGCACCTCCGGCAGGTAGACCCCGACCCGGGAGCGCAGGAACGCGCGGGCGGGGTTGTCGAAGAACCGGAGCAGGTCGTCGAGCTGGACGTCCTCGGCCGGCCGCTCGGGCAGGAGGTAGGAGGCCAACGGCGCCGGGCTCGCCGGCTCGGCCTCGCGGGCGGTGGCCCCGGCCAGTGCCGCGGGGTCGTAGCTGAACGGCTCGCCGCCAGGCCGGAGGTGGTCGCCGTCGAGCCCCGGGCGCCCCAGGTTGCGCGGGTCGAAGGGCTGCAGCGGGTGCCGCGTCACGACGCGTGCCGTCGGCAGGTCGGCGGTGGCGCGGACGGCATCGACCAGCTCACCGAGCGGGACCGCCGGCGGCCGGGCCTGACCGCTGTGCTCGTCCGCGCCGGTGTAGGTGATGACCAGGGTGTCGCCGGCCGCCATCACCGCGTCGAGCAGCAGCTGGCGGTCCTCGCTGCGGGCGTCGCGCTCGCCGGTCACCGGACGCCGGGCGAGGACGTCGTCGCCGTCGGGCACGGCCGAGCGCGGGAACACCCCGTCGTCCATCCCGACCAGGCACACCACGCGGTGCGGGACCGAGCGCATCGGCACCATCGTGCAGACGGTCAGGGTGCCGGTCCGGAAGTTGCTGCGGGTGGCCCGCCCGGCGCCGTGCTCGGCCAGCAGCGCGCGGACGTCGGACAGGGCCATGGACGTCCCCGACCCGGCGGCGGCCCGGATCCGGCTCAGCTCGCGCTCGAGCTGGGTCACCTGCCAGGCGTCGCGGTAGGTGGTGTCGGCCAGGTCCAGCACGCCCTCCTGCAGCAGGTCCAGCCACCGGTCGACCCCGTCGGCCTCCCTCAGGCCCCGCAGGACGTGGCCGAGCCGGTCGACGAGCTCGGCCAGCCGGCCGGCGAGGTCGATGTCCCCGCTGTCGAGCTCGTCCAGGGCCAGCGTGGTGCCCAGGTGGTCGTGGTCGCGCCCGTCGAGCGCGGCCCCGACCAGGACCCGGTCGAGGCCGGCGCGCCAGGTGTTCTGGGGCAGGTTGTGCAGGTCGTAGTCGGTGCGGTGCTCCGCGTCCAGCCCCCACCGGATCGTCACCGCCTCGACCCAGTCCCCGATCCGCTCCAGCGCGTCGTCGTCCAGCCCGAACCGCTGCCGCACGGGGGCGGACCGGGCCAGGTCGAGCACCTGGCTGGCGGTCAGGCGTGACCCGGCCAGCTCCACCAGACGGTGGGCGAGGGACAGCAGCGGGTTGGTCTGCAGCGGCGCCCGGTCCGCGAGCCGCACCCGCAGCAGGTGGGCCGGGTGGGCCACGGACGCCGCGTCGTCACGGACGACCTCGGCCAGGCCGAAGCCGGCGTGCACGAGCGGGGCGAAGGCGTCGATGTCAGGGCACATCACGAGGATGTCCCGCGGCTCCAGGCTCGGGTCGTGCTGGAGCAGGTCGGCCAGCACGTCACGCAGCACCTCGATCTGGCGGGCCCGGCCGTGGCAGGCGTGGACCTGGATGCTGCGATCGTCGGTGGCGATCACGCGGGACTGCTGCTCGGCCCGGTCCGGCACGTGGTCCTGCGCGAGGTCCTGCTGGAGGTGCTCCAGCAGGGTGCGCGGGGCCGTCGACGGGCGCTCGTCAGGGGCGTTCGCAAGAGCCGGGACGTCCGCAACGGACGGGGCGGCGTCGAGACGGTCGCCCAGGGGCCGGTCGGCAGCGCCGGCCACGGCGAGGGTCCGCTGCAGCTCGCGCATGTCGCGGCCCAGGCTGGCCAGGAGCGGGTGCTGCACCAGGCCCCCGGAGCTGTCCTGGGCGCGGGGGACCGGTCCGGCGCCGGCGGCGCCCGCGAGGGCGTCCCAGGAGGCGTGGGAGGCCTGCGGGAGCCAGAGGTGGACGTCGCGGTGCTGGCCCAGGGCCGAGAGGACCTCCACCTCGCTGCGGGCGATACGGGTGTGGCCGAAGAGGGAGAGTCGACCGGGCAGCTCCAGCCCGGGGATGCTGGGGCCGCTGCCCTGCTCCAGGGCCTGCACCACCCGGGCCTGACGCACGTCGGGAGGCTCGGCGTCCACGAGGCCCAGCACGCGCCGGTAGAGCTCGGGCTGCCAGCGCAGGTCCTCGGGCACCTGCCCGCCCAGCCCGTCGCCGTGACCGCCCTCGCGCCAGTCGGTGAGCAGGCTCGGCCGCTGCGCCGCATAGTCGGCGAGCAGACCCGCGAGCCGCCGCGCCACCGCATACCGACGCCCCCGACGCAGCTCGAGCTCGCTGCCGCTCAGCCCCCACCCCAGGTGCGTCGAGAGCGTCGCCGCCCACGGCTCGCCGAGGCTGGCGTCGATCGCCCGGAGCACGGGCCAGGCCAGCTGGGCGGGGTGCCACGGGTCGTCGCGCTCGATGCCGAGGACCATGGCCACCAGCGAGTGCGGGTTCAGGAAGCGCACACCCGCGCAGACGCCGTCGCCGCCGCGCGGCCCCGCCCCGAGGCGGTGCGAGAGCCGCTGGGCCAGCCAGCGCTCCACACCTCGCGCGGGGACCGCGACGACCTCCTCGGCGAACGGGTCCTCCAAGGGGGGGCCGAGCAGCACGGCCAGCCCCTCCGCCAGGTCGGCGGTGGAGGCGGCCCGGTGCACGTACAAGGTCACGGCTCGACCCTAACGGCGACCTCTGACGGGCCTGCGGTAGACATCTCTTTCGGGAACCGGTGCAACATCTGGGGGCGGTCACCTCGTCACCCCTGGAGACACCGCCGTCGACGAAGAAGGGGAATGCTGTGATCAACCACGCGAGGAAGGCAGTGGTGGGGGCGGTCGCGTCGGGCGCGCTGACGCTGGGCGTCCTGGGGGTGCAACCGGCCCTGGCGTCCGAGGAGACCGACTCTCCACCGCCGGACCTGGTGCAGGCGGTGGAGACCGACCTCGGCATGACCTGGCAGGAGTTCGTCCGCGCCGGGGCCCAGGTGGAGGGGGCGGCGGCCACGATCGAGGCAGCCCCGACCGGCCAGGTCGCCCGGCTCACCGCCGACGGCGTCGACCTGACCTCCGCGCAGACCCTCGGCGACGAGGGGCAGGGAGTCAGCCCCTTCGTCGACCTGGACGCGGTGCGCGAGGCCTACCTGCGCGAGGTCGGCCCGGAGGGGCTCACCGGTGTGGCGATCACCCTCGAGGGGTATGAGGTGCTGGTCGCCGACCCGGAGGAGGCCGGCGAGCGCGGCCGCACGGCGCCGGAAGGAGAGCTGGTCTCCCCGGCCGAGTGGGGCCGCCGCAACGGCGTCATCGTCTCCGGCACCTCCGGCGACCCGCAGCCGGCCGCCACCGTGCGCGGCGGCACGCCGATCGCCTTCAACGGCGTCGGCTGCAGCCACGGCTTCAACGGCTGGTATCAGGGCAAGACCCGCGGCATCGCCGTCGGGCACTGCGTCACGATGGGCGGCACCAACGTGACCTGGGGCAACGGCTCCTACCTGGGCACCGTGGACTGGTACCAGTTCGGTGCCCCCGGATCAGGGTGGGAGACCTACGGCACCGACCTGTCCACATACACCATCGCCAGCGGGATCAGCGCCCCTCCGGAGATCTCCACCGCCAACGGCGCCCTGACCATCACCGGCCGCGCGGCGGCCGTGCTCGGCATGCCGGTCTGCAAGCAGGGCCGGATGACCGGCTGGACCTGCTCGACGGTCACCAAGATCGGGTGGCAGTGGATCGGTGACGGGTCCGGCGACATCACCAGGCCCAAGCGCTGGGTGTGGTCGCTCTTCGCCGACACCCGGATCATCCCCGGCGACTCCGGCGGCCCGTGGGTGAGCGGTCGCAAGGCGGTCGGCGTGACCTCTTCCTACGACTGGCACGACGACGGCAGCCCCTACTCCACCGCCGCGCTACTCACCTCGCTCGACGAGTACCGCCCCGGCGCCCAGGTCAGGGTCTGGCTCGGCCGGTCCGTCCTGAGCTTGGCCACCTACACCGACAGCTACACCGCCCGCGCCCGCTGGTCGGCCGGGTCCACCGTCTCGGGCCGGATGACGACGTTCTCCGGCGACTCCGTCTCGGCCGGGACGGTCGTCGACGTCCGCGTCGACGGCACCCTCGTCGCCTCGCCCAAGGTCGTCGCGGACGGTGCCTTCAGCTTCACCTACCCGGGCTCCGACAGCAGCACGCACACGGTGACCTTCCAGGCCCGCAGCGGTGACTCGCGCGGGTCGACAGTCACCGTGACCGACCAGCCCTCCGGCACCGTGCCGAAGCTGGTGCGGCACAGCGGCTCCGACCGCTACTCCGTGGCTGCCGACATCGCCCTGTCCACGTGGTCTGGGCGCGACGTCGGCACCGTCTACCTGGCCTCCGGCCAGACCTTCCCGGACGCGCTCTCCGGCAGCGCCCTCGCCGGCAGCGAGGGCGTCCCGGTGCTGCCGACCCGCAAGGGCAGCCTGCCCAGCGCGAGCCGCGACGCCCTGGTCCGGCTGGCCCCCGAGCGCGTGGTCGTGCTCGGCGGGACGGCGACCGTGGCCTCCACCGTGGTCGACGAGGTGCGGGCGCTCGGCCCCTCGGTGTCCCGGATCGCCGGGGCTGACAGGTATGAGGTGTCGGCCAACATCGCTGCGATGTATCCCTCCGCGAGCACCGTCTTCGTCTCCGCCGGCAGCGCCTTCGCCGACGGTCTGGCCGCATCGGCCCGCGCCGGCGTCCTGGACGCCCCGCTGCTGCTGAGCAAGACCGCCGTCCTGCCCGACGCCGCCGTCGCCCAGCTCGAGCGGCTGCGGCCCTCCAAGATCGTCATCGTCGGCGGACCGGTCTCGGTGAACCCCTCGGTCGAGACCCAGCTGCGCCAGTATGCGGCCGAGGTGATCCGTGTCGGTGGGGACAACCGCTACGAGGTCGCGGCCAACGTGGCCCGTCTCTACTGGGTGCCGGCCAACCAGGTCTGGCTCGCCAAGGGGACCGACTACCCGGACGCGCTCGCCGCAGCCCCGGCGGCCGCCCTCAACCGCAGCCCGGTGGTCCTGACCAAGCCCTCCGTGCTGCCGGCGGTGACGACCTCGGCGATCAAGCGGCTCAAGCCGCCGGTGATCCACCTCGCGGGCGGCCCCGACTCGATCACCTCTGCGGTCGCGGAGGAGCTGCGTTGGCTGACCTTCCGCTGATCGGGACGGCCCGGATGCCTCAGCGCACCCGGGCCGGCGTCCCGCCGGTCAGGCGCACGAGCTGCTCGAAGGTGAGCGCCATGACGGTATCGGGCGTCCCGCCCGCCGCCCAGACCTCGTCGAAGCGCTCCAGATCCACGTCGACGAGAGCCGGCAACCGGCTCGGGTGACCGGCGGGGGCGACCCCGCCGATCGCCATACCCGTCGCCTCCCGGACGAAAGACGCGCTCGCCCGCTCCACCCGCTGCGCGTCCACCGTGCGCGCGATCAGGTCGGTGTCCACCCGGGCGGCCCCGCTGGCCATGACCAGCAGGGGCTCCCCGTCGCGGTCGAAGACGAGGCTGTTGGCGATCGCCGCGACCTCGCAGCCGATCTGCTCGGCAGCCAGGGCGGCGGTCCGGGCGTGCTGGTCGAGCCAGACCATGCGCGGCTCGATCCCGGCGGCGGTCACCGCGTCGAGGACGACCTGGTTGGTGGGGTGCATGGGCCCGATTGTGCCGTAGCGACTTCCCTGCCGGCGTGCAGGTGGCTCCCAGGCTGTCCTACTACGCTGCGTAGGTCCCGACGTGTCCCGAGGAGGACCCCATGCGCACCGCCGCCGCCCTGTCCCTGCTGACCGCCGTCACCCTCGCGCTGTCCGGGTGCTCCACGGCGCAGGACCAGCCGAGGGAGAGGGCGACCTCAGCCGCCGCTTCGCAGACCTCGACCCACGCCGCCGCGCTCCCGGAGCCGGTCGCCGCGCAGCTCGCCGCCCTCGGCGTGCCCACCGACGACGTCAAGGAGCTCATCACCACCCTCGACCAGGTCGAGCAGGCCCGTCCGCTGGCCGTCCAGGCCTCGGTCCGGCACGACGAGGTCATCCTGACCGACGGGCAGCAGGAGGCCACGCTGGCCGTGCCCGGCGACGAGGTCTACGTCTCCGTCGCGCCCTACGTGCACCAGACCCACGACTGCTTCTTCCACGCCCTCGGCGGGTGCCAGGGCGAGCTCGTCGGTGAGCAGGTGCACGTCACGATCACCGACAGCGACGGGGAAGTCCTCGTCGACGAGGACGCCACCACCTATGCCAATGGCTTCGTCGGCTACTGGCTGCCCAAGGACCGGACCGGCACGATCGAGATCACCCAGGGCGACCGCAGCGGGATGGTCGAGCTCGACACCGGCCCCGACGGGGCCACCTGCATCACCACCCTGCAGCTGCGCTGACGACCTGGGCGGCGGGAGCGTGGTCGTCAGCGGGGGTACCACCTGTCCGGGTGAATCCTGGCTGAACGTTCGCGCGATCCCACACGTCTGTCGGCGCCCGGTGCCATGCTCGTCCCAGACGCCCGGCAGCGGGCCGGACGCGGAGCAGAGGGGGCAGGACCATGGCGCACGGCGACATCACCCCACGTCGACATCCCGGCCTCTACGAGGGCGTCACCGGCGGCGAGGACGCTCCCGCGGAGTGAGGTCGGGCGGGGGCGTGCTCACAGGTCGGCGAGCAGCGCCCCCGGCTCCTCCACACAGTCGGCGACGAACCGCAGGAAGCCGCCCGCGGTCCCGCCGTCGCAGACCCGGTGGTCGAAGGTGAAGGACAGCTGCGTCACCTTGCGCACCTTGAGCTTGCCCTTGCGGACCCACGGCTTGTCGATGATGCGGCCCACGCCGAGCATCGCGGCCTCGGGGTGGTTGATGATCGGCGTCGAGCCGTCCACCCCGAAGACGCCGTAGTTGTTGAGCGTGAACGTCCCACCGGTCAGCTCGGCCGGCGTCAGCCTGCCGTCGCGGGCCTTCTCGGTCAGCTCGCGCAGCGCGGTCGCCAGCTCGGTGGTCGTCATGGCGTCGGCGCCGTGGACCACGGGGACCACCAGGCCGCGGGGGCTCTGCGCGGCGAACCCCAGGTTGACGATGCCGTGGTGGACGATCTCGCCGGCCTCGAGGTCCACGGAGGAGTTGAGGGCGGGGTATGCGGCCAGGCCGGCGACGGTGATCCGCGCCAGGAGGGGGAGCACCCCGATGCCGGCGCCGGGGCGGGCGGTCTTGAGGGCGTCCTTGAGCTTCATCAGCCCCGTCGCGTCCACGTCGACCCAGGTGGTGGCGTCGGGGATCTCGCGGCGCGAGGTGGAGAGCCGGTCGACCATGATCCGCTGCACGCCCTGGATAGGCACGCGCACGTCCTCACCGCGACTGCGCGGGCCGGCGCTCCCGGCAGCCCTCCCTTCACCGACCGGACGCGCCGCGTGCACGCCCTCAGCCCCACCGGACGCGCGCGGTGCACGGGTTTCAGCACCACCGGACGCGCCGGGTGCCTGCTCGCGCGCGGCCTCAAGGTCCGCGCGGCGGATCACGCCGGTCGGGCCGGGCTTCACCGTCGATAGGTCGATGCCCCACTCGGCCGCGAGCTTGCGGACCAGGGGTGAGATGACGCGCACCGCCCGACCGCTCGATTCGCCACTTCCTGCGCTCGGTGCAGTGGAATCCGCGCCACTTGGTGCGCTCGGTGCAGTGGAATCCGCGCCACTTGGTGCGCTCGGTGGGGTGGAATCCGCGCCACTTGGTGCGTTCGGTGGGGTGGGAGCGGTGTTGCGGTTGCGGCTGCGGCGGCGTCGGGCGGGGCCGTCGCCGGCGCCGTAGCCGATGAGCGGGCGCTCGGGGGCGTCGTCGGAGGCGACGGTGGACTCGTGGGCGGGGGGCCTGGTCCCGGCGCGCTCCTCGGTGCGGTACTGGTCACCGCCGGCACCGCCACGCCCGTCCTCGCCCGGACTCTCACCCTCGCCGGGGTCGCCGCCGATCGTGATCAGCGGCGCACCGACCTCCAGGACCGTTCCGGGCTCGGCGTGCAGCCGGGTGACGACTCCGGCGGCGGGGCACGGGACGTCGACGGCGGCCTTGGCGGTCTCGACCGTCACCACCTCCTGGTCGATGCTCACCTCGTCACCGACGGCGACGTGCCAGGAGACGATCTCGGCCTCGGTCAGGCCCTCGCCGAGGTCGGGGAGCTTGAAGACGTGGGCGGTGGTGCTCACGCGCGCACCCCCGAGGCCTCGGCGCCGGCGTGCGTCAGGTCGGGCTCGTCGTCCCACTGCAGCCGCTCGATCGTGTCCAGGACACGGTCGACGCCGGGCAGGTAGGTGTGCTCCAGGATCGGCGGGGGATAGGGGATGTCGAGCCCGCTGACGCGCAGCACCGGCGCGGCCAGCGAGTGGAAGCAGCGCTCGGAGACGCGGGCGGCGATCTCGGCGCCCATCCCGGCGAAGCCCTGCGCCTCGGCGAGCACCACGGCCCGCCCGGTCCTGCGCACCGACGCCTCCACGGTCGCGTCGTCGAAGGGCACCAGCGAGCGCAGGTCGATGACCTCCACGCTCCAGTCCTCCTCCGCGGCCGCGACCTCGGCGGCCTTGAGCGCGTGCGGCGCCTGCGGGCCGTAGGTGATGAGCGTGACGTCGCTGCCCTCGCGCCGCACGACGGCCTTCCCGATCGGCTCGGTCGAGGTCGGCAGCTCTAGCGGAGCCTTGGACCAGTAGAGCGACTTCGGCTCCATGAAGACCACGGGGTCCTCGGAGGCGATCGCCTCGCGCAGCAGGCTGTAGGCGTCGGCCGGGGTCGACGGCGTGACGACGTGCAGACCCGGGGTGTGCACGTAGTAGCCCTCGGAGGAGTCGCAGTGGTGCTCGACGCCACCGATGCCACCGGCGTAGGGCACCCGGATCACCATCGGCAGCGTCATTCTCCCCTGCGTCCGGTTGCGCATCTTGGCCACGTGCGAGGCGACCTGCTCGAAGGCGGGGTAGCCGAAGGCGTCGAACTGCATCTCGACCACCGGGCGGAAGCCCTGCGTGCAGAGCCCGATCGCGAAGCCGGCGATGCCCGCCTCGGCCAGCGGGGTGTCGAAGCAGCGCTCCTCACCGAACTCCTTGGTCAGGCCGTCGGTGATCCGGAAGACGCCACCGAGCGTGCCGACGTCCTCGCCGAAGACCAGGACCGAATCGTCCTCGCGGATCGCGTCGCGCAGCGCCGCGTTGAGCGCCTGGGCGTATGTGGTGGGGCGGGGTTCGGTGCTCATCGCGCCTCCTCCTTGCTCGGGCTGGCTCCGGTCGGGCCGGGGCTGGCGGCGCTGGCGGTGCCGGCCAGCTCGCGGCGCACCATGTCCATCTGCTCGCGCAGCTGCGGCGTGGGCTCGTCGTAGACGTGGGCGAAGAGATCCATCGGGTCGACGACCGGCTCGGCGTTCATCCGCGCGCGCAGGTCCGCGGCCATCGCCTCGGCCTCGGCCTTGACCTCCTCGATGCGGGCGTCGTCGAGGCCGCCCTGGGAGACCAGGTAGGCCTGCAGCCGCACGATCGGGTCCTGGCCGGTCCATCCGTCGACCTCGTCCGCGGTGCGGTAGCGGGTCGCGTCGTCGGCGTTGGTGTGCGCCTCCATCCGGTAGGTGTGCGCCTCGACCAGCATCGGGCCCCGGCCGGAGCGGGCGTGCTCGCGGGCGGCGCGCATCACGGCCAGCACGGCGGCCGGGTCGTTGCCGTCGACCTGCTCGCTGCGGACGCCGTAGCCGATGCCCTTGTAGGCCAGCGACGGCGCCTTGGTCTGCTTGGCGAGCGGCACGGAGATGGCGTACTTGTTGTTCTGCACGAAGAAGACGGCCGGGGCGTCGTAGACCGCGGCGAAGTTGAGGCCCTCGTGGAAGTCGCCCTCGGAGGTGGCACCGTCGCCGATGAGGCACAGCGCGATCCCGTCGACTCCGCGTCGGCGTAGGCCGTCCGCGGCCCCTGCGGTGTGGACCGCCTGGGTCGCCAGCGGCGTGCACTGGGGCGCGGTGCGGGTCGCGGCGGGGTCGTAGCCGCAGTGCCAGTCGCCGCGCAGCAGGGTCAGCACCTCGACCGGGTCGATGCCGCGGGTGACCAACGCCATCGAGTCGCGGTAGGTCGGGAAGACCCAGTCGTTCTCCTCCAGGCACAGCATCGAGGCCACCTGGCAGGCGTCCTGGCCGCGGGAGGAGGGGTAGACCGCCAGGCGTCCCTGCTTGGTCAGCGCGGTGGCCTGCGCGTCGAAGCGTCGGCCGATCACCATCGCCCGCCACACGGCGAGCAGGTCGTCGGTCGAGGGCATGGCGTAGCCGCGGGCGCCGGCCTGCTCGCCCGGCTCGACGGCGGTGCCGTCGGGGGCGATCAGCTGCACGGGCTCGGCGCAGGGCAGCAGGTCGTGGATGTCGCTCATCGTCGAGGGCCTCCTGGTTGGACGTCTGCCCTCCATCGTCCCGCGTCGTGACCGATGGCCTCAACGACAGCGCCAATGTCAAGACGTCTGGCACAGTTGAGGCATGAAGGATGACCAGACGTCCAGTGTGATCCAGGACACCTCGGGGGTGGCGAGACAGGTGGCGCCAGGTCTGGACGACACCGACCGGGCGATCGTGGCCGAGCTGCGTCGGGACGGGCGGTTGTCGGTCCGCGCGCTCGCCGAGCGGCTGCACATCAGCCGCGCCACCGCATACTCCCGGCTCGAGCGGTTGCACCGCGACCAGGTGATCACCGGGTATGCGGCGCGCGTGGACCCGGAGCAGCTGGGGCTGACGACGGCCGCCTACGTCTCGGTCTCGATCGAGCAGGGTTCGTGGCGTGAGGTGCTGGAGGCGATGTCGGCGCTCCCCGGGGTGCAGAAGGTCGCGCTCGTCGGCGCGGAGTTCGACATGCTCGTCGAGGTGCGGGCGCGCGACAACCACGAGCTGCGTGACGTCGTGCTCGAGCAGATCCAGGCGGTCCCGGGGGTGCGTGGCACCCGCACCTGGCTCGTCTTCGAGAGCTGGCAGACCGGCTGATCCGCACGGGGCGCGGAAATCATCCTTAAGGCTCATGCCTGACTCCCTGATGGCTGCCAGGGTGGTGAGTGCTCGGCCACCGTGATGGCCGACGGGGATGTTGGGAGTCGTCGATGCAGGGATTGACGGACCGCCCACCTGGGCGGATCGGCTATGTGCCAGGGGTGTTCGACATGCTTCATGTCGGACACCTCAACATCTTCACGCACGCCCGTGGGGCCTGCGACCACCTCATCGCGGGGGTGGTCACCGACGAGCACGCCGCGTTGGTCAAGGGGCGGCTCCCGGTGGTTCCGCTCGTGGAGCGCGTGGAGATGGTCCGGCACTGCCGGCTGGTGGACGAGGCCGTGGTGGAGGACGCCTCCACCAAGCTGGAGATGTGGCGGCGGCTGCGCTTCGACGTCATCTTCAAGGGTGACGACTGGCGGGGCACGCCTCGGGGTGCGGCGCTGGAGGAGCTCATGGCGACGGTCGGCGTCGAGGTCGTCTATTTCCCCTACACCGTCCACACCAGCAGCACCCTCCTCCGAGGGGTGCTCGAGGACTGGGCGGCCTCCTAGCACGACCGCCCACCGTCGCCGACGGTGGACGAAGACTCCACGGTGCAGGGCCGTCGGAGAGCAGGGCGGATGGACCGGACCGTGACTCGGTCCATCCGGAGGGCGACGAAGGAGTGTTTTCGGTGCAGAACCGGACGAGCGTGATCAGCCTGTCGAGCGTGCTGGCCAAGGGCTGGGGCTGGATCGTCAGGCTGGCGTTGCTCGGTGCCGCCCTCGGGGTGGCGGCGGGCTTCTTGTGGCCCAAGACCTACGAGGCCAGCGCCGTCCTCATCCTGAGCGAGCAGCCGGGCGGGCAGCTCAGCATGGAGACCGAGCAGCTGGTCGCCTCCTCCACCGAGATCATGACGCACGCGGCCGAGGGCCTGGGGACGACGGCCGCGCAGGTGCGGCAGGCGGTGTCCGTGTCCGTGCCTCGCGGGGCGAAGGCGCTGCGGTTCACGGCCGAGGCCGACCAGGCCGGGCGTGCGGCCGAGCTGGCCAACGCCGTCGCGGTCGCCTACCGCGACCAGGGGACCGATGCCGCGGCGCTGGAGGCGCAGGTCGGCCAGCTGCAGGCTCGGGTCGACGACCTGGGTGACCGCCTGGCGGAAGCGACCCCCGGGTCGTCCCGGGCGAGGGCGCTGGTCGCCGAGCTCGACTCCACCGAGCAACAGCTGCTGGACCTGCAGATCGCGGCGGAGGCACCCGCGCAGCAGCGCGGGCGGCTGGTCACGCCGGCGGTGGCGCCGTCGTCACCGGCCACCCCGGGGGTCGTCGTCTTCGGGGCAGGCGGGCTGATGGCAGGGGCGATCTCGGGGGCGGCGCTGGCGATGCTGCTGGGTCGTCTGGCGCTGCGTCAGGTGCCGCCACGCACCGTGGGCACAGTCCGTGCAGGGCGTAAGAACACTCGATGAAGGAGCAGATATGAGCAGGGAGAAGTTGCGGGTCGGGCTGGTCGGTGTGGGGAAGATGGGTCTTTCCCACCTGTCCATGATCAGGGCGCACCCCGAGGTTGAGGTGGTGGGCGTCTGCGACTCCTCCCGGCTGCTCCTCGACGTGCTGTCCCGCTACACCGGCGTCACGACCTACACCCGGATGGGTGATCTCATCGAGCGGGCGCGTCCGGAGGCGCTCGTCATCGCCACCCCGACGAGCTCGCACCACCCGCTCGTCCAGGAGGCCCTGGCGAGCGGGCTGCACACGTTCTGCGAGAAGCCGCTGACCCTCTCCCCGGCGGAGTCGCTCGAGCTCGCCGCACTGGGCGAGGTCCGCGGGCTCCACACGCAGGTGGGCTACCACAACCGGTTCGTCGCCTCCTTCCAGGAGTGCCAGCGGCTCGTGGCCACCGGCGCGATCGGCAAGGTGGTGCACGCGCACGGCCAGGCGGAGGGACCGGTGGTGCTGCGCAGCCCGGGCGCGAGCTGGCGCTCGCGCCGGGACCAGGGCGGCAGCTGCCTCTACGACTACGCGGCCCACCCGATCGACCTGCTCAACTGGTGCCTCGGGGAGCCCGTGGCGGTGTCGGGGACCGTCGTGGCCCCGATCTTCTCTCCCGCCACCGACGACGCCGTCTACGCCACGATCCGTTACCAGGACGACGTGAGCGCCCAGCTGGCCGTGAACTGGTCGGACGAGTCCCAGCGCAAGATGTCGACCCAGCTGTCCATCTGGGGCACCCAGGGCAAGATCACCGTCGACCGGCAGGCCTGCCAGGTCTACCTGCGTGCCGGCGCGAAGATGCCGGAGGGCTACCGGAGCGGCTGGAACATCCGCTACACCACCGAGCTGACCCCGACGGGGTGGTTCTACCTCAGGGGCGAGGAGTACAGCGCCCAGCTCGACTACTTCGTCACCAGGTCCATCGCCAGGCGGGACCGGGTCCGGACCGTCGATGAGCCGATCAACAGCTTCCGCAGCGCCGCGCGGACCGACGAGGTCATGGACATGCTGCTGCGCGACTCGACCGCGTGCGCCTGGACCAACCCCGCCGGGAGCGGTCCTGTGGAGGAGCTCTCGCCGACCGCCCGGACCCGCAGGCCGCGTCGCAGCTCGGCGCTGGCGCTCCTGACCGGGGCGCGGGCCGTGGCCTCGCTGGCGAGGATGAGGTAGCCGTGGACCGTCTGCTGTTCGGGGACAACCAGTTCTTCGGCGTCAACCACATGTCGGAGGAGAAGGCGCGCGCCCAGGCGGTGCGCTTCCAGGACCTCGACGCCATCATGGACGTCCTGGCCTGCGCCTGCGAGCAGGGGATCTCGACCTTCATGTGCACCACCCACGACCGCATCGCCGACGTCGTGGAGCGGGCCCGTCAGGACCCGGACAGGTTCTCCGCGCTGACCTTCTACCCGGGCATGCCCTACGCCCACAAGTACGCCAACGCGGTGACCGAGGACGGCATGATCGGGGCGGTCCGTCGCTTCATGCCGCAGGAGGGGACGGTCAACGCGCTCCTGCGAGGTGGAGCCTCGATGGCCCGACGGGACATCGAGGGGGTGATGACCCTCCTCATCGACGCCGAGATGAAGATGTTCGCCGGCGCGCGCACGCCGGTGATCTTCCTGCAGAACGTCGTCGTCGACCTGCTGCTCGGCCTGGAGTTCACCGAGGCCTTCGCCGTGTTCGCCCGGCACGTCCGGGAACGCTACGGCGCCGAGCCCGGCTTCATCACGATGAACCTGCCCATGCTCGTCCCGGTGCTGGAGAGGGCAGGGATGGAGAACCCCCTGGTCTGCGCCAACATCAACAAGCTGGGGTTCCGGATGAGCGGTGGGATCCGCACCTACATCGAGATGCTGGAGGCGCAGCGCTGCCGGGCCATCGCGATGTCGGTCTTCGCCTCCGGAGCCATCCCGCCCCGGGAGGCGCTGGAGTGGGTGGCGCAGATACCGGCGATCCAGTCGGTGGTCTTCGGCGCCTCGTCCGCGGCACACATCGAGTCGACCGCCCGGATCGCGCGCGACATCTGGGGCCTGGACCGGTCGGTGGCCGCCGCGACGGTCGGGTGATCAGTCGTGCACGTGGGAGACGACCAGGCGGGTCTTGCCCCCCTGGTGCGCGATCTCGGCGACGGCCAGGGGCTGCACCGTGACGGTGTCGTGCAGCATGGTCTCGATCCGGCGGGCGGCGATCCCGGCGACGGCGGCCGCCTCCTCGGACGAGCTGCCCGGGACGTAGCGCAGGGTGATGGAGTAGTCGGCCGCTTGCTCGATCTGGAAGTGCTCGACCACCCCCGGGTGGGTGCTGAACAGCGCGCTCAGGCCACCGGCGACCACATGACCCTCCGGTCCCCGCAGCACGTCGACCTCTCGCCCGTCGACGGGGGACACCAGCGGAAGACCGCGCCCGCACGGGCAGTCGTCCGCCAGGGCCGTGGCCCGGTCCCCGATGCGGTAGCGGATCAGCGGGAAGACGAGGTTGCTCAGGTCGGTGACGAGCACATGGCCGAGCTGACCGGGGGGAGCGGGAGCGCCGTCGTCGTCGACGATCTCCACGATGCGGTGGTCGGCCATGACGTGCAGACCGCTGCGGACCTGGCACTGGGCGGCGATCCACGGCACCTCCGCGGACCGGTAGCAGTCGTGGACCGGGGCCCCCAGCACATGCTCCACCGTCTGGCGCTGGCTGGGGTGCAGCACGGAGGCGGTCACCGCGATGGCGAGGGGTGGCGCGAAGGCACTCCCCGTGCGCCGCACGTGTTGGGCCAGCTGGTGGACCCCCTCGACGTAGCCGGTCAGCACCGAGGGCCGCACCCTGTTCCAGCGCGCCACGAAGGAGTCCATCTCCTGCGGACCCATGCCCTGGGCGTCCAGGTAGAGGTGCCGGGCGGGCCACCACTGGGCGTCGTGGGCCAGGGTGCGGAGCCGGCCGCGTCGCTGGCGGTTGACGAAGCCCTCGTGCAGGCCCGGACCGACGCCCCACCAGCGATAGGCACGCCACCACAGCGCCGCGATCGGGGAGCTGCGGTCGTGCAGCACCCGCAACGGCTGGCCGGTGCTCCCTCCCGTCGAGGAGACCAGGCCCCGGCCGCGCAGGCCGGGGGAGACGAGACGCTCCTGGTGCTCCTTGACGGCCGACTTGGTCAGCACCGGCACGGCCGACCAGGAGTCGTCCCGGTCCAGGTCTCCACGGCCCAGACCGGCGGCGTCGAAGGTCTCGGCGTAGTAGGGGACGGTGTCGTAGGCGTGCCGAAGCAGATCCCGGGCCCGCTCGCGCTGCAGCTGCCCCAGAGCGTCGGGGGACAGCGACTCGGCCCGGGCCATGTCCTCGGCGGCCCGTCGGGCCGGGCGCTGGGCCAGGCCCGACTTGAGCGCGTAGATGCGCAGGAGGGCGGCGTCCCGCCCGCGGGTGGAGATCATGCCCCGACCACCTCGCAACCTTCCTTCCCGCAGGTCGACGAGCCTGCGCCGGGGCCGTCGGTCCCGGACCAGGATCGCGACGGCGGACTCCCTGCGGTCACAGTAGTCGTCCCCACGCACAACCGGCCGGAAATGATGACGCGGGCGGTCCGCAGCGTGGTGGACCAGGACTACGACGGAGAGATCGAGGTCGTCATCGTCTTCGACGCCTGCGAGCCCTTCGTGCCCGACGTGCCGACCTCGACGACGCGCACGCTGAGGACGCGGACCAACCGGAGGGCCAGGGGGTTGGCCGGGGCGCGCAACAGCGGGATCGCGGCCGCGAGCCACGACCTGGTGGCCTTCCTCGACGACGACGACGCCTGGCAGCCGGGCAAGCTCCGGGCCCAGGTCGAGGTGCTCCGGCGCCATCCGGAGGCCGTCCTCGTGGGGACGGCGATCGAGGTGCAGGCGGTGGACCGGACGCACCTGCGCCTGGTCCCGCACGATCCGGTCACCCACGCACATCTCCTCCACGACCGGCTCCCCGGCCTGCACTCCAGCTCCTTCCTCTTCCGCAAGGAGGTGCTCACCGACATCGGGATGGTCGACGAGCAGCTGCCGGGCAGCTACGGGGAGGACTACGACCTCCTCCTCCGGACGGCCAGGGCCGGCGCGATCCGCGTCGTCAACGAGCCGTTGACGGTGGTCACCTGGCAGGGGCAGTCGTTCTTCTTCGGCAAGTGGGCCCAGTATGCGGATGCGCTGGAGTGGATGCTGGACCGGCACCCGGAGTTCCGCAGCAGCCCTCGCGCGGTGGGCCGGATCGAGAGCCAGATCGCCTTCGCGAGGTCGGCCGCCGGCCAGCGTGCCCTGGGCCGGCGGTGGGCCGTGCGGGCCCTGCGGCACCATCCCCGCCAGCCCAAGGCGGCGCTGGCCTGGGGGATCGGTGCGGGACTCCTGCGCACGGGCTGGGTCGTGCGCGTGGTGCAGCGGATGGGGAAGGGGATCTGATGAGGGTGCTCCTGGTGTGTTCCTCCGGCGGCCACCTGGCCCAGATGTGGGCGCTGCGACCGTGGTGGGAGCAGCACGAGCGGCGGTGGGTCACCCTGCCGACCGAGGATGCCCGGGCCCGGCTCGTCGGCGAGGACGTCGTCGAGGCCCACTATCCGACGGTCCGCAACGTGCCCAACCTGCTCCGCAACACCCTGCTCGCCCGTCGCGTCCTGCGCGACTTCCGCCCCGACGTCATCCTCAGCACGGGTGCGGCCGCGGTGGTTCCCTTCTTCGTCCAGGCCCGCTCCGTGGGCGCCTGGACCGTCCACCTCGAACCGGTGGACCGCATCAGCGACCTGTCGCTGAGCGGACGACTGCTCTATCCCTTCGCCGACCGGTTCTTCGTCCAGTGGCCGGAGCTGGCCGAGCAGGTCCCCGGCAGCGAGTGCGTCGGGGTGGTCCTGTGACGGCCCGCGTCGTGGTGAGCCTGGGCACCTACCACCTGCCCTTCGACCGGCTCGTGGACTGGACCGACTCCTGGCAGCGACCACAGGGGGTCGAGGTGCTGGTCCAGCACGGCGTCTCGCGGTCGGCACAGGACGCGGACAACGTCGTGATGCTGCCCCACCCCGTGCTGCTCCAGACCTACTCCGCCGCCGACGTGCTGGTCCTGCAGGGGGGTGCGGGCGGTGTCATGGACGCGCTGGCCGTGGGACACGTCCCCATCGTCGTGCCACGCCTGCCGGAGCTGAACGAGGTCGTCGACCACCATCAGGTGCACTTCGGTCGGCTGCTCGCGCGGGACGGCCTCGTGCACCTGGCCGAGACCGAAGCGATGCTCCACGAGCTGCTCGACCAGGCCCTGGGCGGCCGGGTCGAGGTGCGGCGGACGGTGAGCTATCGCTCTCCCGGGGCGGCCGTCGCGATCCGGCACCTGGACGGGCTGGCGACGACAGCCGGGGAGAGCGCCGAGCCAGTGAGCCGGGGCGCGGAGCCGGCCGCGGCTCGGGCGGGGATCGCTGGGTCGGGGATGGAACGGGCGCTCAGGCGCGGGCTGTGGGTCGGACGTCGGCTGGTGCCGAGTGCGCGGAAGGGCTCGGCCCCACAGCTGGACGTGGCCGCTCCCCGTCCTCGGCAGGAGACGCCAGCAGGCTGAGGCCGAGCCGTTCACGGAGCCGCCACAGCACGAAGAGGTAGAGGACCGCGGCCGAGGCGACGTAGACGACCAGGGCCTGCGGCGCGCTGCCCCAGGTCGAGCGCACGAGCAGGCCCGGGAGGCCGAAGCACAGCAGCGGGGCGAGGGCGGCGGGGAGCACGGCTCTGGGCCGCAGCTCGACACCCACGCCGCGGTGGACCAGGACGGCGGCGGCCGTGGTGTCGACCAGGACCACGATGCAGAAGGCCGTGGCTGCCCCCAGCAGGCCCAGCCGAGGCACCAGGACCAGGTTGAGGACCACGCTCAGGAGCAGCGCCGTGCCCTTGGTCCAGACCTGCCAGCTGCTCCGCCCCGCCATGAGCAGGATGCTCTGCAGCATCCCGGCGAGGGCGGCCAGCATGGCTGCCGACGAGAGCAGCGCCAGAGGCAGCGCGCCCGCCCGGAATCCCTCGCCGAAGAGGGCCAGCACGGCCGGACCCATGATGATCAGGACGAGATAGAAGGGCCAGACCAGCAGGACCAGGCCGGTCGTCGCGACGGTGTGGAGCCGTGCGGCGCCGTCGCTGTCACGCACCGCGAGCAGATGGGCGATGCGCGGGCTGGCCGCGACCCGCAGCGCACGGTCCCCGACCTGACCGGCCCGCACGGCCCGGGTCACGACGGCGTAGATGCCGGCCTCGTGGGCGGGCCGGAGGGCGGCCACCACGAGGACGTCCGCCCACTCCAGCGCCACCTCGACCGCCGAGCCCACTGCGCGACCGCCGGTGAACCTCCAGAATCCGCCCAGCGTCTCCCGGCCTCCGGCGCCGGCGTCCCGCCGGGCGCGCCCTCGCAGGTCGCGCAAGACCGGTCCCCACAGGACGCAGACCGTCAGGAGCAGCCACAGGGGCAGGAGCGCAGCCCAGGCGACGACGGCCCCGAGGACGTTCCAGCCGGCCCAGGCTGCCGCCACCACGGCGACGATGCGTCCCAGCGGGATCAGCACGTTCTGGAGGAGGGTGAACGCGAGGACACCCCGCATCATCCGCACGGCGGTGTGAAGGGTGGACATCACCGCGGCGACGACCAGGCAGGGGGCGAGGGCCCTCAGCGCCTCGGCCGTTCCCGCCCCGGCCATGTCGGGGCCGGACGCGGCCGGGCCCAGCCTCGCCGCGAGCCCTGGCGCCCAGACCCAGACCGCCGCCGCGACGAGCGTGGACACGAGGAGCACCGGCCACACCGCATACCAGAGCAGCTGGCCCTCCGGCTGCGACTGGCCCAACGCCCGGGACCGGGCCAGCCCCCGGACCAGGCCGCTGTTGGTCCCCAGCTTCAGGATGCCGGCCAGGACGGCGAACCAGCCCACGAGCTGGAAGAAGACGCCGGTCCCGGCGGGGCCGAAACTGCGCGCGACCACCACGGCGAGCACGAGGGCGGTGCCGGCCGCCACGCTGGATCCGACGAGACTGATCGTCCCGGCACCGAGCAGGGACTCACCACCGGCCCGGCCGGGCCCGGTCGCCGCCGGGACCCGCGCGCCGGACCCCACCACCGGCCGTCCGCCCCTGGGCGCGCTCATGGCCGCAGCACCGCGACGGGCGGCAGGTAACGGTGGCGCAGCAGCATCGCCGCGACGACGGCGATATAGGGCAGGTGCCTGTCGAGTCCGTAGAAGATGCTCATGAAGGCAGCCGCGACCAGGGCGGAGTGCAGCCACAGCTGCCAGGTCGTGGGGGCGGCGAAGGTCCGCAGGACCAGGCCCAGCATGAACCAGGCGAACAGGCCCAGGCCGACGAAACCGAAGCAGAAGAGGACGTTCCAGACCATGCCCTGGGTGCCGACGTAGATCTCGCTCCAGTAGGACTGGCGGGGCGCACCGAAACCCAGGAGGGGCGACCCGAGCGTCCGCTCGAAGGCCTCCCGGTAGAGGCCTGCCCGACCTGCTGTGGTGTCCACGACCTCCTGCCTGGCCGTCAGCAGGCGCATCAGGGCCGCCCACCCTCCGCTGACGGACAGGATCCCCACCCCCACGCCTGCCGCGAGGGGGACGGCCAGGTGCCCCCGCAGCGTCAGGCGCAGCGCGACATAGGCCAGGACGACCGCCCAGGTCAGGAAAAGGCCGCGGTTGGTCGTGGCCAGGGCGGGCGGGATGGTCAGGGCGATCGCGGCAAGGACCAGCCCCTTCCTGACCGGTGTCGGCGTGCGCAGCCCGGCGCCGAGCAGCACCGGCACGAAGAGAGCGATCGAGGCGCCCCACCCGTTGGTGTAGGAGAACGGTGCCGAGGGACGCACGAAGGGCTCGGGCGCACCCCAGGGGTGCTGGATCTCGGCGGCGGTGGGGAAGACCATGTCGCGCACGTAGTCGTTGCCGGCCAGGCCACCGGGCAGGAGCCGACCGACGGTCCAGGTCAGCTGCAGGTCGGGGGCCAGGAGGCCGAGATACCCGCCGGCGACGACGGCACCCCACACGGCGACGAGGCCGGCGAGGATGCGGGAGTCGGGCAGCTGTGCCCGGGCGTTGACCACGTAGACCGCGATCACCGCCACGGACGCGAGCTGGGAGAAGCGGATGAGGAAGCTGAGCATGCCCCCGTCCAGCATCAGGGCGCTGGGCACCATCCACGCCAGGAGGGCGACGTAGGGCAGGATCCCGGGCACCACGACCACGTCGCGCTTGAGCACCAGGTAGCACACCATGGGCACCGCGACGATGACCGAGCTCACCGGGAAGAGACCCAGCACCCACCAGAGGGGCAGGCCCCACAGCAGGGCCAGGAGCGGCCAGGCAGGGAGCTGCGCCACCGCGTCGGTCGCGATCCGGCGCTGCTCCTGCGCCTGGCGGAACTGCGCCCGGCTCAGCGCCTCGTCCCCGGTGGTCACGGTCACGGCTCCGACCTCCCTGGCCGGGCTGGTGATGGGGTGGCGGCCAGCGTGGCGTACTTGCGGATGCCGGACAGGCACGCGACCAGGATCGTCAGGCCGAGCAGGGCGAGGTAGAAGGGGACGAAGATGGACGGCCAGGGCAGCAGGAGAAGGCCGAGGTAGAGGAAGCCCGTGTCGTAGGGCAGCTTCACGAACGAGAGCCACCAGGGGGACGTTGAGGTCCCGGGGGAGACCGGCGTCGTGGTCGACGCCGAGCGGGCCGCCAGCTGCTCCGCCAGGAGCTGGGAGAGGAACCACGCGGAGGCGACCACCATGAAGACCCCGGCACCCGCCGCGGCCCAGGACCAGCGTTCGTCGGTGTGGCGGGCGAGGTGGAGCCCGACGGCGAGGTGCACGAGAGGCTGGCGCACGGCGTCCATGACGTGGTCGAGCCACTCGCCGGCCGGCGACCCGGAGCCCTGGAGCCGGGCGAGCTGGCCGTCGGCCGAGTCCAGGGCGTAGCCGAGGAGCAGCAGGACGACGATGCCCACGGCGGCGGGGACGGTCGCCGGCAGCGTCACCATCAGGAGCGCCGCCACGACGGAGGCGCCCATGCTGAGCGTCGTCACCTGGTTGGGAGACATGCCGGCGACGTGGGCCAGGGCGGCCAGGCGTCGGCCCAGCCCGCGGTTGACCCAGCGGAGGTAGGCCGGGACCCCGGCTCCCGACTTCTGTGCCGCCGACAGCGCAGCGACCGACTCCCGGTAGCGCGGGCGGCTCCCCAGGGTCGGGTGCGTGGTGCTGGTGGCGGGACGGGTCACGGGGCCGGGGGCACCTCCTCCGCCTCGAGGTCGAAGAGGATGTTGGGGCTGTTGCGGTAGTTCAGGTGGGTCTGGGCGGTCACGACGTTCTGGCCGGCCACCAGCAGCCCTGGCGGAACGGCCACGGTGACGGGAGCCGCGCCGGCACCGGGGGCCGCCGTGGCGAACGTGTTCTGCGTGAGGGGGCCCGTCGGCAGGTTGACCCGGGCGACCTCGGTGCCGTTGAGCCAGACGACCGCCCCGTCGTTGGCGAGGAAGGTGAGCTGGGTCGCCCCGAGACCGGACGGGTCGTCCACCGTGAACTCGTGACGGAACTGCACCGACAGCGGACGCGGCGTGGGCGCACCGGCCTTGAGGTCGGTGCTGACCTTGGAGCTGCCGTAGCCCAGGACCGCGCTGCCGACCGCCCAGCCCTGGTCGTCGAAGGCGGCTTGGACCCAGTCCTCGGCCAGGGGTGCGGCGTCGAACCGCCACGACCACGAGGAGCCCTCGGCGACGAGCACCACCGGGTCGGGGACCGGCTCGGGCAGGGTGACCTCGGCGGCCTGCGAGGGCGTCGCCTGCCCGAAGGCGTCCACGGCGCTGACGGTGTAGCTGTGGCTCGATCCCGGCTCCAGCCCCTCGTCGGTGTGGGCCCGGGCGTCCGGCCCCAGCTCGGCCACCACGGCGCCGTCCCGCTCGAGGACGTAGCCGCTGAAGTAGTCACCGGGGACGTGCTCCCAGGCCAGCTCCACCGTCGACGGTGAGGTGGCCAGCGCTTGGAGCGAGGCGGCCGCGGGCGGGTCGGGTGCCACGGCGGGCCCCTCCGTCCCCACCAGGCTCAGGTCGAAGAGGACGTTGGGGGTGCTGCGGTAGTTGAGGTGGGTCTGTGCGGCCAGGACGTTGTCGCCCTCGGTCAGCAGGGCCGCCGGCACCGAGATGGTGACCGGGGGCGCGCTGGCCGGGGGAGCCGCGGTCGCCAGGGTGGTGGAGGTGATGGGACCCGTGGGCAGGTTGACGCGGGCGACCTCGGTGCCGTTGAGCCAGACGACCGCTCCGTCGTTGCCCAGCAGGGTCAGGTCGACCGTGCCGTACTCCCCGGGGTCGGAGACGGTGAACTCGTGCCGGAACTGCGCCGAGAGCGGACGCCGCGTGGGCGCACCGACGGAGATGTCGGTGGAGACCGAGGACGA
This sequence comes from Ornithinimicrobium panacihumi, assembly GCF_052073805.1. Lineage (NCBI taxonomy): Bacteria > Bacillati > Actinomycetota > Actinomycetes > Micrococcales > Ornithinimicrobiaceae > Ornithinimicrobium > Ornithinimicrobium panacihumi. The sequence continues at coordinate 76,963 of NZ_JBQGWG010000011.1, read as the reverse complement.
GCCGTAGCCCAGGACCGCCTCGCCCGTGGCCCAGCCGGAGTCGTCGTGCCCGAGCTGCGTCCATCCCTCCGCGGGCGCCGTGGTGTCGAAGCGCCACGACCACGTCGAGCCCGCGGCCACGAAGGTGGTGCTCACGGGGATCGTGGCGGGGTCCACGACCTGGACGGGTGTCGTGGCAGACCGGTTGCCCGCCGCGTCGACCGCGCGCACCGCGTAGCGTGCCACGCCCTGGGGCAGCGCCACCGAGGTGCTGGTGGTCGTGGGGATTGCGATCACGCGTCCGTCCCGGAGGACCTCGTAGCGTGCGACGCCACCACCTGCCTCCGCATCCCAGGTCAGCTCGAGCTGGGCGCCGGCGGTCACCAGGAGCGACGTCGGCGCGGAGGGGGCGGTGACGTCACGCGGCGCGAAGCGTGCGAAGCCGCCGGACCACTGGTTGACGTAGTTGGCCCGCAGGGAGCTGACGTAGTCGCCCCCGACCCACAGCACCCCGGTGGAGTCGACGAAGGAGGCCCATGCCCCATACCCGGCCCGTCCCTTGAGGACCGGGTTGAACTCGGGCAGGTAGGTGCCGCTGGCGGCGTCCCAGGCCCCGATGGTGGTGATCTGGTCGGCCTGGGTCCAGCCGGGGGTCAGCGTGGGCCACGCGTAGGAGTCCTGGAAGACCCAGTGCCCGCAGTGGCAGCCTCCGTAGACGAGATCGCCGTCGGCGACGACCGTCTGGAAGTCCCCGCCCGCCTTGGTGATCGACCCCGACCGCAGCGCGAAACCCTCCCGGTCGTAGCCGAACAGGCTGTGCTCCGAGCCACCGAGGTAGACCCGTCCGGAGGCCTCCGTGACGCCGAGCTGCCAGAGATTGTCGTTGAGCGTGCGGCTGAACGTCGGGCTCCACACGGGCTCGACGACGGAGGCCCCGGAGCCGGTCAGGACGGCGGAGGCGCTGGTGGTGGGGATCGTGCCGGTCTGGCGGAAGTAGCCGGAGTAGTAGACGCGGTCGCCGGCCTCGGCGGCGTGCACGCCCACGGACGTCCCGTTGAGCGCGGGATTCCAGGCCGTGTCGGGCCGCCCGTCGGAGAGGCGTATGCGGCCGGCGTTCCACGTGGACGCGGTCGTGGTTCCCGACAGCAGGTGCGTCATCGATCCGGACAGGTAGAGGTGGGTGTCGGAGACCGACATCCCGCGCACCGACAGCGCCCCGGAGGCGCTGCGGTTCTGGACCTCCACCTGCCAGCCCTGGAGCGCGCCGGTGACGGGGTCGAGGAACGCCAGGCCGGGCCGGGCCTGCCCGTCGACCGTCGTGAACGTGCCGCCGACGGCGAGGCGTCCGTCGGGGAGTGCGGCCAGGGCCTTGACCTGCCCGTCCAGGACCGGGGCGAAGGAGGTGACCAGCTCGCCGGTGCTCACGTCGAAGCCGGCGAGGAAGCGCCGGGCCACGACGTCGCGGCCGGCCGAGTCTCGCTGGACCTGGCTGAAGTTGCCGCCGACGTAGACGGTCTGGCCCACCTGGGCGAAGGCTTGGACCTCGGTGTTCAACTCGCCGCTGCCGGCGGCCAGACCGGTCACGCCCCAGACGGTCGGCATGGCCTGGCTCTGGGGCAGGCGACGCTGCTCCTGGGCCGGTGCCCCCTCGTCCGGGATCGTCGGGAAGGCCAGGTCCGAGAGCCGCAGCGTGGGGCGCAGGTAGACCTGCGCGAAGGGCAGCGCCCGGCCCTGCCCGTTCGTGCGGGACCAGAGATAGCTGGTCTCGGAGCTGCTGCCGGTGACGCTGTCGCCGTAGGCCCAGCCCGCGCGGTAGCCCATCGCCGAGTTCTCGCCGGTGCGGACCCGGCGCAGGCCCTGGTCGGCGCCGAAGTCGGAGGTCAGGCCGCCGTTGCGGGAGGACCCGTTGAAGGAGAAGCTGCGCAGGCCGTGCTCGGCGCCGAAGGTCCACGTCCACCGGTCGCGGCTGCTGGGGCGGAGCCGGACCTCCTGCCAGGCCGAGCCGTCGGCCGCCGCAGCGCGGCGCACCCGGATCCCGTCGGCGAGGGCGTCGACCCGGCCGCCGTCCAGGAGCCCGTCGATCGTCGACGCCGGCAGCTGCGAGGGCTGGAAGGCCGCCGGTCCGGTCACCGCCGTGAGCATCCGCTCGGGACGGAGCCCGGTGTAGTGCTCCTTCCAGGCGTCCCGGCCTCGACCTACGAGCACCCACCCTCCGCCGTCGGTGGTCATGTCGCAGTAGAACTGGGCGGGTGCGACCAGGGTGGGCGTCACGAGCCAGTAGGTCCCGTCGGGGCTGCCCGGGTCGTTCTGCCTGATCTCCCAGCAGGAGGCCGCGGCTCGCTCCGGGGAGGACCCGTCGGGCAGGTCCGTCGCGGCACTCGCCACCGACCGGCCGGAGGTCAGACCGGCACCGATGAGGGCCAGTGCGGCCACGGTCGCCAGGGCGCGTCGCATCCACCTCGGTCCGATTGCGGTGCTGGTCACGGGATGCTCGATTCTCGCTGCGGCCGGTGCGGTGCCGGTCAGGTGGTGGGGGTGCACGCGTCATCCGCGGGGATCTCGTGGAAGGTGACCTTCCAGCTCCCCTCCGACCGGACGAGGGTGTAGACGTCGCGGACGGGGCGCCCGGGGCGGTAGAGACGGTCGCCCAGGGACACGCCCCGGGCGTCGACGACCTCGACGTCGTCGAGGTCCAGGCAGGCCTCGACGGTCATGGTGGCGGGGTCGGCCTCGTCGTCCCGGTCCAGGATCGTGACGCCGAGGACCTGGACCTGGCCGGTCTGCCGGAGTCCCTCGTTGGCGAACTCCGCGGCGCGCGCCGCCAGCTCGCCCTCGGCGACCCCGGTGACCACCCCGAGGGCGTCGGTCTCCAGCAGCCCGGGCTCGGGCAGCCCGAGGAACTCGTCCTGCGCGGCCAGGAAGTCACCGACCACCGACTCGGCCTCCTCCGCGGCCTCCTGGGGGAGGTGGACCGGGGCAGGAGCCGGACGGGAGACCGGTGTGCCCGCAGGGGCGTGGTCCGGGGCCAGGTCCTGCGGACCGGGGCCCTGCTGCTCGACATCGGGCAGCTCGGTGCTCCGGTCCTGCGGGATGCGAGCTTCGATCTGGGTCTGGGCGGGGCTGGGGGTTTGGGTCGAAGCCGCGTCCACGGCGGAGGCCGAGGAGGCCGCAGGCTCCTGGGGTGTTTGGCCGGCCAGGGAGATGCCCAGCCAGGTGGCGGTGGCCGCGGCGACCGTGCCGGTGAGGGCGAGGGTCAGGAGGCGACCCATGTCAGTCCCCGCCCCGGAGCTCGACCGGGACGTGGGAGATCGCGCGTCCGCTCCCCACCGCACCCCGGAAGGGGGTGAGGGCGTGCGCGCGCGCTCGCCGGACACGGCCAGCCAGGCTCGAACCCATCGTTGCTCCCTGCACATCTCGCACGTCTCACGGATGACGCGCGGTGTGTGGCGAGCCTAGGGCGGGGGGCATGCGGCCGGCCTCCGCCTCCAGGATGATTCGCCCGGTGGCGGCCTCCCTCAGCCCATCCAGACCTGCTCGGGCGCCGGGTGGGACAGGAAGTGGGTCATCGCCTGCGTGAAGGCGTAGGCCCCGGCCCGGCCGAAGACCACCACGTCGCCGGGCTGCAGGTCCACCGGCAGGTCGCCGTGCCCGAGACGGTCCAGCGAGGTGCACAGCGGCCCGGCCAGCGTCGTCGTCGCGGTCCCACCGTCGAGCACGCCCACTCCCGGGCGCAGCGCCAGGGTCGGGAAGGACTGCCCGGTCATCAACGGCCGCAGCAGGTGGTTGATGCCGCCCTCGAGCATGACGAAGCGCTCACCCCGCGAGACCTTGGTCCGCACCACCCGGGCGCAGTAGACCCCCGTCGGCGCGGACAGCCACCGCCCCGGCTCCAGCAGCAGCTCGCCGGTGAACCACGGGTTCTCCTCCAGCACCCGACCCAGCCCCGCACCCAGGGCGCGGACGTCCAGGGTCGGCTGCTCCACGGCATACCGGACCCCCAGCCCACCGCCCAGGTCGATGAGGTCCAGCTCCCGGCCCAGCAGCTCCTGGAGGCGCTGCCCGATCCGCAGCGTCGTGCGGTGGTTGGCCAGCAGTCGCCCCGCGTCGAGCTCGTTGCTCGCGGAGAAGACCTGCAGCCCGCAGATCTGCACGGGGTCGAACCGCGTCGCCTCGCGCACGAACTCCTCGACCACCTCCTCGTCCACCCCGAACGCGCTCGGCCCACCACCACTGATGATGGCCGCGCCCTCCGACACACCCGAGGCCGGATTGACGCGGACGTTCACGCGCAGGGGGCGCTCGCCGGTGTGGAGGGTATGCAGCCGGGCCACGTCCTCGATCCCGTCCACCTGGATCCGGGCGCCGGCGAAGAGAGCCGCCTGCAGGTCGCGCTCGGACTTCGCCGGCCCGGCGACGACCATGCCCGACCCGGTGCCGCCGGCGGCCAGCACCGTCGAGACCTCGCCCGCGGACGCGCAGTCGAACCAGGCTCCTTCGGCGGAGAAGGTCTCCAGCAGCGGCAGGCCAGGGTTGGACTTGACCGCGTAGGCCAGACGGACCCGCTCGGGCAGGGCCGCGCGCAGCTGTCGATAGCGCTCCCGCGCGACGCCCAGGTCGTAGGCGAAGAAGGGCGAGGTGCGGGTGGCGGTCAGGTCGAGCAGCGCCTCCTCGCCGAAGGTGAACAGGTCGGTCGTCGCAGCGGTCAAGATCATGCCTTCCACCGGGGCGCCAGCCGCGCCAGTCCTTGCTCGAGCTCGTCGACGGGGCCGCCGATGCTCACCCGCAGGAAGCCGGCTCCCCGCGGCCCGAACGCTCTGCCGGGGACGGTCGTGACGTGCGACTCGTCCCGCACCCGCAGCGCGAAGCTCTCGGTGTCCGCCCCGGCGTCCTCCGCCACGGTCACCTCTGCCGCGCGCCCCGCCGCCCCCTCCTCGGGCACCGGCAGCCACAGGTAGAAGCCCGCCCGCGGGTCGCCGGGGCTCCGACCTGCCGCCCGGTCGGCCAGGTCGAGCAGCTGCGGGGCGTGCAGCGCCAGCGTCTGCCACCGGACGCGCACCTCCTCGCGCGCGGCCGGGAGCACGACGTCGGCGGACCGCAGCAGGGCCACGGCCGCAGCCTGCGAGGGCCGGGCCGGTGCCGTCGTCATCGCGTTGTGCACGATCCGGGTCGGCGCGAGCACCTCGGGATCGCCGACCGCCCAGCCCACCCGCAGCCCGGGCGCGCCGAAGGACTTGCTCACCGAGCCGAGCACGATGCCCCCCTCGACGCCCACGACGTCGTGCAGGGAGGCGGGCGGTGCACCCAGCCACAGCTCCGCATACACCTCGTCGCTGATGAGCAGCACCCCGCGCGAGGCGCATGCCTCGGCGACGCGGAGCAGGTCCGCCGCGGACGCGGTGGCCCCGGTCGGGTTGGCGGGATGGTTGAGGACGACGACGGACGCGTCGGGCGCGGACTCGAGGGTCGCGACCAGCAGGTCCGCGTCCAGGACGCCGCCGCGCCCGAGCGGGTAGCCGACGCTCCGTGCCTGGCACATCCGGGCCAGCGAGGCGTAGGAGACGAAGCCCGGGTCCGGCACGAGCACCGCGCTGCCCGCCTCGACGTGGGTCAGGAAGAGGGCGCAGAGCGCGGACTGGCTGCCGGACGTCACCATCACCTGGGTCGGGTCGACGGAGGGTATGCGGTGGCTCGCCGCGTGGTGGTCGCTCACCGCGTCGACGAGGTCGGGGGAGGAGGTGTTGGGCCCGTAGGCCAACGGCCCGTGCTCGTGACCGGCCTCGACCAAGGCCTCGCGGGCGACCTGCGGCAGCGCCCAGCCGGGCTCGCCCAGGCCCAGGCTGATGGTGCCCGGGGGAGCGCCCACGGCCATCCGGCGGATGGGGGACAGCCCGACGTCCGCCACCCGTGACGACGGGCTCACCGCAGCGCACCCTCCAGGACGGTGGCGGCGTCGGTGGAGGCGTCGCGGTACTTGACGATCATCGGCGCGTAGAGCGAGAGGCCGAGCACCGCGGCGTAGTCGCCCCGCGCAGGGCGGGACCCCGGCACGACGACCGCGCCCTCGGGGACCTCCCCGCGCAGCTCGGTCTGGTTGACGAGGTCGTAGACCGTCGTCCCCGCCGTGAGCATGACGCCGGGCGCCAGGACGGCCCTGGACCGCACGACGACGCCCTCGTAGAGACCGCACTGCGCGCCGACGAAGACGTCGTCCTCGACCACGACCGGTCGGGCGCCGACCGGCTCGAGCACCCCGCCGAGCTGCACGGCGGTCGAGAGGTGGACCCCGCCGCCCACCTGGGCGCAGGATCCGACCAGCACGTGGCTGTCGACCATCGAGCCCGCGCCCACGTGGGCGCCGACGTTGACATAGCTCGGGGGCATGACCACGACGCCCGGCGCCAGGTGCGCGCCACGGCGCACCGAGGTGCCGCCCGGGACGACCCGCACCCCGTCACCGAGGCCGAGACGTCGCGCCGGGACCAGGGACCGGTCGACGGCGCCGCCCGGCCAGTCGATCTCGACGGTCTCGCTGTGCCGGAAGGCCGCGAGGATGCCGCGCTTGACCCAGGCGTGGGCCTGCCACCGCCCCTCGTCGTCGCGGCTGGCCGCGCGGACGGTGCCCTCCTCGAGCGCCTCCAGCAGCTCCTCGACCCTTTCGAGGGTCTCGCGCTCGCCGGCGCGCTCCGCGGCGCCGCCCTCGGTGAAGAAGGCCTCGAGCGTGCTCTGCTCCGTCCGGGCCGTCACGACGCCAGCGCCGCGGGGCTCGAGGGGATGACCGGCATGAGGGTGCTGGTGCGACGGCTGGCCAGGAGGCCGGCGAGCGCGCGCTGCACGGCGGTCCACGTCTGCGGCTCGGCGGGCGAGAGCGGCAGCCGCACCATCCCCGAGGTGATCCCCAGGCAGGCCAGGGCGGCCTTGACCGGGACCGGATTGGTCTCGACGAACATCGCCGTCATCAGCGGGGCGAGCAGGTCGGCGGTGGCGCGCGCGGTCGCGATGTCGCCGGCCATCGCGGCGTGCACCATCCGCCGGGTCTCGACCGGGGCCACGTTGGCGCAGACCGAGACCAGGCCCTGCGCGCCGAGCGCGACGGAGGCCACGGTGAGGTCGTCGTCCCCGCACAGCACGGCGCGCCCTGCCGGGGCCTGCCGGCACAGCTCGGCCATCTGGCGGATGTCGCCCGAGCTCTCCTTGAGCGCGACCACCTGGTCGATGCCCCAGATCCTGGTCATCGCCGCGGGGGTGATGTTGCAGCCGGTCCGGCCGGGGACGTTGTAGGCGATGATCGGCAGGCCGGGCACGGCGTCGGCCACCGCCCGGAAGTGGGCGACCAGGCCGCTGACCTGCGGCTTGTTGTAGAAGGGCGTCACCACGAGCAGGGCGTCCGCCCCGGCAGCGCGCGCCTCGACGGCCAGCTCGACGGCACGGTCGGTGTCGTTGGCGCCGACGCCGACCACCACGGGGACGCCGCCGGCCAGCGAGACCGCCTGGCGGATGAGCGCCAGCCGCTCCACGTCGGAGACGGTGGCCGCCTCGCCGGTCGAGCCGAGCACGAGCAGCCAGTCCACGCCCTCGCCACCGGCGAGCACGTGCTCGATGAGCCGCCCGTACGCCGCATGGTCGACCGCCGGCTTTCGCGCCCCGCCGACGGCGTCGGTGCCGGCGGTGAAGGGGGTCGCGAGCGCGACGCCCAGTTCGGTGAACGGGGTGGCGGTGAGGCTGCTGCTCATGGCTGGCCTTCCTGGTGGGTGGTCCGGAGTGGATGGATCGGTGGGAACAGGTCTGCTGCGAGGTCGTCGAGGGTATGGACGCCCGCCGCCCTGGTGGTCAGCCAGTCCGCAGCGGCGAGGGCGCCGGCGGCGAACAGGTGGCGGTCGTGGGCGACGTGCTGCACGCGGATGGTCTCCTGCTCGGAGGTCAGGATGAGCTCGTGCTCGCCGACGACGGCGCCGAGCCGCAGGCTCGTGGTCGGTATGTCGTTCTCGTCCCGTCCCGCTCCCACCGCCAGGGCCTGACTGAGGCTCAACGCGGTGCCGCTGGGCGAGTCGACCTTGCCCCGGTGGTGGACCTCGGTGACCGCGAGGTCGGCCGTGGCGCCGGAGGAGGTGAGGGAGGCCGCATACCCCCCGAGGACCTGGGCGACCCGCCGCACGAGTGCGACACCGAGGGAGAAGTTGGGAGCGACCAGCACCGGGATCTCGACCTGGTCGGGCCGGAGGAGGGCGGGGTCCCAGCCCGTGGTGCCGATGACCAGGGGGGTGCCGGTCCGCCCTGCCCACGCCAGGTGGTCCGCGACGGCGTCCGGGTGGCTGACGTCGATCGCGACGTCGACGGGAGCCAGCGGGGGCTCGGCGGGCTCCGGTGCCGGGTCGACGGACCCCGATGCCGGCTCGAGGGACCCCGGTCCCGGCTCGTCCCCGCGGCCACGTGCCCATGCCACGACGTGCCCGGGCTCGGCGATCTGCCGGATCGCCGTGCCGAGGCGTCCGGTGCCGAAGAGGCCGACGGTGGTGGTCACAGCAAGGAGTATGGGACCACTCCGAGCGGCCGATCAAGCCACGTTTTCGCAGGTCAGAGAGGGTTTACGTGGCTGAGGTCAGATGCCCGCGCGATCGTCCTGCCAGGTGCCGACGCCGCCGGATGATCACCGGCCGGAGGGAAGAAAGTTGGTACGCCCCTCAGGGCTGGACCAGGCCGGAGCGGTAGGCCACTGCGACCAGCTGGGAGCGGTCGTGGGACCCGGTCTTCATCAGCAGCCGGGAGATGTGGGTCTTGACCGTCGACTCGGAGACGAAGAGCATCTCGGCCAGCTCGGCGTTGGTCGGGGCGTCGCCCAGGAGGCGCAGGACCTCCAGCTCGCGTCGGGAGAGCATCTCCAGGCTGGGGCGCCCCGTGGCGTCCTTCGGTGCCGTCTCGCGGAGGGTCTCGATGACCTTCCCGGCCACGCTGGGGTCGATCCACGAGCCGCCGTCGGCCACCTTGCGGACGGCGTCGGCCAGCCCGGAGGGGGCGGCGTGCTTGAGCATGTAGCCGGAGGCGCCGGCCCGCAGGGCGCCGTAGAGGGCGTCGTCGTGGTCGAAAGTGGTCAGGACCAGGACGGCCGTGACCTGGTCGCGGCCCTCGCACTCCCGGGCGATCCGTCTGGTGGCCTCGATCCCGTCGACGCCGGGCATCCGGATGTCCATGACCACGACGTCGGGCCGTTCCCGGGTGCACATCGCGACGGCCTGCACGCCGTCCTTGGCCAGGCCCACCACCTCGATGTCGGGCTGGGAGCCGAGCATCATGGCCATGCCGTCCCGGACGGCGGCCTGGTCGTCGGCGATCACGACGCGGATCATGGCTCCCCCTGGCGGTTGCGTAGGTCTGACGTGGAGGTCAGGGGCAGGGTGGCGGTGGTGACGAACTCGCCGTGGACCCAACCCGCCTCGAAGCTGCCTCCGGCGAGCTCGACTCGCTCGCGCAACCCTACCAGCCCGGTGCCGGACGACGGGGCCGTGGGGCGCTGCGGCGTCCCCTCGCCGGGCCCGGAGCGGCTGCGGACCTGAAGATGGAGGCCGTCGGCGCTCCAGGTCTCGTAGACGTCGACCACGGTGCCCCGGCCACCGTGCTTGAGGGCGTTGGTCAGTGACTCCTGGACCACCCGGTAGGCGGCCGAGTCGACCGAGGGGTCCAGCCCCTGGTGCGCGCCGATGTGGTGCAGCTCGACCGTGAGCCCGCACCTGGAGGATCGCTCCACCAGGTCGTGGAGGTTGAGATGGTGGTGGTCGTCGGATCCGCGGTCGTGGGACTGGAGGCCCGGCCCGGCGCTGCCCTCCTCGGCGCCGCGCAGGGCCCCGAGGAGCCGGTGCAGCTCCCGCAAGCTCTGCGAGCCCGTCTCCTCGATGGTGGTCAGGGCATCCTCGACCGTGCCCAGCCGGTCCAGGTCCGTGCCCTCCTCGCCGATCGACCTGGCCACAGCCCGCGCCCCGGCAGCCTGCATCATCATGGCGCTGACGGAATGGGACAGGATGTCGTGCAGCTCGCGGGCGATCCGCCGACGTTCGCGGTCGGTGGCGGCCGCATCGCTGACCGCGACCTGCTGCCGGAGCCGTTGGGCGGCGAGGCGGTTGCCGTACTCGTGGCGGCCGACCGCCCAGACGATGATCGTGAGACTGGTGAAGAAGATGGCCGGGATGACGAAGTCGACGAGGTCGGGGTGGTCGTCGATGAAGGTGTAGGTCCAGTAGGACTGGGCCAGTCCTGGCACGATCGCGGCGAAGAGGGCCCACTGCGAAACGACCGGAGGGCGGACCGAGGCGACGGCATGCAGCCCCAGGAGCATCCCGACGAAAGGCTGCCCGTGGCCCGTCGCCGTGATGACCAGCGTCGGGGCGAGGGCGGTGGCGAAGGCGAGCAGCGGCCATCTCCTGCGCACGAGCAACGGGCCGTAGCACAGGGCGAGGATCGCCAGCCAGCTCAGGTAGCCGTTCCCGAGGAAGTAGGTGCCGCGCTCGATGAGGACAGAGGTCAGGACCCAGTCGATGAGCAGAGCTGCCAGGACGATGAGCAGCTGCCCGATCCACCAGCGCCGGGGCCGGGCACGTAGCCAATCCGGGGGGAGTGGTTCCAGCACGGAGTCCGACACGGTGGGGGAGGGTCCTGGGGTGGTGCCCATGAGCCTCCCTTCAGCTCTGACCAGTCGGACGTCGGCGCCGCTCAGCAGATCCGGAAGATGCGGCACAGCCAGTTCTCCCTGCGCGCGCTGAGCGAGGCGGCCGGATCGAGGTCCATGCTTTCATCCCTGGCCGTCGTCCCGACGCCCGGCTCGACGGTCAGCATCCGCTCGAGGGCTGCGGACTCCTGACGGTCGACCAGGCCCGGGTCGCACTGCTCCGCGAGTCGGAGAGCGACATACGGGCGCCCGTCGACGGCGGGAGCCACCTCGGAGACGGGGGTGGTGTGGTGCTCGTCCTTGCCGCCCCCTGCGGCGACAGGGACGAGCACCACCAGTGGCAGGACAGGCACGGTCTCCCTGTTGACCACACGCATGACAGCAACGTCGGGAGCGACGAGGGCAGCAGTCCCGGAGACCCGGACCACCGTCCCATCTGCATCGACCTCGGCGACTGTGACGTGGCGCTGCGTCTGCACGCGACAATTCTCGTGGAGACGGGGCCCTTTTCCGTCATCCTGCAGGGGGATTCCTGGCCGGTAGGTTGCGGCCCGGCCGGGTGTGGGACGCTGTGCCCATGGAACGGGTGCACACCGATCTCGACACCCTCGGCACCGGACGCGGTGCGGTGATTCGCTACGGCCACTGGGGTCGTCCGCTGCTCGTCTTCGCCTCCGAGGCCGGCCGGGCGTGGGACTTCGAGAACAACGGCATGATCGATGCCATCGCGGACCTCATCGAGGGCGGTCGGGTCAAGGTCTACTGCGTCGATGCGATGGACAACCTGACCTGGTCCGACAACAGCCTCCCGACCGAGGAGCGCGCCCGCCGGCACAACGCCTACGAGTCCTGGATCCTCGACACCGTCGTCCCGCGGATCGACGCCGACTCGCCCGGTCACGCCGGGATCGTGGCCGCCGGGTGCAGCATGGGGGCCTACCACGCGGTCAACATGGGCCTGAAGCGCCCCGACGTGGTCAAGGTCGCGATCGGGCTGTCCGGCAGCTACGACCCCACCACCTGGCACGGCTGGGGGGAGACCGGCGAGGCGACCTACTTCAACAACCCCCACGCGTATGTGGCAGGGATGGAGGGCGGTCATCTCGCCTGGGTGCGCGAGCACGCCAACATCCTGCTCGTCGCCGGGCAGGGCCCCTTCGAGGTCCACCCGACCCAGTCGCTGCCGGGCTCGCAGCGCCTGGCGGACCTGCTGGCCGCCAAGCAGATCCCGCACGAGTTCGACCTGTGGGGTCATGACAGCGCCCACGACTGGCCCTGGTGGCGCAAGCAGCTGGCGCTCCACCTGCCCCGATTCTGCTGACCGGCTAACGTGCTGGCATGACCACGGACGATCGCAAGCATCTCGTCGGCCTGCTCCTCGGTGCCGAGGAGGACTGGCCCCGCGCCTTCGAGACCATCATGGGCAAGGTCGGCCCGGTCAACCTCGGTGGCACCACCCACACCCTGAGCACCGAGCGGGTCCGGATCAGCCCCTTCGACCTCAACGACGAGGTTCGCCACGGCCTTGTCATCGACCGCCTGGCGTACTGGTACTTCCACCCCCGCGAGTGGCTGAAGAAGGCGTCGTTGATGAACGACACCTACCTGCTCAACAGCCCCTTCACCTTCCAGTCGATGGAGAAGCACAGCGCCTACGTGGCCATGCTCCGGCTGGGCATGAAGATCCCCAAGACCGTCCTGATCCCCTACAAGAACCCCGTCGACAACGTGCGCTGGGCCTACACCTCGGCCCGTTACAACGACCCCTTCGACCTGGAGCAGATCGCCGCGGAGATCGGCTATCCGCTGTTCATGAAGCCCTTCGACGGCGGCGGCTGGCGCGGCGTCTCCAAGGTCGACGACGTCGAGGCGCTGCACCGGGCCTACGACGAGTCCGACGACATGCTCATGCACCTGCAGGCCACGGTCGAGTACGACAGCTTCGCGCGGGCCCTGTCGATCGGCCCGGAGACGATGGTGATGGACTTCCGGCCGGGCGAGCCGATGCACAGCCGGTATGCCGTCACGCACGACTTCCTGTCGCCGCAGGCCGGGTGGGAGGCCGAGACGGTCAGCAAGGTGGTCAACGCCTTCTTCGGCTGGGAGTTCAACAGCGCCGAGATGCTGGTCAAGGGCGATGAGGTCTACCCGATCGACTACGCCAACGCCTGCCCCGACGTCGCGGTCACCTCGCTGCACTACTACTTCCCCTGGGCGATGACGGCGCTGGTGCGCTGGTCGGCCTACTGCCTGATGACCGGCCGCCGCAACACGATCGGGCTGCGCAACCCGCTGGCCTACTACGAGATCGCCGACGACCCCGACCGCTCCTACCTGGAGAAGATGCAGGGCTACCGCGAGCTGGCCGACAAGGAGTTCGAGGCCGATCGCTACTGGGACTGGTGCGACCAGCATCTGCCCCACCTGCCCGAGCGCGTCCTCGAGTGGGTCGACTCCGACGACTTCGACGACCTCCTCGTGCAGACGGTCACCTCCACCTATCCCGAGCACGAGCACGAGAAGTTCCTCGCCCACTTCCGCGGCCTCACCGGCATGTGGGTCACCGACCAGAAGGCGCAGCCGCAGCAGTAGCCCCCACACACCACACCCCACCCCATCCCACGACCGGCGACACGGTCTGCTGCCGACTGGCGACACACTTTGCCGAGCGCGGGCTGTCACGGTGGGGGCGCCGAGCCTTATGAGCGGTGCCGATGCCGGTGACTCGAGGAGATGTCGGCAAACCTCACATCGGCCCGGTGCACAACATGGGCAGATATCAGGCTCGGCGACCGGGGCAAGGTTTACCGACATCGGTAGGGCATGGAGCCATCCGTAGCGGCACAGAGTTGGTGGACAGCGTCGGCCGGTCCCTGAGCACGCCCTGGTCGGCAGCAAACCGTGTCGACGGTGGGGAGCAGACCGTGTCGACGGTGGGGAGCAGACCGTGTCGCCGGTGGGGAGCAGACCGTGTCGCCGGTCGGGGATGGGGGCGGGGTCAGCCGTCGCCGGCGGCGGCGACCAGCTGCTCCCAGGTGATCGACCTGGGGGCGCTGTGCCGGTGCTCGGTCGCCAGGGCGGCGATCGCGCGGGACAGCGACTCGCGGCCCAGCTCCTCGCCGAAGCGGTCGACCACGAGGATCGCCCGCGGGCGGGCCAGCCCGCCGAGCGCCTCGCGCACGGCGTCCATCAGCTCGACGGCGATGGCGTCCAGCTCGCTGTCGGCGCCGCGCTCGCCGTCGGTGCTGCGCAACGCTGTCGCCGCCTCGGGGGAGAGCACCACCGCGGCCACGAGGGCCCGCCCCAGCTCGACGTCCTTGCGGACGGTCACGCGCGCCTCGGCGACGAAGGGGTGGTCGGTGAGCACGTCGCGCACCTCGCGCAGCGACACCAGCTGCCCGGAGACGGACACCACGTCGTCGGACCGTCCCAGGAAGACCACGGTCCCGTCCTCGGCCCGCATCGCCAGGTCGCCGGTGGCGTAGACGCCCGGGTGCCGGCTCCAGTGCTCCCACGGGTCCTGCGAGACCTCATCGGAGCCGTCGACGCCGATCATCAGGCCGGCCCAGGGGCGCCGCAGCACCACCTCGCCGGTCTCCCCGGGACCGGCGACCCGCCCCTGCCGGTCGACGATCTCCAGCCCGCAGTCGGGCATCTCGACCGTGCCTGGGTCGGGCTCGACGGTCGTGCCGTGCGTGCCGGTCACCCGCACGACACCGCCCAGCTCCAGCTGGCCCCAGGCGTCCAGGACCTCCAGGTCGGTCCCGAACGAGTCGACGATCCATGACGCCAGCTCGGGCTCGACCGGCTCCCCGGCGGTCGCGAGTCGGCGCAGCGTCGGCGCGTCGTCGGTCTGGGGCATGTCGCGCGCCCAGCCCCGGATCGTGCGCATCACCGACGGGCTGGTGATCAGCGTCTCCACGCCGTAGCGGCGGATGATGTCCCACGCCCGCCGGTGGTCGGGCACGTCGAGGGTGCCTTCGTACATCACCGAGGCGTCGCCCCAGGCGAGCGGTCCGTAGATGGCGTGGAACTGCGTCACCGCCCAGGCGATGTCGCCAGCGCACCAGAACGGTCCGCCGGTCCGGAGCCGGCCGTGCACGGCGATCGCGTTGGCCAGCACCGGGGCGGTCCCGTGCAGCACCGACACCGGCTGTCCGCCGCGGCGGGCGATCGGCACGGACGCCACGGGGTGGTCGCTGTCGAGCAGCAGCACCTCGTCGGTGGTCCGGTCCTTGGAGCGCTTGGCGGCGACGACGTCGTGGTACCAACGGTCGCCCTCGTACCACGCGACGTCCATCCCGGTCCGTCGCACCACGATGGTGTGCTCGATGCTGCCGACCGCCGACAGCGCGTCGTCGAGCCGCGCCTTGAGCGGCAGCACGGTGCCGTGCCGCCACGCGCCGTCCTGGGTGAAGATCACCTTCAGGTCCAGCAGCGCCAGCCGGTCGGCCAAGGGGCCGGGGGGCAGGGTCGAGGAGATGACGCTGTGGACCGCGCCGATCCGGGCGCAGGCGAGCATCGCCACGACGGTCTCCGGGAGCCAGCCGAGGTGCAGACCGACGCGGTCGCCCGGGCCCACACCCATGCCGGTCAGGGCCCGCGCCAGGGTGACGACCTGCTTGTGCAGCTCGCGGTAGGTCAGGTCCCGACGGTCGCCCGGCTCGCCCTCCCAGTGGATGGCGACGTGGTCGGAGCGCTCGTCCAGGTGGGCGTCGAGGCAGGTGGCGGACAGGTTGAGACGTGCCCCGGGCAGCCAGCCGGGAGCCCGGTCCGTGCCCGATGCTCCCGGGTCGCTCCACAGCGCGTCGGCGGGGGAGAGCAGGTGGAGACGCTCGGCGACCTGCGCCCAGCGCGGGTCGGGCGGCAACGCGTTGATCGGCTCAGCCATGCCCCAGTGTCCTTCCTGCCGCTTTCGCGGCTCGACCCAGGTATGCGGCCGCCGCGGCCACGTGCTCGGTGTCGCCGGCGTCCGGGACGTCGGCCGAGATGGCGCCCACGGCTGCGCCCGTCGCGTCAAGCACGGGGACGGCGACCTCCGAGGGCATCGTCATGTCCTCGGGCTCGTGGGCCAGCCACTCGGCGGCGACCCACTCGGCCCGGGCCTTCTCGGCGATGCCGCGCATCTCGGGCGTGGTCAGCCGCAGAGCGTGCTCCCACTCCTCCTCGGCGGCGCGGGCGGCGAGCACCCGACCGCCGGCCGTGTCGAGGGCGGCGTGCACGCGGTTGCTCTCCCGGTAGGGGCCGAGCGTCCCCCCGTCGACGCGATCGACATACACGACCTCGCCCCGGACCAGGATCTCGACGTGGACGGTGGCGCCCACCTTGTCCCGCACCTGCGCCAGGTAGGGGGAGACGGCGCCCACGAGCGGCAGCCGGGTCAGGTAGTGGTGGGAGAGCCGGGCCAGCTCGGGGCCGAGGCCGTAGCGGGAGGTGGCCGGGTCCTGCACGGCCAGGTCGGCCAGGACCAGCGAGCGCAGCAGCCGGTGCACGGTCGGGATGGACATGGAGGATCGCTCCGCCAGGTCGGTGAGCTGGTGGTAGGCCGGCCCGTCGGCCAGCAGCTCCAGCAGGGTCACGGCATTGCGGACCGTCCCCAGTCCGCCCCTGCCGTTGTCGCCGTTCGGCATCCGTTCTCCTCCCGCTGGGACCGTTCGTCGCGCGATGAGAACCGATCATCCCCTATTGAAGCACCGATTGCGACATCCGCGCGAAGATTTCTCTCAGAGGTCTTGCTTTTCAGATAGTGAAACTCTAGTGTCAGTCTCAGTCATCCCGACGGTGAGCTGGCAACCGGCTCTCCCGACACCCGTGGAAGGACCGACGACCTTGCTCACTCGCGCCTACCAGCACTCGCTCAACGGCAGCCATCTGCCGGACGGGGAGCCGCTGCTCGAGGTGGACGGAGTCTCGCTGCGCTTCGGCGGAGTCAAGGCCCTCACCGACATCAGCTTCACCGTGACCCAGGGGCACATCCACGCGATCATCGGCCCCAACGGCGCCGGCAAGTCCTCGATGCTCAACTGCATCAGCGGGATCTACCACCCGCAGGAGGGCGAGATCCGCCTGCAGACCGCCTCGGCGTCGGGGGAGCGCACCACCTCGACCCTGACCCAGCTGCCGCCCTTCAAGATCGCCCGCCTGGGCGTGGCCCGCAGCTTCCAGAACATCGAGCTCTTCTCCCACCTGACCGTGCTGGAGAACCTCATGCTCGGCCGGCACATCCACATGAAGCACAGCGTGGCCGCCTCGATGCTGTGGTTCGGCCCGGCCCGCAAGCAGGAGATCGCCCACCGCCAGCTGGTGGAGGAGGTCATCGACCTGCTCCAGCTGCAGGAGTTCCGCTCCAAGCCGGTCGGCTCCCTGGCCTACGGCATCCAGAAGCGGGTCGAGCTCGGACGCGCCCTGTGCATCCAGCCCGCCCTGCTCCTCCTCGACGAGCCGATGGCCGGCATGAACGCCGAGGAGAAGGAGGACATGGCCCGCTACATCCTCGACGTCCACGAGCTGGCCGGCGTCAGCGTCGTCCTCATCGAGCACGACATGAACGTCGTCATGGACATCTCCAACCGGATCAGCGTCCTGGACTTCGGCAAGCTCATCGCCGACGGGACGCCGGACGAGGTCAAGGTCAACCCCGCCGTCATCGAGGCCTACCTGGGCTCGGAGGACGAGGACGAGGAGGTCCGGGAGGCCGTGGCCCACATGCAGGAGCAGGTCGAGCTGGAGCACCAGCACGAGGAGGAGGGCCACCGTGGCTAAGAAGATCGAGGCCCCCGCCCTGGACCTGTCCAAGGACACCTTCCCGCGCCTGCTGCTGGCGCGTGCCGCCTCCGACCCTGACGCGGTGGCGATGCAGGAGAAGCTCTACGGCATCTGGCAGCCGATCACCTGGTCCGGCTACGCCCGCCGCGTGGAGGACTTCGCCCACGGGCTGGCCGGCTTCGGCGTCGAGCGCGGGCACATCGTGGCCGTCCTGGGCGACAACCGGCCCGAGTGGCTGATCGCCGAGCTGGCCGCCCAGAGCATCGGCGCCGCGGTCGTGGGCATCTATCCGACCTCCATCGGTGAGGAGCTGGAGCACATCCTGGCGATGTCCCAGGCCCGCGTCGTCGTGGTCGAGGACCAGGAGCAGGTCGACAAGCTCCTGCGCCTGCGCGAGACCTCCCAGCTCATGGTCGAGCACGTCATCTACTACGACCCCCACGGCCTGGAGCAGTACGACGACCCGTGGCTGGTCGACTTCACCGAGGTCGAGCGGCAGGGCCGCGAGCGCGCCGAGTCGCAGCCGCAGTGGTTCGCCGAGCAGGTCGAGTCCACCACCCCCGAGGACATCGCGATCATCTGCACCACCTCGGGCACCACCTCCAAGCCCAAACTGGGTGAGCTGTCCCACCACAACCTGCTGGCGATGGCCGAGCACCTCACCTCCATCGACCCGGCCGACAGCTCCTTCCGCTACGTCTCCTTCCTGCCCTTCGCCTGGATCGGCGAGCAGATGCTGGCGGTGGCGATCGGCCTGGGCCGGGGCCTGACGATCTCCTTCCCCGAGGACGCCTCCACCCAGCGTCACGACATGCGTGAGATCGGGCCGGACGTGATGTTCTCCCCGCCCCGGATCTGGGAGTCGATGCTCTCCGAGGTCCAGGTCCGCATCGACGAGGCCGGCTGGCTCAAGCGCAAGATCTTCGGCTGGGGATATGACGTCGGCGACAAGGCGGCCCGCGCCCGCGTCCAGGGCAAGGGCGGCGGCAACGGACCCCTCACCTGGATCGCCGACCAGGTCAGCACCCGCCCGGTGCGGGACCAGCTCGGCCTGGCCCGGGTCCAGCGTGCCTACACCGGCGGTGCCCCGCTCGGCCCGGACGTCTTCCGCTTCTTCCACGCTATCGGCGTCAACCTCAAGCAGATCTACGGGCAGACCGAGATCTGCGGCATCGCGGTCGTGCACCGCGACGACGACATCGCCTTCAACACCGTCGGCACCCCGATCCCGGGTACCGACCTGCGGATCAGCGACGACGGCGAGATCCTGCTGCGCTCGGCCTCGATCTTCCGGGGCTACCACCGGCAGCCGGAGGAGACGGCCAAGACCGTCGACGCCGAGGGCTGGCTGCACACCGGCGATGCCGGCTACCTCGACGAGGATGGCCACCTGGTCGTCATCGACCGCGCCAAGGACGTGCTCACCGCCCCCGACGGCAGCCGCTACTCGAGCCAGTTCATCGAGAACAAGATCAAGTTCAGCCCCTACGTCGAGGAGGCCGTCGTCTTCGGCCCCGAGACCGCGGACCAGGGCATGACCGCGATGATCACCCTCGACCCCGGCACGGTCGGGTCCTGGGCCGAGCACGAGCGGCTCTCCTACACGACCTACACCGACCTGGCGGCCAAGCCCGAGGTCTACGACCTCATCGCCGAGGAGATCACCCACGCCAACGAGGACCTGCCCGAGGCGATCCGGATCGAGCGCTTCCTGCTGCTGCACAAGCAGCTGGACCCGGACGACGACGAGATCACCCGCACCCGCAAGGTCCGGCGCAACGTCATCGACGAGCGCTACGGCGATCTCATCGCGGCCCTGCGCCGTGGTGACGACGAGGTCGGCCTGTCCAGCCGCATCACCTACCAGGACGGCACCTCGGTCCTGCGTGAGCTGTCCCTGAAGATCTTCGACCTGACGACCTACCAGATCCCGGCCGGCCGGGGTCGCCGACCGGTCTGGAGCGGCCGGCGCTGACGCGCCGGTCTAGGAAAGCGGGAGAACAACCCATGTCAACCTTCCTCAACCTGCTGGTCTACGGACTTGCCGACGGTGCCATCCTGGCGCTGGCCGCACTGGGCTTCGTGCTCATCTACAAGGCGACCTCGGTCATCAACTTCGCCCAGGGCGAGTTCCTCCTCGTGGGCGCCTACATGTTCTACACCGCGTTCGTGGTGATGGGGCTGCCGATGATCGCCGCCGTGCTGGTGGGCGTCCTGGCCGCCATCGTCATCGGTGTGGTCGTCGAGCGCTTCATCCTGCGGCCGATGATCGGCGAGGAGCCGATCAGCATCATCATGGTCACGATCGGGCTCTCGATGCTGCTCAAGGCTCTGGTGCAGATGTTCTACGGCACCAGCGTCAAGAGCCAGCCGGCGATCCTGCCCAACCGCTCCATCGAGTTCTTCGGCGCGGTCGTCCCGCTCAACCGGCTCCTGGTGATCCTCATCGCCGCCGTCGTGCTGACGGCCTTCACGATCTTCTTCCGCAAGAGCCGCCACGGCATCGCGATGCGCGCCGTCGCCGACGACCAGCAGGCCGCGATGACGATGGGCATCTCGGTGCGGCGCATCTTCGCCCTCGCCTGGGTGCTGGCCGCAGTCTCGGCACTCATCGCCGGTGTCCTGCTGGCCGACATCACCGCGGTCGACCAGAAGCTGGCGGCCTTCGGCCTGATGGTCTTCCCGGTCGTCATCCTCGGCGGCCTCGACTCGGTCCCCGGCACCATCGTCGGTGGCCTGACGATCGGGCTGCTGACGCAGTTCGTCTCCGGCTACCTCGACCCCGGGCTGGCGACCGTCATCCCCTACATCGTGCTCGTGCTCATTCTCCTCGTCCGTCCCTACGGGATCTTCGGCGAGACCCGGATCGAGAGGGTCTGACCCATGGCGACCGCAACCGGCATCTACCACCGCAGCTACGCCTCAGAGCTCAAGCTGCGCAGCACCCGGGCCGAGTACCTCCGGCTGGGCCTGATGGTCCTGCTCCTGCTCGTGCTGCCCTTCATCCTGGACAACTACTGGCTCTCCATCGCCAACACGATCCTGATCGCCGTCATCGGCGCGGTCGGCCTCAACATCTTGGTCGGCTACACCGGACAGATCAGCCTCGGTGCGGGTGGCTTCCTCGCGGTCGGCGCCTACTCCTCGGCGATCCTCTCCGAGCGTATGGGGCTCCCGGCACCTCTGGCGATCGTCGCCGCCGTGATCCTCACGGCCGTGATCGGCACCTTCTTCGGACTGCCCGGTCTGCGGCTCAAGGGTCTCTACCTGGCGATCGCGACCCTGGCCAGCCAGGTGATCATCGAGTTCATCATCCGCCGCTGGGGCTGGCTGACCGAGGGCAAGGGCTACATCACTCTGGACCGGATGAACATCTTCGGCTGGCAGCTGTCCCGCGACAGCTTCGAGCAGAGCTGGTACTGGATCCTGCTCGTCCTGGCCACGCTGGCGGTCATGGGCGCCCGCAATCTCTTCCGCACCGGGCTGGGCCGCTCGTTCATGGCGGTCCGCGACCAGGACATCGCAGCCGAGGCCATCGGGGTCAACCTGACCCGGGCCAAGCTGACGGCCTTCGCGGTCTCCTCCGGCTTCATCGGCCTGGCCGGCGCGCTGACGGCCCACTACAACGAGACGGTCACCTGGGAGGCCTACACCCTCAACGTCTCGATCCTCTACCTGGCGATGATCATCGTCGGGGGCATGGGCAGCATCGCCGGTGCCGTCTACGGAGCGATCTTCATGACCCTGCTGCCGGTCCTGATCCGCACGGTCGCCGACGTCGTCGGCCCGGCCGCCCCGTGGCTGTCCAACCAGCTGCCCGCGATCCAGAACGCGGTCTTCGGCCTGGTCATCATCCTCTTCCTCATCATCGAGCCACGCGGACTGAACAGGCTGTGGGAGCGGATCAAGGAGTACTTCCGCTTCTGGCCCTTCCGCTACTGACCAACCAACCAACCCTGTAGAACCCACCTGCCGGACCCGGCACAACCCAAGGAGAAGCATCATGAACCGCACTCGACGCGGAGCATTCATCGCGGCGACCGCTGCTCTGGCGCTGGGCCTGTCGGCCTGCGGCGGCAACGGAGATGGCGACGGGGGTGGAGGCGGCGGCGCCTCCGACGGCCCCATCAAGGTCGGCCTCATCGCCGACCTGACCGGCGCCACCGGTGACGTCGGCAGCCCCTACAACGAGGGCATGCTGGCCTACATCGACTACCGCAACGCCAACGGCGGCGTCGCGGACCGCAAGATCGAGGCCACCAGCAACGACTACGCCTACGAGGTCCCCAAGGCCGAGCAGCTCTACAAGCAGTACGTCAACGACGGCGTCGTGGCGGTCCAGGGCTGGGGCACCGGTGACACCGAGGCGCTGCACACCAAGGTCGCCGAGGACGAGCTGCCCTTCATGTCCGGCTCGTTCGCCGAGTCGCTGACCGACCCGAAGGAGGCGCCCTACAACTTCGTCGTGGCACCGACCTACTCGGACCAGATGCGCGTCGCGCTGAACTGGATCGCCGAGGACGCCGGCGGCAAGGCCGAGGTTGCGGTCTTCCACCACGACAGTCCGTTCGGCACCGCCCCGGTCGCCGACGGCGAGGCGTGGGTGGGCGAGCAGGGCCTGGACCTGGGCTACAAGGCCTACGCGATGCCCGCCGGCTCGGCCAACTACGTCGGTCTGCTGTCCCAGGCGCAGAGCCAGGGCGCGAAGTACATCGTCATCCAGAACGTCGCCTCCCCCGCGGCGCAGGTCGCCAAGGACATCGCGGCGCAGAACCTGGACATGAAGATCGTCTGCCTCAACTGGTGCGGCAACGAGCTGTTCATCGACACCGCCGGCGCCGACGCCGCCGAGGGTCACATGCTGGTCCAGCCGTTCGCGCCGATCTCGGCCGAGAAGGACGGCCACGAGGAGATGGTGAAGTTCCTCGAGGACAAGGGCGAGGACCCGGCCAGCAAGGGCACCTCGTGGGTCCAGGGCTGGATGGTCATGCACGTCATGGCCGAGGGCATGGAGAAGGCGGCCGAGGACGGCGAGGTCACCGGCCCCTCGATCCGCGAGGCCCTGGAGACCATGGGCGGCATCGACACCGGCGGCGTCGTCGGTGACGGCACCGTCGAGTTCACCGCCGACTCCCACCGCGGCTCCACCTCGACCGGCATCTACAAGGCCGAGGGCGGCGAGATGGTCGAGGTCGAGGCGGGCGCCACGCCATGAGCACCGCAGCTGTCTCCTCCCCGGGCGCGGCCGGTCAGCCGGCCGCCCCCGGGGCCGGGGGCGACCTGCTCGTCCTCAACAACGTCGAGGTGATCTACGACGACGTGATCCTGGTGCTGCGGGGCCTGTCCCTGTCGGTGCCGGAGCACAAGATCGTGGCGCTCCTGGGCTCCAACGGGGCGGGCAAGTCGACCACCCTCAAGGCGGTCTCGGGCCTGCTCCCGAGCGAGCGGGGCGAGGTGACCGACGGCACGATCACCTTCAACGGCGAGGACATCACCAAGATGGACGCCGCCACCCGGGTCACCCGCGGGATGAGCCTGTGCATGGAGGGGCGGCACGTCTTCGAGCACCTCACCATCGCCGAGAACCTCGTCGCGGGCGCCTACACCCGCTCCGCCAAGGAGTCGGCCGAGGACCTGGACATGGTCTACGAGTTCTTCCCCAAGCTGGCCGACATGCGGGCCCGCGTGGCCGGCTACCTCTCCGGTGGCGAGCAGCAGATGCTGGCGATCGGGCGGGCGCTGATGGCCCGGCCGCAGCTGCTGATGCTGGACGAGCCCTCGCTGGGCCTGGCGCCGCTGCTGGTCCAGGAGATCTTCGGCTACGTCAAGCGGCTCAACGCCGAGACGGGGCTGACGGTGCTGGTCATCGAGCAGAACGCCCGCCGCGCCCTGGAGGTCGCCGACCACGGCTACATCATGGAGCAGGGCCGGATCGTGCTCGAGGGCCCGGCCGCCGAGCTGCGGGAGAACCCGGACGTCAAGGAGTTCTACCTCGGCCTCGGTGACGAGGGCGGCCGCAAGTCCTACCGGGACGTCAAGCACTACAAGCGCCGCAAGCGCTGGCTCTGACCCCCCACCGTTCGCTACCGCATACCCCCTAGTCGTGAGGAAGAAGGACCCATGTCGATCGATGCTGCCCTGAAGCAGCGGGCGGAGCGCCTGGCTCCGGCGCTGGCCGAGGTGGTGCGTGGCGCGGCCGGGCGGGTGCCCGGGTTCGCGGCGCGGCTCGCCGAGGCCGGCACGGACGTCGAGGAGGTATGCGGCTCTCCCGGGCTGGGTGCACTACCGGTGCTGTCCAAGGACGAGCTGGTCGAGCGCCAGCAGGCCGACCCGCCGCACGGGGGCCTGCTGGCCCCGGACGCGGACGTGGCCCGCTGGTTCCAGTCGCCGGGGCCGCTGTATGAGCCCCAGCTGGTCGGGGCCGACTGGCGCTGGGGGCAGGCGCTGGGCGACCTCGGCGTGGGGGAGGGAGACATCGTCCTCAACTGCTTCGGCTACCACCTCTCCCCGGCGGGCGCGATGTTCGAGCAGGGCGCGCACGCGGTCGGTGCCTCGGTGGTGGCCGGCGGCATCGGCAACCAGGAGCTGCAGGCGAGGGCGATCGGCGACCTGGGCGTCACCGCATACACCGGCCTGCCGTCCTATCTGAAGGCGCTGACCGAGCACTTCGACAGGGCCGGGCTGCCGGCCGAGCGGTGGCGGCTGGAGCGGGCGCTGGTGACGGCCGAGCCGCTGCCGGACTCGCTGCGCGAGGTGCTCATGGAGCGGGTCCCGCACGTGCGGATGGCCTACGGCACCGGCGAGACCGGGCTGCTGGCCTGGGAGCCGGCCGACGAGGAGCCCGGCAACGGCCTGGTGCTGGCCGACGGCGTGGACGTGCAGGTCTGCGCGATCGGCTCCGGTGAGCCGGTCACCGACGGGACGGAGGGCGAGGTGGTGGTCACCCTCTTCCGGGAGGACTACCCGCTGATCCGTTTCGGCACCGGTGACGTGTCCGCGTGGATGCTCGGCCCCGACGGCTCGCTGCGCCTCAAGGGCGTCCTGGGCCGGATCGGGGCCGCGGTCAAGGTCAAGGGGATGTTCCTGCACCCCCGGCAGGTGACCTCGGTGATGGACGGCGCCGAGGGCGTGGCGGACTACCGCTTCGTCATCGACCGCGCCGACCACGTCGACCGGCTCACCTGCCTGGTGGTGCCCGACGGCAGCGTCGGCGACGAGGAGCTCACCTCGGCCCTGGCCACCCGCATCCGCGAGGGCCTGCGCTTCCGCACCGACGTGCAGGTGGTGCAGGACCTGGGCGAGGGTGAGGGTCCCATGGTGGACCGGCGCGACTGGAGCTGAGCGGGGCCGGCCAGGGGCGCGGGGAGCGGGCTCAGTCGTCCAGGGCGTCCTGGAAGGCCAGGGCCCACTCCTCGGCGGTGGGGGCCTCGGCGACCGCGTCGCGCAGGTCGACGGTGACGACCTGCTCGGTGTGCTCGTCGCCCCACCCGGCGATCGCGTCGCCCACGCCGGCGTCGTAGAGGCCGGCGGGGCCGACGACGAGGAGGACCGGCACGTCCGGCAGGCCCTCGAGGAGGGCGTCCAGCGCGCCGGCGACGTCCTCGCCGCCGCTGCCCTGCCCGAGGCTGACCAGGACGGCCTCCGGGTCGGCGGAAGCAGAGTCGAAGCGCTCCAGACGCTCCACAGCGTCCTTGATGGTCGACCCGTCCCGGCTGGCGCTCCAGATGGTCAACGACGGCCCGTCCCCGGTGCTCGGCTCGATCGCGTCGTTGAAGCTCACGTCCGCGGCCTCGCCCCAGTGCCGGATCGCGACCGGGCGCTCGGCACCCACGAGCACGCCCCACTGCTGGACCCACTGGGAGGGCAGGTTGCTGTAGCCGTCACCGACGACGAGCAGGTGCGCACCGTCGGGGGAGAGGGCCGAGGTCCAGGTCGCGAGATCGACCGCCGGCCCGTCCTGGGCGGGCGGGTCCGCTGTCACCGTCGCGGACCCATCGTCCGCGGGGGCCTCGGTCGCCGGCGGTGCCATCGCGGCAGCGAGGATGGGGGAGTCGGCCAGCGGCGGGGGCGGTGCGTTGACCTGTCGCACCGCGTGGACGGACATGCTGATGGCCACGACCGCGAGGGCGAGCATGAGGACGACCGCGAGGCGTCGGGGCATGACCCTTCTCCTCCCTCTGCCTGGCCGGTGACTGGGGGCATGCTACTCGGCTAGCCTGGGGCGGATCTGGTCACCGCCCCCGAGGAAGATGACGGCCGATGTCGATGGGCACCTCCCTTCGCACCCAGCTGTGGCACCTGCGGCACGGGGGCATCGCCCAGTGGCGCAAGCACCGGGCGCGCCGCCGCATACCGAGCCTGCGGCCGGCGACCACGGAGCCGGCGACGGCCCTACCGGAGTGGGAGCTGCCGGACCGGTCCCCGCGGCGCGCGCTGCGGGTGGGGGTGATCGCCGACGAGTTCACCCGGCTGTGCCTGCAGCAGGAGTGGGAGCAGGTCGAGCTGGACCGGGAGACCTGGCGGGAGCAGCTGGCGAGGGCGCCGATCGCGCTGCTCTTCGTCGAGTCGGCCTGGAACGGCAACGGGGGGTCGTGGAAGTTCGCCCTCACCGGCTCCAAGGCGCCCTGGCCGCAGGTGCGCGAGCTCGTCGAGCACTGCCGTGAGCAGGGGGTCCCGACGGTCTTCTGGAACAAGGAGGACCCGGTCCACTTCGAGGACTTCCTCGACACGGCTGCGCTCTTCGACCACGTGCTCACCACCGAGGCGGACCAGGTCGAGGAGTATGTGGCCCGGCTGGGTCACGACCGGGTCGCCACCATGCCTTTCGCGGCCGCGTCCTGGATCCACAACCCGGTGCGCCTGCGGGCCGGGGCCTCGCGCGACATCGCCTTCGGGGGGATGTACTACCGCCACCGCTTCCCGGAGCGGCGCGAGCAGATGGACCTGCTGCTCGGGGCGGCCAGGGACGTCTCGCCGCGGATGGAGACCGGGCTGGAGATCTTCTCGCGCTTCCTGGGCACCGACGAGCGCTACCAGTTCCCCGACGAGATGGCCGACCGCGTCGTCGGCGAGCTGTCCTACCGCCAGATGCTCACCGCCTACCGCGACTACAAGGTCTTCCTCAACGTCTCCTCCGTGCCGGGCAGCCGCACGATGTGTCCCCGCCGGCTCTTCGAGATCAGCGCCTGCGCCACCCCGGTGGTGTCCACCCCGACGCCGGCGATCGAGGCGGTCTTCGGCCCCGAGGAGATGGTGACCGTCACCGAGCCGCAGGAGGCCCGCTGGGCGCTGCGGGCCCTGGTCCGCAACGACCAGTGGCGCGAGCGGCTGGCGCACCGGGCCGCCCGCACGGTGCTCTCGGAGCACACCTACCGGCACCGCGTCGACGACCTCCTGATGAGGGTCGGCCTGGAGCGGCACCGCAGCACCGAGCCGACGGTGTCGGTCGTCTGCTCCACCAACCGCCCCGGGCAGCTCGACCACGTCCTGGCCGGCGTCGCGGCCCAGCTCGGGGTGGACCCGCAGCTGGTCCTGGTGACGCACGGTTTCACCGCCCCGGCGGACCTACCGGCGCGGGCGGCCGCGCTGGGCCTGGAGGACCTCGTGATCGTCGAGGCCGACTCCGGCCTGACCCTGGGGGAGTGCCTCAACCTGGGCATCGAGCGCGCCGACGGCGACCTGGTCGCCAAGCTCGACGACGACGACCTCTACGGCCCGCACTACCTCGCCGACCAGCGCCGGGCCCTGGACTACTCCGGCGCCCAGGTCGTCGGCAAGCAGGCCCACCACATGTTGCTCGAGGGCAGCGGTGCCCTGATGGTCCGCTTCCCCGAGCGCGAGCACCGCTTCACCGACCTGGTGATGGGCCCGACCCTCCTCATGCCGCGCCCGGTCGCGACGGAGGTCCGGTTCGGCGCGCGCACCCGCGGTGAGGACACCGACTTCCTGGAGCGGGTCATTCGGTCCGGTGGGCGGATCTATTCGTCGGACCGGTTCAACTTCATCCAGGTCCGTCGCTCGACGGGTCACACCTGGGACGCGACCGACCTGGAGCTGCTCGCCAACGGGCAGGTTATCTCCTACGGCACGTCGGGAATGCACGCTTTCGTGTGACGGTCGTGGCGGCGGAGAGAATGCACAACGGCTCGCTATAGTCGAGCAGGTTCACCCTGAAATCACAGAAGGTTGTTATGACTCAGAGCGTTGCGGTGATCGGTCTTGGCTACATCGGCCTCCCGACGGCAGCCATCCTCGCCAGCCACGGCTACAAGGTCCTGGGGGTGGACGTCAACGACAAGCACGTGGATGCGGTCAACAGGGGTGAGGTGCCCTTCGTCGAGCCCGACCTGGGCGCCTATGTCGCCTCGGCGGTCAGCCAGGACCTGCTGTCCGCGCAGAAGGACACCCCCAAGGCCGATGTCTACATCATCGCGGTGCCGACGCCCTTCGCCGAGGGTTACAAGGCCGACCTGAGCTACATCGACGCCGCGACCGACGGGATCATCCCGCACCTGGAGGGTGGCGAGCTGATCATCCTCGAGTCCACCTCCCCGCCCGGGGCCACCCAGCACGTCGCCGACCGCATCACCGCGGCCCGCCCCGAGCTGACCACCGGCGCCGAGGGCGACCCCACGAACGTCGACGTGGCCCACTGCCCCGAGCGGGTGCTCCCCGGCCGGGTGATGATCGAGCTGGTCGAGAACGATCGGATCGTCGGCGGCCTGACCCGGCAGGGCGCGGTCCGCGCCAAGGACCTCTACCAGTCCTTCTGCCGGGCCGAGATCCACCTGACCGACGCGGTCACCGCCGAGATGGCCAAGCTGACGGAGAACTCGTTCCGCGATGTCAACATCGCCTTCGCCAACGAGCTGTCGATCATCGCCGAGAAGCTCGGCATCGACGTCTTCGAGCTGATCGAGCTGGCCAACAAGCACCCGCGCGTCAACATCCTGCAGCCCGGCCCCGGTGTCGGCGGTCACTGCATCGCGGTCGACCCGTGGTTCATCGTCTCCTCGGTCCCCGAGCAGGCGCGCATCATCCGCACGGCTCGCGAGGTCAACGACAGCAAGCCGGAGTATGTAATCAACCAGGTCCTCTCCCACATCGAGGGCAAGGACAACCCGGTCATCGCCGCCCTCGGCCTGGCGTTCAAGCCGGACATCGACGACATGCGCGAGTCCCCGGCGCTGGACATCACCAAGCAGCTCGCGGAGCGAGTGCCCGGCGCGACCATCCTGGCTGTCGAGCCCAACGTGGACGAGGTCCCGACGCAACTGAACGGGGCCAGCAACATCTCCCTGGCCACCCTCGAGGATGCCTTGGCCAAGACTGATGTCGTCGCACTCTTGGTTGACCACCGGGAGTTCAAGGCGTTCGACGCTTCAGGACTCACCATCCCGGTCGTGGACACCCGCGGCGCCTGGCGCGTCTGACAACCGACCCAGAACCAGGACACGCCATGCGATCCCCATTCGTTCTAGTACTCACTGCCGGCCTGATCGGGCTCGCGGGCTGCAGCACTCCGACCAGCCCCTCCCCGTCTACCTCTGCAGGGGCGATCTCAGCGCCGGAGACCACCGAGGGGGCTCTCTCCGAGAACGGCGTGGCAGTGGGCACCCCCGTCGACGAGCTGACCTCCCGATCCTTCGACTCGGTCGACGAGTTGCGTACCGCCCTCGTGGACGCAGGGGTGCCGTGCGAGAACCCCACCACGTTCTCCGGCCCGGAGTTCGCCGAGGGGCTTCGCTGCGACGGAGGTGTCTGGCTGACCACCTACGAGGACGACGACAGCCAGGCCGCAAAGGTGGAAGAGTACACCGCGCAGGGGACCAACTTCGTCGAAGGCGTCCGGTGGCTGTTGGTCGCGCCTAAAGCGCACCTGGGTCAGGGACGCTGACCGGGCGCTTCGCTCGCGTAGCTCACTCGCGGAGCAGGATGCCTAGGGAGAGGATCTTGCCTAGGTCTCCGGACGGGTGTGCCACTCGGACTTGAGGCTCGTCTAGGACGTCTTGGCTCCGTCGGATGATGGACCCGACGTTTGTCGGCAGTGTCTCCCGCTGCTGTTCGATGCTGGACAGGGCTGATGTCCAGGCCGCCCGGACGGCTTCGGCCGTGAGTCCGCCTTCCGGCAACCGGTGCGCCAGCAGGTTCTCGATTAGAGGGCTCGGGCCCTGCGTGACCTGGTCGGCGTCGCCCACCAGCCGGTACTCCATTAGTTCGTCCGGGAGGATCGGGCCGCCCAGCGCTGCCAGCCGGTCCATGACCTCGTCGGGACGAAGGTCCTTGGTCGGTTTGTCGTA
This sequence comes from Ornithinimicrobium panacihumi, assembly GCF_052073805.1. NCBI lineage: Bacteria > Bacillati > Actinomycetota > Actinomycetes > Micrococcales > Ornithinimicrobiaceae > Ornithinimicrobium > Ornithinimicrobium panacihumi. The sequence goes on along the minus strand of NZ_JBQGWG010000011.1, from coordinate 47,266 downwards.
GGGCAGGGTCGCCAGCCGGGGAGAAAGCAGCATTGTCAGGTCAGCCCCGATCTGACGTGGCTCCCCCATACCGCGTGGTCGTTCGGTCAGCGGTACTTTGTTGAGTGCCGCCAGCCTGGGGTCGTGGAGGGGCCGCAGCCCGAACTTGGTCATCGGGACGAAGCGGCCCGCATGCAAGGCGTTGCGAACACCTAGATAATGCCACTCGGCACTCGCCGGATCCGCAGGATCCACGCCAGCGCTGCGAAGGAACTCACCGGCGACCTCGTCCAACCCTGTTGCTGCCTCCGGATCGAGGCGGGCGACAGAGTCGACGATCTGGGCGAAGCTGCGCAGACCATAGTTGCCCGTCGCGGTCTCCCCGCCGTGACCTGTCACGGAGAAGTAGCCCCCGGCGCGGAAGCCGTGGCGCTGCATCGTCAGGGTGTAGTAGGACAGTGCCGAGTCCGTGGCCCACAGGCGGAGGGCGTCCGGGTGTTGCCACGATGGTGGTGCTGCGAAGCGCCCCCCGAGGGGAAACACCAGCTCGCTCGCCAGCCCTTTCACGACCTCGGAGTCCCGGTCGTTCCACGCGCCCTTTCGCGCCACCGAGTAGACAGCCGCGGCACGCGTCTCCGCCGACAGCCAGGCGGCGGCCAGGGTGATGCGCGAGTCCATGCCTCCGGAGAGATTGAGTCGGACGCTGCCGGGGTGGATCCGGCTCAATGTGCGCAGCAAGGAGGCCATGTCCACCGCTACCGACCGGAGCAAGGAGGCGTAGTCCTGGTTGGGGACCGGGAAGAGGGTCGGATAGTGGCCCGGCTCAAGACGGGCTGACCGGTCGTGGAAGGACAGGGTGATCCGTGACCCGACGCCGGCGTACTCCACGTCCCGAGCCAAGGTGCGGTGTCCGGTCGTCTGAGCCGTGATGACGTTGCGCAGGCCGCTCGCGGCAGTGGCCGCCTTATCCACGCCATTCGGCAGGCCCAGCCGTCTCCGCAGTTCCACGACCGCTACCGGTGAGTCGGAGGCGATGAGGAGATCCGTTGCTCGAGTAAGGAAGAGCGGCAGGCAGCCGAAGAGGTCATTCGTGACCTCGAGACTGTCATCGTCCCACGCCACCCTGACATGACACCCCGGTGCGGTGCCGCTCGGTTGATGCTGGGCATAGCCCGCAGCTCCAAGGACCACAGTGCGTCCACGGTGGTCTATTGCGTAGCCGCTGAAGATTGCCTTCCGTCCCGGCACCAGGTCCCTAGCGGTATCCCGGGACGCCCATGTCAGTTCCCAGCCGTGGGAGAGCGTCACCCGGTGAACTTGTTGAAGGGGGGTACCCGACTCTGCCGGGAAGATGTTCCTGACGTGCTGTGCCAGTTCGCCCCTGGCGACGACTGCGACGGCGTTGACCAATGCTCACTCATCCGAGGCCATGTCGGCGAGGTCGGACAGGTCCATCACCTGTCCACCGCTTGCGAAGAGCATCCCGTCCCCGAATCGTTCATCCGAGAGCCGCGCATCGGTGATCCGCAGACCGACTCGGGAGTAGGTCGCCCAGGTCTGGGCGGGTGGACAGGTCCGCTCTACGCGGATGTGCAGGTCGATGGGGACATCGAGCTGGCCCTGGGTGCGGAAGCGCACCTGTACGGGCTCACGACTCCTCGCCAGGTCGTCCTGCCACACAAAGTCGCCCACGCGGAGAAGGACGCGGATGCGGCCAAGGTTCTGTGCCCGCTCGTAACGGTTGGTCACCACCATCGCGACCTCGGACATGGTGGCGGAGGAGAGCCGAAGTGTGCTCGATGCGGTCACCGACATGCCCGCCAGCGGGCGTGCCGTCGGCAGGCTGACGTGCAGCACCTTAGGCGTTGCATACAGGACGCCCAGTTTCGGCTCGGGAAGGGCTATGTCAGACGACGCGAATTCGGTCCCGACCAGCCGGGACTGGGGCTCCTTCAGCACAGGCCCGGTGACTGCGGGCTCGGTGGGGCGTTCTGCAGGGATGACGTGGACCGGATTCCGAGCCGGTGCCGCGACGACCTGGGCCGCAGCGGCGTCCAGCGCCTGCCCGGACGCTCTCTCCAGCGCAGCCGTCCCAGGTCCGTTCTCGGGAGCTGAGACAGCTGCATCGACCAGCCGTAACAGTTGGCTCCATTCTTCGTCGAGAGCCGCCACGAAGTTGCCTCGGCCGATCTCTCGCATGTGGCGTTCGACCTTGGGCTGGTAGTTGATCGCGACCGTCGGGACGCCGAGCCGAGCTGCGAGGAGCAGTGCATGCAGCCGCATTCCTAGTAGCACGTGGCAACGAGCCAGGAGCGCCAAGCTCCGATCCACGGACGATCCTGCTGGCACGTCGAGCACCTGGATCTCAGGTGGCAGCTGGCCAGCCACCTCGCCCAGGATGTGGCGGTCGTGGGACGCGCCCTCCTGCATCGGAAGGAGAACGACCGTCAGTGGTCCCGCGGCGGCTGCCGCAATAAGTGTGCGTGCCACGGTACGGCTCAACTCGTTGGCCTGGACATCGGCCCAGCGACGCAGGCTCAGTCCAATAATTCTACGACCCAATGCTCTGGCTCGGTCGAGTTCGTCGGTTAGGTTGTCGCGAAAATGGTGTGCGCTCGAAAGGTCGACGGCATAGACGACGTCCGGTGCGGTCACTACACGGCTAGAGTCGACCCCGCTCGCGGCGAGCAGTTGCGCCGATTCCTGGTCCCGCACATGGACGCTGCCCGCAGAATCGGCCAGATGTCTGACCATGGCCATGGCGTCGGGGTCTTTCAGCGGCCCCACGCCCATGCCTATGACGTGGAAGGGGATCTGCAGGACCGTGCCCATGAGGGGGAGGGCTCCGAAGCCGGCGATCGAGATGGTGCTGTCGCCGACTATGCTTGCGAGTCCACCAGCCTTGCTGAAGGTGAGGTCGTGCCACAGGCCACCACCTCCCAGTACGACGGCGTCCAGGTGATGGAGTTCGTGAGCAGCTTCGAAGTGATTGGCGCGCTTGAAGGCCTGAAGACCATGAGTCAATTCGACACGTCGAGGGTTCTCGGCTGCGACGATCACCTGAACACTGGGGTCGGCCTTCTGTAAGGAGGAGGTGATCGATCGCAGAATAAGCTCGTCGCCCAGGTTCTGGGCACCGTAGAAACCGGAGACGGCGACCCGGCGTGCCCGCGGTAGGGACACGCTGAGGATCTCCCGGATCTGGTTGGCGCGCTCTGCGGACAGCCAGGGCGTTGTCCGGGTCCCCGCCTCGCGAATAGTGGCGAAGAGTTCCATCCATCTGTGTTCGTACAGGTGGTTCTCTACCAGGCGACGGAAACCATTGACGCGGATCCGCTCGTACTCTTCCGGGTGAGACAGAAGGTTTTGGATCTTCGCCGCGAGATCGACCTCGTCCTGGTAGCCGATGATCTCTTCGCCGTACTCAAAGAATCTGGCCATCTCGTCGAATTCGCCAGTGGCGACGACGGCTCCCGATCCCACGGATTCGAAGACTCCGCACTTAATGTTGACGTATCCCGCGCGGGTGAGCGGGAAGTTCACGTGGATGCGTCCCATTTTCAGGGCTTGGAGTGCCTGATCTCCTGCGACAGTCCGGCTGCCTGGGAGGTCCCAGCCGCGCCCGTATGTCGTCACTCTGAAGTCCCGCGCAAGTGCTGTCATGGTCCGATTGCGATCAGGGCGGTCGGTTGCGTGCCCCAGGCAGATCACGTCGGACTCCATCTCGGGAGCAGTCTCGACCTCCTGGGTCACAAAGCCGCGATCGATGGCGAACGGGAAGTACAGGGTGTTCATCACCCGGGCGTCCCGGTACATGCCTAAACTCAACTCGGCGTTCGTAGTGTGGACGTCAAAGACATGTGCGTGGGGGTGCACGGTGGGAAATACATCAGGATCGCTGAGTGTCAGGCCCACAAGGACGATGCCTCGCTGTTTCAACTCCTCCGCATCACCTGGGTGGAAGGTCAGTCCCCCTGCACAGCACACGATCATTTGGGGTTGGAATTGGGTCAGTGCGTCCTCGAGCAGATCTGTCCGGATGTAGATCGGACCATTCCCACCGGCGGCTCGAGACGGATTGTCGGTGATGCGGTGATACTTCAGATCTAAATCGAGGACATGATGACCCAAGTTTCGTAGGGAACGGGAGAGGGAGGACACTATGTCCGTCGTTCCGTTGATCGATCTTCCTAGGAAGAGGATTCGCCAGTGAAATCCTTGATCGAAAGTTGTGGAGGCTAGATCCCTGCGAATTTCCTCGACGGTGGTCATTTAATCTCCTCCATCACCTCTGCGTGCTGGTCATCGCGCGGCCAATCCTGACCGCCCTCGCCATGTCGGTCGTCAGCAAAGGGCATCGGTGCATGTCTCCCTCGGGCCGGACGTGGGTTGTCGACGTGTCAACCGCACCGCGTGCGACAGCCAGGACCGCAGCTGCCCGGTCCTCCGGATCCTTCGGGAGACCGCGCACGGGGAGGGGCGTCAACGAAGCCCCTTCCTGGGCGAGTCTGCTCTGCACTTCCAAGGCTTCGATCCGTGAGGGTAGAAGTTGCCGTTCGGCACTTAACGCGGCTAGTACACCTGCCGCGTGCCCAATGGCCATGACGGTGGGGTGGAGTCGGACTGCTGAAGACGCGATACGCGAGGCAGAGATGTTCTTCTCTGCGGCGATGATGGCGACGTCTCTCTCTGGGATGAGATGGTCTAGGCAGATGGGAAATGGTCCCTCCTGCCAGCGGGGGGGCTTGTCCGCCATCGTCTCCAGCAGATCCTTCTCCAGGTCGTCGTCGGATCTTCCACCATGTAGGTCTGGCGGATAGGTTCCGATGGCGATCACAGTCGGGTCCCACGGTGCAGCCGTGCGTTGCCGGGCTCGGAAGATGCGCTTTCCGGTCAAGGTGCGCCTGCCCAGCAGCCGTACAGACTCGCGGATATAGGGAATGGGGGGAAGGTGGCGTGACATGCGAGGGTACAGTTCCAGGCGATGTGCGCCGACGCGTTCATCTGGTCCCTCCGCGAACCCCTCGTCCCTCACGAGTCCCCATGGTTGCTTGAGCTCCTGCTGGAGATAGAAGAGCACCGCGTACGTGGTGGCGATCGCGCGGCGCTCGGTAGCGACCCGCTCAGAATGCTCGACGAGGAATCCCGCGGGGGCGGAGCAGTCGTTGGCGTAGTTCAGGCTGGTGCGGGTGATCTCGTGCCAACGCGCGCCCGAGTAGTCCCGATTGCTGGCCAGGTCAGGCGCCCCTCGGTATCCCGCGAAGCCCTGCCGAGTGCCCAGACGCGCTTTGCCGGGCCCGTGGGGGTAGGTGGCCTGAAGGATTCGGCGCCGACTGTCGTACCCGGGGGGTGGCATCTCAAGAACCAGGTCGTCAGGCAGCCCCACGTCCGAGTAGTCACGGATCATGGCTGTCTGAGTGATGTCTTGAATGCGCACACCGATGAGTGCGCCCGAGTCGAGCTCTTTCGAGGCGACGATGTTGCCGATCCGGCGCGGCAGCTGGCTCAGTTCCAGCAAGGAACCATCCTCGGAAGCATCAACGGTGATCCGACCCGAGATCGGCCCCGCATGAGTCTCCAGTACGACTACCCGACCGTTTGCTTCGACCGCGAGAAGGTCCACGTTCCGCACGACCCGGACACCGGATTCGAGCAGCATGTGCGAAAGGACGTAATCAACGATGACGGGATTGACCGAGAAGGACTCGTCGCGGTACTGGGAAGTGTTGCAGGACTTGCCGAGCACGTCGCGATAGTAGGTTCGGCAACGCAACACGAACTCCCCCCACATGCCAGCCTCGATCAGGTCCTGGTAGTACCACGTGACATCCATCGCGGACACACCTCCAGGCCCGGCCTGCCCGCCGAGCAGGTGGGTGGGCTCCAGCAGCACGACATCGGCACCGTTTCGGGCCGCAGCCACGGCGGCGGAACAGCCCGACAGCCCTCCGCCCCAGACCACCACGTGGCTGTATCGCGGCACCTCGGTCGGGACCACGGCCCAGTGCTCCCTGAAGCTCTGTCCGGTCAAGGCATCGTCTGTCATGTGCTCCTCGTGATCGAGGTGGAGGGACCCCTCCGGTCGGAGGGCTTCGCTTGTCGCACCTGCTTCTGTGCAACCATAGTGGCCGACTCGCGACCGCCAGGACCCGGCTTCCGCATGTACGGCGGATGATTGCCCGAGGTGGACGACCTGAACCAGGAGAGGCACCCGTGAACCAAGGCCCGCACACGCTCCTCAACATCTACGGGAGTGTGATCGAAGAGGGGCACTGGGCGGTCGCCCGTCCTGCGAACGTCTCTGTGCTCGAGGAAGAGGGCCCAGCTACGGTGCTGAGACACCACAGGGCGGAGGGCGACTACATCCTCCACAGGGGGGTTGGCGCTGACCTGGTCCGGCTCACGTCCCCTCTGCCGCCGCGCGGCCTGGCGCACATCCTCAACGTGGAGCTGGGAGCAAGGACCCTCGGCAAGGAGGAAGTGGAACTAGTTGTCTGCATCGTCGAGTACGACACCGCAGGGGCCAAGATCGCATCCACATTCTACGAGCAGGGTCGTCTCTACCGCCATCGCCTCTCGGCCAGGTGCCACACATTTCTCGTGGCCCTTCGGGTCGCTGGGAAGGGCTCGGTGGCGATTGATCGCCTCGTCGTGCAGGCCCATGAAGCGCCGGCGTCGGCGACCACGACCGAGATCGAGGAACTCTTCGACCGTAACCGTTACCTTCTGGACAAGCGGATGCGGCAGATACTTCTCGCTCCCGTACGGTCCACCCCGGCGGCGGCCGCCACTCCTGCTCCGAAGGCCGAATCTTCGGCACCCCTTCCAGAATCCGTCGGCACCTCGCGGATCCTTCACACCTTGCTGGAAAACCTCGCCGCTGAGTTGCCACGCAGCAACGGGACTCGGCACCATGTGCGACGCCCCTACAGGGTCGCGATCGTTACAGACATTTACATGCTGAACTTCTACCGGGACGCCTTCGACACGGTCGCCTACCTCACGCCTGACAACTACTCCTCGATCTTATCGGAGAATGAGTTCGACCTATTCCTCTATGTGACCTGCTGGAAGGGTGTGGAAGGGAATGAATGGCAGGGCGTAAAATTCAGAGAAAAGCCTCGAGCTGCTCTTGAGGGAATCTTGCGCCACTTCCGAAAGGCGGGCTTACCTACTGTCTTCCAGAGTATTGAAGACCCTAGCAACTTTGAGTATTTCCTCCCGATTGCCAAGCAGTTCGACTACGTATTTACTTCGGACTCAGACTGCGTGGAGCGTTATCAGGATTCACTTGGCCACGGTCGCGTTAGTTACGGCCCTTACGGCGCCAATACCTTGATTAATAACCCGATCGGCGCCTTCCGTCCCACCCTCGAATCCGCTTTCTTTGCGGGCTCTTTTCCTGATCGGTATCCTGAGCGATGCGCGGACATGGAAGTCGTTTTCGACAGCCTCGTGGATTCCGACATTGCCCTGTTGATCGCCGACCGCAACTACGGCAACGATACCTATGCCTACCCACTTCGATTTCGGCCGATGACGATGGCGCCCTTTCAGCACGAACTACTACAGCAGGTCCATAAACTGTTCCGATACAACTTGAACTTCAACTCGATCAAGACGAGCCCAACGATGTGTGCCATGCGCGTCTATGAGTTGCAAGCCCAAGGCTCTAACCTTGTCTCGAACTATGCCCGATCCGTCTTTAATACCTTCCCGCACATCCGGCTGCTACCGGTGCGGCAGCACCTCGGGGATCTCCGGCGTCCTGTCTCCGTTCGTGAGGTGGCCGAGCGACTCGATGCAGTGAGAGCCGTCCTGACCGCCAATACCGCTTTCGATGTCGCGGATCGGCTTCTGAACACCGTGGGTCTTCCCCAAGGGAGAGATCTCACGCGAGTGCTCGTTCTTGCCGACGGGTCCGACCTGCGGGACCGGTTCGAGGCGCAGTCCTATGCAGACAAGGTCTTCCGTCTGGTGAGCGACTTCGAACGGCCAGAGGACCTCGACCGGTATTGTTATGAGTCTGGCGTGGCCTACCTAGCCCTTTGGTCCGTTGATGAGGCCTACGAGACGCACTACCTGCAAGACCGGATCAATGCCTTCAAGTTCGTTGACTGCGACTACGTCACGCAGTTGGTGCAGTCCACCGAGTGGGACCCGGCAACTCACCCCGTCCACGAGTTCGTCACGCGACTCGGTCGGCCCAGCCAGACCGTGTTCTCCCTTGCGGGGCATTCGGCCAGTCGGTGGTTGGAGGTCGTCGAGGGACAGGAGATTCCGGGCGGTTACCAAATCGACCCGCTCCAGGTGGACTTCCCACAGGCCCGCAGGTTCGCCCCCTCCGCTGCCGACTCACAAGCCGGGCAGGCTTCCGAAGCAGAGCCACCAAGATTGTCGGTGATCGTTCCTGTCTACAACAACGGCGAGCACCTCTTGGCGACCTGCTTGCCGAGTCTGGAGCGTAACGAGCTCTGGCCCAGCATGGAAGTCCTCCTCGTCGACGATGGCTCGACAGATGAGGCGACTCTCGATCTATGCCGTTCACTTGAGGCTGAGTGCCCCAACGTCCGGTTCTTCTCTTTCGACGACGGGGGCAGTGGGAGCGCCTCACGGCCCCGGAACAAAGGGCTGGAACTTGCGACCGCCGAGCTGGTGACCTTCCTGGATCCCGACAATGAGATCTCCCCCGGTGGCTATGACCATCTGGTCACGGTCTACGAGGATTACAGAAGCGAGAACGGGCCGCGTTTCGTCAGCGGGTGCCAGGTCAAGGTAAGCACCACAACCTCGGTCATGGCTCGCCACGCCGAAGGGATTCGTTTGGTGCCCGACCTACGGGAGGCCTTCTTCCGGTCCGGCCGTTTCCCGCTGATCTCGACCCAGGCGGCCGTGATGGAGAGGTCGCTGTTCAGCGATGGAGAACTACGCTTCGTCGAGGGAGCTGTGGGGCAGGACACTCTCTTCGGCTGGGAACTGCTGCTCAAGGCAGAACGAGGATGTTTCACGGACGGCGCCCACATCGTCTACTACGCGGGACGAGACGGGTCGGTGACCAATGCCGTCGGTGCCTCCTTCTTCCGCAAGAGCCTCATCCTGGAACGGGCTCAAGTTGAAACACTGCGGCGCCACGATCTCCTGCGCCATTACCAGGAAAGACATCTGACGCCGTTCGTGGACGGATGGTACCGGCCAAGACTCGAACAGGTCGTGTCAGACGATCGATCCGAGAGCGAGAGTCTGCTCGAAGATATTCTGGCCTTGTATTCAGGCAGCGAGACCTCGGGCGCACCAGCGGCCCAGTAAGGACTGACATGACCAAACGAATCGCGCTCGTCGGGTTTTTCGGGTGGGGGAACTTCGGTGATGAACTCTTCGTCGACGCCCATCGCCAGATGCTCGAGCCGAAGTACGAGCTCTTCGTCGCTAACGATCTGACGGCCGCCCCCTACTTCTCCGAAGGTGTCCAGCCGGTCGTGGATCACGCCGATGCAGTCCTCGTGGGCGGCGGAGACCTCATCAACCCTGCTCAGGTCTCACAACTCTATTGGAAGCAGGAGTTTCTCCAGAAGCCCACGTTCGTCTACGGGATTGGCGTGCCTTCCCAGCCTTTCACGCGCAAGCCGGTGATGGACCACTACGCGCGCTTCCTCCAGCACGACAACTGCAAGCTGGTCGTCGCCCGCGACGTGGAGAGCCACGACTGGCTCGCGAAGAACTTCGACCTGGGCGACCGACTGCATTGGTACCCGGACGCAGTTTGCGCCTACCGCCGCCCCCCAGCGGTGCGGACCACCGAGAAGATCTTCGGCATCGTCATGCGCGAGCACCGCTCTCTAGACTCGGACATGTCACATGTTCGAGCCATGGCGGACGAGGCTAAGCGACTCGGGTACACCGTTCGTCACCTGGTACTCAGTAACAAGGTTCTGGCTGAGGGAGACCTCGGCCGAGCGAAGCTCATCGCGACCCCGGACGAGGAGATCTTCCACAGTGACTCCCTCGAGGAGATGTGCATCGAGATCTCCAAGTGCACGCTGCTGGCCTCTATCAAGTTCCACGGCATGGTGGTTGCCACGATGTACGGCGTCCCGACCATCGCGATGTCGGTCACGCCCAAGAACAAGAACTTCCTGCGCATGATTCAGCGTCCAGAGATGGCTGCCGGGTACCGTGATCCACACCTCAAGGACCGAGTCACCGCTCACCCCGCTAAGATTCATACTCTTGTCCGAGGAAATCTCCACCGTCGCGCGGTGGCGGGGTATGAGGTGCTCAAGGACGCGCTTGCCCAGCACCTAGATGAGTAAGTCCAAGGGTTGTTGCTGGTGTGGCGCATGTGATTTGAAGTGAGGGAGCCGCACGCTCGTTGTTGCTAACCCAACATCGAGCACTGGAGGCTCGTGTGGGCGCCGACCTGGACACCCTCGCCACGGTACTGTACGTGACCGTCGACGATCTGCTGATCGCTCATCCCGAGCAGACCCCTGTTCGTCCCCTCGCCGCTCCAACCTGGCCGGCAGGGCCGGTACGGCTACTGCGCCTCCCACTCGCGCTTCTGGGGACTGCGACTGCACCTGATCACCACCGTGCACGGCCTGCCCGGGGGATGAGCGCTGACCGGTGCCAAGACCAGCTCCGGCATCGAACTGCTCCGTCCGGCCCGCAAGGGTGAACAAGACCGCGGTGGCCAACAGTTCAGGACGTCCGCCGGTCCTTGACCGCCTACGACCACTGAACCCTTGGACTTACTCATCCAGTCCGAGTGACCGGTGCCGTAGTTGCCGTTAGGCCCATGACGTTGTCGAAGTCACGGGCTGACGAAGCCTACCGCTCGTGCTTGCGAGAGCACCTCGTGCCCCGAGGTATCCGATGTGAGGATTAATTCTGACGGGCCCGCCGCAGGCAGTTGGGAATTCCGCAGCCACGTGAAGAAATCCACCTGCTCAGAATAGGAACGGTCCTCGGGATTCGTGATGAGGCGGATCGCGGGGGCCCTCCAGGCATGGACCAGCCTGTCCTTGAGGTTAAGGCGCTCAGGATGGGTCTGCCGGAACTCATCGATCGGCTTCCCCAGGAGTTTGGTCTCCAGTGCCGCGACGGGACGTGGGAACCAGTCGCTCACGTCGATCTGTGGAACTTCCGCGACGGCGCGGGCCCCTTCGATCTGGGAAGCTGCCGCGATCGCGGAAAAGCCGCCCAAAGAGGACCCGTAGAAGACGATCCGGTTTGAGGCGATGCCAGCCCTCTCGGCAAGTTCTTGGCATACCTGACCGACCGCGGCAATGACGTCGTGGAACGGGTGCACGAACCAAGCGGCGTCTAGTTGGTATCGGACCATAACAGGGTCGGGAAGAGCCACGACCATCGAAGTAGGCCATTGTCGATGCCATGACCAACGCGGGAAGCGGGTCTGGCGCGGGTCGTGGCCAGTGGTGCGTGCCGCAGGCATGAGTACGACGAGGCTATCAACGTCGATACGTTCAGTCACGGCGTAGTGGAGGGGAAGTCCAACCAGTCTCGTGTCACTGCTGAGCCGCATGCCGGATAGGGCTGGGAGCTCAGGTCCGAGCGTGCTCAGGGCACGTCCAATGGGACGGCGATGCGCAGTTCGGGGTACACGGCTGGCCCGAGCGCGGGCACAAGCTCTTTCAATCTCACGGGTTGCTCCTGGGTGCGGTGATGTAGGAGGAGGATCAGGATTGACGACCGGAGGCTAGAGTATCTAGACACCCACAGTTGCGACCAGTCTCCGGAGGTACCTAAGCACGATGAGGTACTCGCGGCCACAGGCGACGGCGCAAGCCTTTGGGGCTCCCTTCGACCCCACGGGGCAGGATGCCGCGAAAGCCGACTCCCTGACGCAGGGAACTCTGGAGCTGGCGCCCCACCGGGCTTGGCGTATCCCGGACGAGCCGACGTGGCGAGAGAACCCCTTCCGTGAGCCCAACTGGGTGGCGCAATACCACATGCTCAGATGGCTCGATCCTCTGCGTCGGCAGGCTCAGCGTGGGCAGGAAGAGCATCTTGACACGTGGCTGCGGCTCGCCGAGTCCTGGATTAGTGCCAACCCGCCCGGTCGCGGTCGCGCCAACTACTCCTGGGCTGACATGGTCGAAGCCGCTCGCGCACTCACCTTCTGCTTCGCGCTGCCCCTCATCGAAGATGTTCGGCCCGAGAGTCTGGACACCATCCTCCGGTCCATCCATGAGCACGGGGAGTGGCTTGCGGACGAGACCCACATCCGGCGCGGCAACCACGCGCTCCAGCAACACCAGGGGCTGCTGGTCATCGGGGCCGTGCTCGAGCGGGATGACTGGGTCGACCTGGCTGTCGGCAGGGCTAGGGCCATGTTGCTTCACTCCTATGACGAGCAGGGAGTCAACGAGGAGGGGACCCCTCAATACCACCAGATCAACTACATGTGGTGGCGCAACCTCGGCCGCCGCATCGAGATCGTGACCGGCGGGGTACCGGAGGAATTCGCGAGGATCGACCTCGCTCCCGAGGCGATGGCACACGCCACTCGCCCCGACGGGAGGTACGAATTGATCGGGGACACCGAGGAGTTCAATCCCCGTGGACTCGGTCATTCAGCGATCGACTATGTGAGCTCGGGAGGGGAGAAGGGCGAGCCGCCGGACAGCCGCGTTGCGATCTACGACGCCGGCTACATCTTCGGCCGTTCCGGCTGGGGAAGTGCGCAGGAAGCCTTCCCCGACACGAGTTTCTACTCGCTGCGCTTCGGTCCGCAGAACCGGATCCACGGGCACGCGGATGGCATGGCTCTGACACTCTACGCGGGGGGAACCTCCCTCCTGGTCGACAGCGGGAAGTATGCCTACGACGCGACGGATCCCTTCCGCGCCCACCTGTTGAGCAGAGAGGCTCACAACTCGCTCTCGGTCGACGGAGTGGAGTACGACAACGGGGCTTACGTGAAGCTCCAGGCCGCGAGTCTTGAGAGTGCGTATGAGCACTTCAGGTTTCGGGACTCGGGGTATGCCGGGGTCGAACTTTCTCGAGACGTGCTGATCTCGCCAGCCTGGGGGCTGGCGGTCATTCTCGACAGCTTCACCGCGGATCGCGAGGTCTCCGTGAGCCAGTGGTGGCACTTCAACCCCCAGATGGGCCACCGGAGGGAAGGTCAGTCGATCTTCGCCCGGGATGAACACTCCTCGATCCGCCTGAGCTGGGCCGGGGACACGGACTCCCGATCCGTGATCAAGGGCCGTCGTGCTCCCATCCAAGGGTGGTTCTCGCCTCGGTGGCGTGTCCTTGAGCCGACCCGAACGGTCCAGTCCACGCTGCTTGGCAAGTCCGGTCATCTTGCCACAGCCATCAGTTTTCGCGACGCGGTAACCCCGTTGACGATCGCACGCGATGCTTCTGGGGCACAGGTCTACGTTGTCCGAAGGGGTGACGACGAGACCTTCACTGCGAGATTCGACGGTGACGGTTTGTTGATCGCCGGCCAGTAGAGCGGGCAGGCTAGGATTCGCAGATGCGATTGTTCGTGGCAGTCCGACTGAAAGGTCATGTTCCCTCTGGACAAGGCGTGCTGAACGCCACGGTCGGTGCCGCAGCGAAGGCGCTCGACGCTGTGCAGCCTTGGGCCGAGGAGCAGACGGCAGCTGAGTACCGCTGGGCCCCCGTGGGTGGCCGTGTCGCCGTCCTCTACCGCTCGAACGAGCCCGACCCGACCGCTGAGCGTACGGGATGGCTGGGCAACAAGACGCGGGCGTGGGCATGGTCAGGCATCGTCGGATCGGACCTTTTGGAAAGCATGCGCAGGTCAGACTGCACGACTATCGGTGCGAAAAGCGTTTGGGGCGGGATCGGCAGCTACGCCCTCATCGGCGGGACGCCGGACACGATCTCGGCCTTCACCAACCAGCACCGTTCCGAGGCGCTCTACTGGACGACCACTGCCGACGCTGTCCTCGTGAGCAACAGCGCGGCCACGCTCAGCCTGGTCCGAGGCCGTGGCCGCCCTCACTACAGCAGGCTTGGGATCGCGGCCTTCCTGATGCACGGCCTGCCCTTCGCCGACGTCATCCCGTTCGAAGGGATCGAGGTCGTTCCGGCCGGGGCCAGGCTGACATCGAGCCCCGCCTCCGATCTGAAGATCATCCGTGACCAGCCAGTGCAGGGAGAAAGCAGCGTCGACGAGGCCGCCGACGATATCGCGGAAGGTCTGGTGGAATACGCGCGGATACTCACCTCCGGATCCTCCGAGGTTGCTGCTGCCATCACCGGGGGCAAGGACAGCCGTCTTGTCGTGTCTGCGCTACGCGCCGCCGGTATCGACTTCAGTTCATACACCAACGGCTTGCCCGAGAGCGGGGAGATCCAGGTGGGGCTCCGGGTCTGCGAGGCTCTGGGCATCCCGCACCGAGCCAACACGCCTCCGGTCCGGCGGGGCGCAGCAGGTGGCAGCGTCATCGTGGGCAGGCCGGAAGAGCAAGCATGGAGGACTTTGCGCTCCACCGGCGGCCTCGGCAGCGCATTCACCACCCTGGCAGACCCGTTCACTCCGCATGCGTCCATCGCGGGCAAGGCCAACCTTGGAGGCCAAGGAGGTGAGATCGTACGAGGCGGATTTGCCCGGACCCTGCCAAGCACCGACCCGACCCCGGATCAGGCGGACACCGTTCTACGCCGTACCTGGTTCAACAATCGCGATCTGCTGACGCCGCTGGCAGCAGAGGCCGTCGAGCACAGCGTTCGTGGTTTTTTTGAGGCGATTCTGATCGACCCGGTTGCCGCGATGTTCGACGTCTACGTGACCAATCGGACCGGTCGATGGCTTGCCACGATGCGGCACGGGGAGTCCGTGGTTTCGACCCATACGACCTTGCTGATCAACAACCAGATGGTGCGCCAGATGCGCTGCCTGCCCTCGACGGCGCTTCTGGGTGAGCGGGTGGCCCACGCGGTGATGTCGCGGCTCGCGCCCCAGGTCGTGGACCTCCCCTTCTTCAGGGACCGCTGGGCCTTCGAGGCGCAGGGGCCGACGAGCTACAAGCCCGAGTCCTGGGAACAGCGCGCGCCCTACACCGCCCACGACCAGCCGCGAGCCACGTTCAACTGGCGCTCTGCGTATACGAAGGACCTGAGCGCGTTCTTCCGCTCATTCATCCTCGACACGCCGTCCAACCTGCTCTTCGACGTGGTGGACCGGTCAGCGGTCGAGTCGATGCTGAACGGGACGAGATACCGACCCGCTACGGCATGGGCGCTCTTCTCCACCCAATACATGCTCAGTGATGCGTGGCTGGGGGCTCGTCCCGAGAACGTGCAGGACATCGAGATCGAAGTCCCAGCATGACTTCCACCGACAATGATAGGCCGATGAACACCTTCATCTTCGGGAGCTGCGTTTCACGCGACACCTTCGGCTTCCTCGGTGACGACTTCCACCTGACGCGCTACGTCGCACGTCAGTCGGCGATCAGCGCCTCCACCGATGCTTCTGCCCTGCTGGCCAAGCTCAAGCCGATTGACTCCCCATTTCAGCAACGAATGGTGGTCAATGACCTCGCTGGCGACCTGCCAGTGGCCCTCGAGTCAGTGGCCGACGAGATTGACGTCGTCCTGGTCGACCTCATCGACGAGCGCGGCGGGGTGATCGATACCGGTGGTGGGCGATTCGCTACGAAGCTCTCGGAGTTCTGGAGTGCCGGTGGTCGCGAAGCGGTTTCGGGTATGACGCAATATCCCTTCGGAAGTGACCAGCACTTCGCACTTTGGCAGGAAGGGGTGGACAGGTTCGTTGCGCAGCTTGAGGGGCTTCGTTTGAAGGACCGGACCCTCGTGCTGAGGACGCCTTGGGCCAGCAAGTTCGAGGATGGGCAGGTCCTGGAGGTCCCAGAGTGGATGATCCACCCTGCGGATGCCGACCAGATGTACGTCCGCTACTTCGGTCATCTCAAAGCTCAAGGCCTTCAGATCCTAGAGCTTCCTACGGACCTGGCCCGAACCCCCCGCAACCATCGGTGGGGGGCCAGTCCCTTCCACTATATCGACGCCGCATACGAGTTCCTGGCTGATGGCATCAAGGAAGCTTTCCGACAGCCCCGCCGTCCACACATGGAGCGACGTAATACGGCTGAGTGGGGGGATTTTTCAGATTTTTCGAACGTCTCAGAGATCGAACGGACTGCGCAGCTGCCCGAGCTCATCACGCTGTGGCAGGGTGGATTCCCCATCGATCTCATGGTCGAGGACAATGGCGCCGCCACCACCCTCGTCAGCTTCCATGCTGCCCTGGGTGGGTCTGGCTTGCAGCCTCCTGTATTCACGGGACGAGCCATCTCGGCCGGGATTGGGGTCAACCGGGTCTTCGTCTCCGATCCGAGCCTTCTTTCCTCCAAGGATCTCGGACTGGCCTGGTACCTCGGCACCCAGGAATTGGATCTCACGGACGTGCTCACCCGGGTGCTCTCCACGCTTCAGACCAAGCTGGGTGCCCAGCACCTGGTCTTCTTCGGGATGTCTGGTGGCGGTTTCGCCTCGCTGAACCTCTCTCACCAATTCCCGGGATCCTTGGCGGTCCCGGTCAACCCTCAGACGAGGATTCTCGACTACGCGCCCGTGCACTGGCAGGCCATGGCGAACGCCTGTCTGGGGACTCGGTCGGAGGATGAGGCGCGTCGGGCCCTGGAAGCGCACCCCCGAGCAGACCAACGGCAAGTGTACGAAGCTGGTTTCGACAACTACGTCATCTATGTGCAGAACTCGGCGGACGGGCACGTCTCGAACCAGATGGTGCCATGGCTGGAGGCCGTGGGCTGGTCCGAGCGTGCACCGGTTCTCATGAGGGACTGGGGGCAGGGGCACAAGCCACCACCTCCCACATACCTTCGGGAAATGCTCTCCAAGATTGCGGGAGCCGAGGGTAGGTGGGCTGGGCTCGCCGATGTCTGGGGGGCAGAAGTCCGACCTAGTCGCCAGTGGGTGCGAGAGCTCTCGGGTCGCTGAAGTGAGGTGTTTCAGCGTTAATGTCCGCTTGAAGCGATGCGATCAAACCACATCCGGATCCTCTGGGTTGGGTTGATTCTTTCGTTGGTCTCGGTGGTAGGCAAGTCGCTGGCGGGCGGCCCTTGCCAGCCCGTCCCGGCGGGCCTGGCGGATGGTCTCGGCGCGGCCTTCGTGCTCGTCGTCGGGGGTGACGTAGCCGAGGGAGGAGTGCAGCCGGGCGGAGTTGTACTCGGTGCGGACGACCTCCAGCTCGGCACGCAGCACGGCGGGGTCGGTGATCTTGGTCAGGTGCGGCCACTCGTGCTTCACGGTCCCGTTCAACGACTCGATCCACGCCTGGTCGGTCGGGGTGGAGGGCCGGCCGAAGTGCTGGGCGATGGCGACCATGGCCATGAACTTGCGGGTGTTCGCCGAGATCATCTGCGAGCCGTTGTCGGAGACGGCGAGCAGGATCGGGGTGAGCTCGTCCTCACCGTCCAGGGCCAGCGCGCGGTCCAACGCGTCGGCCCGCTGACGCGCGACCTCGAGCAGGCCCTCGACCTCCAGAGCCTGCTCGAACGCGAGCTGGACCTGGGTGTGGGTTTCCTCAGAGGAGACGACGGTGGTGATCCACTTGCGCGAGACCAGATCCTCGATGAACAGGGCGCCCACGCCGGCGGCGGTGAAGTGCGTTGTGTCGTAGATCCAGATTGAGTTCGGGGTGTAGGAGGCCCAGTCCGGGAACGGGTGTCGCTGGCCCGCCGAGGGCCGCGGCGGGTGACGAAACCGCAGGTCGTGATCGTTCAGGACCCGTCGCACGGTGGACGGCGCGGCCCAGAAGAGGTGCTCGTAGGAGCCGCGGTGAGCGAGGCGACGGTGGGAGAAGTCCTTCTCACCGAAGGTCTCGAACGCGGACACGATGGCCTCGATCTCGGCCGGGGTCAGGGCGTTGACGCTCGCGCCACGGCGGGCATCGACGAGCCCGATGTCGCTGTCCCGCCGCCGGGTCCAGCGGCGGGCGCGGCGCACGTCCAGGCCGAGCACGGCGCAGGCCTTCTCCATCGGCCAGCCGGCCTCGGTGGCGTGCTCGACCAGGCCCAGCAGCGACTCCTTGATGCCGGCCTCGACCCGGGCCGGAACAGGTGCGGTGGGAGTCAAACCGAGCCCCCTTTTCCCTCGACCAGCGTCAGCTTCACCGCCAGCTCCTTGACCGCCTCGGAGAGCCGTGCGATCTCGGCGTTGGCCTCCTCCAGCTCGATGTCCCGCGGACTCTTGCCGGGCGTGCCGGGCCGGGAGGCGGCCAGCGCCGCCAGCGCACCGTCCTTGGCGACCTGCCGCACGCGGATGATGGTGGACCGGTCGACACCGGCCTCGGTAGCGGCCTGGGCGATCGTGGCCTCGCCACGAACCAGCCGCAGCCAGATCTCATACTTCGCCGACGGTGACAGGACCTTCTTCGGTCGCCGCCGCCTCGGCGTCGAGGCGTTGTTGCTGCTCATCGTGCACCCTCCTGAAGGTGTCACGAGGACCGTATCGATGTGGTTTGATCCAGCGCGTCAAACCGGACACGAACGCTCAATCAACTCAGAAGCTACAGGCTGCCAGGTGAAAGGTGAGAGGACTCTCATGCCACTCTCACCACGAGTTCATCAATCCATGGTCGACTGGGCCTATCGGCGGGCCACGGGGGCCGGCCACACCCAAGGAGTGCTCATGAAGACGTTCAAGAAGGCTCTCACAGTGGTCGCAGGCGCGGCGATCATCTCTGGTTCGACCCTCGTTGCCCTACCTGCGTCGGCCGGTGACATCACCTGCCGCACCACCCTGACCAACCGCACCATTGACGGCAACGTCAACGTGCCGGCAGGTGCCAACTGCACCCTCAAGGGTGTCACCGTGGACGGCAACGTGAAGGTCAACTCGAATAGCTACGTCAACATCACCGGAAAGTCCAGGATCAAGGGCAACGTCCAGGCTCAGGGCCAGCGCCATGTGCTAGTGCAGGGTTACAGCCGCGTCGATGGTGATGTGCAAGCCAAGAGTGGGAACTCCGCCTACGTCGGCGTCGCCTACGTGGACGGTAATGTCCAGATCGAGCAGAACTTCGGCAAGATCACCGTCGGGTCCAGCCAGATCAAGGGCGACGTCCAGCTCTTCTCCAACCGAGGGCGGAACTCCGCTTACACCAAGACTGTTTTCAATAATCGCATCGGTGGAAACCTCCAGTGCAAGTCCAACACCCCGGCGCCGTACGGCGATAACAACCGGGTGGAAGGCAACAAGGAGGACCAGTGCCGTCGTCTCTGACGGGACGCTGAGCACGGATGCGGTTACTACGTGGGATGCGGCTCCAGGGCCGCATCCCACGTCATTTGCTCAGGCGTGCAACGGGCCTACCGGCAGCCTGCGAGACCTGCGCGGCCAGAGCGGTATACGTAGCGTGGTCGTAGTGGAAAGGCGCTGGTCCCCATCGATGGCTGCGCGAGGCGCGCGGTGGCGAAGTCAGGTCGCGGACCACGTGGATGCCGAGCCGGGCCTCCACCCTTGCGTGGTAAACGTCGAAGAGGTCGTTTGCGTGGTCTGGCGTCAGGCCATACGAACTTGGAGCAGGCTGGCCATCGGGGAAGTGAGTCGCCCAGGGTGGTGCAAGGAGGAGCGTGCGTGAGCGGAGGTCGAGCTCGTCGAGCAGGTCTGCGAACTGCCCCAGATTCAGCTCGAAGCGTTGGCGATGAGCTGGCGATCCGAAGGGGACGTGGGGATGAGGCCGCAACTCCTGGTCCAGGCCGGTGGACAGGGAATCCACCGAACGGGTAACGATGCTGGCGTTCGGCAATCGATACAGGCCGAGCCGCTCGTCGCACAGATCCCAGAGCAGTAGGTCTATCGAATCTTGATGCTGGCGGAGCGACTGAACCAGGTTTCCCCGCCAGTCGCCCACGAGCATGCGCCTCTGGAAGTTGGACGATGTGCTGAATGGTGGGACAGCTAGATCGTTCGGGGTGGAGAACGCGCTGGCCAGGGACTGGCGG
This sequence comes from Ornithinimicrobium panacihumi, assembly GCF_052073805.1. Lineage (NCBI taxonomy): Bacteria > Bacillati > Actinomycetota > Actinomycetes > Micrococcales > Ornithinimicrobiaceae > Ornithinimicrobium > Ornithinimicrobium panacihumi. The sequence goes on along the minus strand of NZ_JBQGWG010000011.1, from coordinate 27,296 downwards.
GCGATGTAGTGGCTGAGTTCGAACCTCTGCGGGTCCAAGAACTCGAACGTGTCCCGCGAGACACAGCTCCCGTAGATGAAGGTGCGTATTCTCGGGATGGGAGTCACCGGCCTACTGCCGCGGTGTCCGCGGGAGCGACCGCGGCCGTGATCTGATCCAGGAGTGCTGGCAGGACTACTGTGGCTGAGTATCTATCGCGGATGACCATTGCCTCGTCGGTTGGCTCCGTGTTCAGGACCCTTTCGACGAGTTCGTCGAGGTCTGCGGAGAGCCAGTCGGTGGGGTAGAGATGCTCTGCTCCAGGCCAAGCGAGCACTGCGGGCAATGCCCCGGACGCAGCGCCGTCAGCCACGGTGAAATGGAAGGACTCGTGGTCGCTCACCGAAACTGCCACCCCGACCTGGCGGAACCATTCGGCCATGTCGTCACCGTGAGGGTCCCAGATCACAGCACCGGGGTCGCTGTCGTTGATGGACGCGATGCGAGCCTCAAGACCCTCGTAGTAGGCAAGCTCCCCAGGAAGGTTGCCGAGCCATGGATAGTGGTCCGGTGTATGACCCTTGATGCGAAGGCGGTACCGAGGATCCCTCTCGCGTAGGCGCACGAGGAGGTCAAGCGCGAGGTCGGGGCGCTTGGAGCTCGGAACTGCTCCCACGAACCCGAGGGTATGACGAGACTCACCGGTCTTGGGGCGCTCCAGAGCATCCACATCGACTGGATTGGGGATCACAATGCTCGTCTCGCGAGGAACCCCATGGCTGGCGACTGCCGAGTCCAAGATGGTCCGCCCCACGAAGATGAAGCGGTCGACAGCCGAGTGGTTGATCCTTCGGAGGTAGTCGCGCCGAAGTTCTTGCGCGTGGACTCGGACGAGAAGCCGCTGGTGCGGGTGGAGGTGCTTTGAGTACCACACGGCGTTGCCGAGGCCCCACTCGCAGAAGACGACGTCCGCCTCTGCCAACAGCTTCCGGGATCGCTCGGGGTCATGGGCGCTGTGAGATCGCCACTCGTCCAGCACCACCGTCAGGCCCCGCTCCTCCGCCGCTCGGATCAGGGGCCGCGCGAACTTCAGGTCATGGCCCGCGATGAGTAGTCGCGGCTGCTTGGCCAGCGCTGGTTCTCGCCTGGGCGAGCCGAGTTCCTCAGGTCGGACCCTTGCTGGACGCGACAGCATCATGCCGTGTGCATCCGCATCACTAGCCAGCATGAGCACGGTGGTGTCATCTGGCGGTGGGCCGTCGGAGGGCCGCGCATAGGGAGGTTCCGGGGTGAGGGAGTCGTCAGCCCCGACCCAGGACCACCTTCCCCACCGAGTTGCGTGCAGCAGATCCTCCGCGGTCGTGCGGTCGAGCACGTCATGGACCTCCAGGATGGCTCGATCATGGTCCGGCTCGGGATGACCGGTCAGGATCGAGACACCCGCTGGGAGATCTAGCTCAGGCACATGACCATCCCCACAGTAGATCGTCGTGGGGAGTACGCTCTGCGCCGAGATGCTGGAAAGGACCTCCGCGGAGGTCTGGTGAAGCCGGATGTCGTAGGTGGGAAGCGCGGGAGCCTGCACGCGCAGACCAGCTGTGCGCGCCACGATGGTCAGCGCCGTCCCCGCGGTGTGAGCACGCAGCACCGTGCGCATCTGCAGCCATGCCTCCGCGCGTCGGGCTTCGGGCGACGTCGTCCAGGCTCGGAGCCAAGAGCGCCACACCTGCACCTGATCGGAGCAGGCGAGTGCGTCCCCGAAGGTCTCTGTGATACCGCGCCCGGCTGCGCTGAGGATGACAGCGCCGCTGGCTGCGACCTCGACCACTCGGCGGGAGAACATCGATGGGGAATCGGCGACGGAGTTGACGTTGAGGTTCGCGATGTGGGATTTGTATGCGTCCAGAACCTGGCCGTATGGCAGACCGCCCATCACATAAGGCTGAAGGTGTGGCGGGAAGCGATACGGGGAGTCGGGGCTGTCCGCCTGGCGATCGTAGATCGTGAGGCCGAAGGGCGCGGCGGTGTCGAGCAGCTTCGCGAGTTCCTTGCTGCGCTTGGGGTAGCGCTCGCCGTAGAAGGTCCCGGCGTAGCTCGCACCGCCACGGAATGGCGTAGAGGCCGGCAGTGGATTGTGGATCGTGGGCGCTGCATAGAAGGGGAGAGCGGACGCTGTCTTGGCCCGGGTTGCCGCTGAGAGGTAGGCCGGGATCATGTCTGCGTCGGTGGTGAAGATGTGGTCGCATTCCACCGCAGCCCGCAAGAACCGGTTGAAGTGGACGGGGTCCTCCTTGTTCCAGAAAACCGTGGGGATCCCGGACGCGCGGCAACTGTCGATGAGCGCACGGAAGTCTGCGTGCTCCTCGTCGGAGTAGTAGCCGATCCCGCGGTGCCAGGGGCTGCTGTTGGCCCAGGCTGACTCGATAAGTACGAGGTGTGGCCGCACGCGGTCCAACTGGTCCCCCCAGCCGTCCCGGTCCAGCTCGGTCACGGAGACCTCCGCAGCGAGCGTCGTCGTCGTGAACTCGTCGGCCACGACGGCGACGCGCAGATCCTTGAGCGGAATGCTGCGGCCGCTACTGGCGGCGTCAAGGTGGAAAAAGCCCGCTTGAGCGTGGGCTGCGACGATGTTCTTCCCGAGCTGGACCCAGGTGCGCTCTTGCACGACCCACCGACGGGCGTGGCGCCCCAGTCTGCGGCGTGCGTCCGCGTCCACCAGCAGCGGGCGTAACTGTGCCGCGAGCGCGAAAGGGTCGTCGGCACGATGGAGGACCGCCCGCTTTCCGTCCAAGCCTGCGATGGACCTGTTCGGTGCGACATCGGAGAGTACGACGGCGCGGCCCGCCGCCATTGCCTCCAGCGGCTTCAGCGGGGAGACGAGCTCAGTGATGAGGGTGGACCTCCGGGGACAGACCACGACGTCGAGGACGCTGAGAAGCCGTGGAATGTCAGAGGCTGGTAGTCGTCCCAGGAAGGATACGTGCTCCATCCCCCGTTCCTGGGCGATCTCACGAAGTTGTGGCTCTGCGGTTCCCGACCCTGCGAGGACCAGGTGGTGAAGCACCCCCTCGTCGTGCAGCGCCGCCGAAGCTTCAAGGAGGTCGTCGAGGCCCTCGTAGTCAACCATGCTGCCCGCGAAGCCGATGGTGGGCAGGTCCGGCTCGCCGGACGAGTGGGAAGCGAAGCGACGCCGCATCCTCTCGTCGGGGTAGAGGGGGGTGAACTGTTCCGTGTCCACACCGTTGGGCAACAGACTGATCTGGTCTCGGGCGACGCCTCGGCGGATCAGCTCGTCCGCCACCTCCTGAGTGATGGCGAGCACGTGGTCGGCCTCGGTCGCGACTAGGGTCTCGAGCTGCTTGGTGATCGCAAAGCGATCTCCTTGATCCCAGTCCGCCTTGGCCGACGCTTCGGTCAGCTCCCAAAGTCCGCGCACCTCATACACGAACGGCAGGCCCAGCCGGCGTGCAGCGATGAGAGCCGCGAGGCCGGTCCGATAGTTGGACGCAGCCTGGATCATGGAGGGTCGGTACAGGCGAGCCTCGCGGACGAAGGCGTCTGCCATCTGAAGCACGATCCGGTCCGGCGGGTCTCGGTGCTCGTTCGGGCCGGTGAGGTGGACATAGTCCACCCTGTCGATCGGTGTGATGCTTCGCCGGCGAGGAGGCGCCGGCACATCTGTCTTGGTGTCCCACGGGTATCCGGCGCGGCCGACGACGCGGACCTGCACGCCGTTGGACACGAGCGCAGAGGCAACGCCACGGGTCCGGGTCGAATAGCCATTGGAGTTGTAGGCCGGGGTCGAGTGGACGCAGTACATGAGCCGGTTCCGCTCGGGCACGTAGGCGACCCCGAGGGACCGGTCCGGGATCCATCCCCGAGCGTCCGCGGCGATGCGCCGGGCACCAGCGATCCGGCCGGTGATGACCTTCGTCGCCGGGGTGAGGGAGTCGGCGAGGTCGGGCCACGCGTCGAGCAAGGCCGCCGGCTCGTGGACCAGTCCGTGGCCGAACCAGGCACGGTTGATGACGTAGCCCAGCGCCTCTGCCGTGGGCCGCTCGTCAAGTCGCTGCTTGAGCTCCTCGTAGGTGCACTCCGACGGCCGCTTCTGCCAGAGCCTCAGGGGCGTTGAGAGGGCGGTCGACCCCGGCCTCTTCTCAGCCGTAGGTGTTGAGTCAGCATCTGGCGTCCGCGTGGTTTCAGCGGCCGGGATCGTAGCGATGTTTTCGGTGAGAGACGTCTGGGCTGCGGGCTCACGCTGACGAGTCAGGCGCTTGAGGGTGCCGAGTGGGTCGCCAGCTGCCCGGCTGAGGCGGAGCGCCCGGGAACGTCGAAGCCTGGCGAGGTCGTCCTTGAGGCGCCTCGTCTCGGCACGGTAGGCATCCAGGGCTGCGTTGGCGGAGCCCAGTCGTTGGGTAAGGTCAGGCACGGCGCCTGCAGTCGTGCGCTCTCTCCGGAGCTCCTTGCGTAGTTGCTTGAGTTCCTTCTCGAGCTCTTCGACCTTCGAGCGGAGCCGTCTATCCCGGGCCACCAGGCCGGTGTACTTGGTGTGCAGGGACGCTGGGTCGCTGACGAAGTCCGCCAGGATCTGGCTGCGGTGGACCTCATGATCCCGTGACTCGTCCGGGTACATCCGTCTTCTCTCCTCGATGCCCGTGGCGCTACTCAGCGATTACTGTAACTGCCGGGAAGTCTCGGCCTCGCTCATTCCCAATGCCTGGGTCAGGGGGCCTTCGAGGAGTACGCCGAGTTGTCCGCTGCCTTTGGTAGTCAAGTGCGTGCCGTCCCTTGTGAACTCTGGTCGAAGTGCGACCCCGCCCTGGCTGGTGAGATCCGACAGGTCGACGAAGTGGGTCACGAGCCCCGAATTGGTGGGATCGGGCAGCGACCGGAGCCACTCGTTGTAGTCTCGGCGCACCCCGGCGACGGCTTCTCCCTTCTTCTCCGCAGGGGTCAGAGATACCAGGATGATAGGTACTCCGTAGGCAGCGATCTTGTCGATCGTGCCCAGATAGCGTTCCTTCATCTCGTCGAGCGTCCGGTTGCGGGTCAGGTCGTTCTGACCCATGAAGTGGACAATGACGTCCGGACGCTGCCGTCGATATAGGGACCACCACCAGTCACGCGGGTTTGCCCACTCGACCATGCCCGTGCCGGGGGCCGACATCAGGACAGGAATGGCGTTGTTGGCGCGGGCCCACTGCGCCAGGGGAGCGTCGTGGACCGGAAGGTCGTTGCCGACTCCGGTGGTGATCGAATCACCCCACATGGCTACGACGGGCGTTTCCCTGGCCAACTCGATCTCGAGCCACCACACGAGCGGCACCTGGACGTTGCTGCGCATCTTCGGGAGTGCTTCCATCTGCTCGGCATCAACCGAGTTCCCGTAGGCGACCCAGGCCCCTGCCGTAGACACCTGGACAGATCCGCTGTGGGAGACCACTCCGGCGGACAGCATCATCTGTCGTCCGCCGCCGATGGGGACCTGGCTCCACTCCGTCACGTGCTCCCTGCCGGAGGCCGAGAGTTGAATCGGCCCGGAAACCGACGTCGGGGGAGCGGAGAACGTCCCTCCCCAACCGCGACCGACCCAGACGCCCGTCAACTGCGCTTCCCGACCACTCGCTTCGGCGCGGTCGTTGTAGTTGCGGACGTGCAGTCTCCACCTCTTGACCTCGGGTCCCAGCTGGAGAGGAAATCGCACCACGGCCGCTACGCTGGTCAGGGGGCGTCCGAGAGCAGAGCAGGACAGCCTTATCATCGTTCGACGCGTGCCCGCCTCGATTACCTCATCCTCGGCCGAAGGGCCGGCTGTGGTGAGTTCCTCCTGGATCGGCGTCCGCTCGTCCAGTTCAGCCTGCAGACTACCGTCCACTGCCTGCCGGAGGAGCTCGCTGGCCAGTTCGGTCTTGCCCTGGGCGACGTTCCACGCCCACCAGCGGTAGGCCCGCGCGATCTCGACGGCCGGTCCGTCCGCGATCAGTTCACCTTGGTTCATCCACAGTGCTCGTGTGCAGGTCTCTTCGATGGTCTGTGCTGCATGAGAAACAAGGAAGACGGTGCCGGCTCGCTTTCGAATCTCATCCATCCTGGCTTCCGCACGTTGCACGGACGCCGCGTCGCCGGTAGCAAGCACTTCGTCGAGCAAGAGGATCTCCGGTTCGAAGGCTGCCGCGATTGCGAATCGGAGTCGTGAGCTCATACCGGACGAGTAGGTCTTGATGGGACGCCTGATGGCGTCGCCGAGGCCAGCCATGTCCAGCACCTGCGGCATGACGTCCTTGACCTCAGCGGGTGCCAACCCCTGGGCTAACAGGCCGAGACGGGCGTTGTCGATGCCTGATAGGTCGGGGATGAGAGCCGCGCCCACCCCGAGAAGGACGGGCTGGGAGGTGGCCGTTACCTGACCGCGGCTGGGAAGATCGAGACCGGCGATGATGCGGAGCAGGGTGCTCTTGCCGGAGCCATTGGTCCCGACGATTCCGATTGCCTCGCCAGCGTGCGCGACGAACGAGACAGACCGCAGAGCATGCACCGTTAGTTTCGGCTCCGGTCTCAGAGAATCGACCAGATGCGCCCCGAAGCGGCCGGAGGGCGAGGGGCGCTTGACGGGTACGTCGAACTTCCTGCTCACTCGGTCCACGACGACTGTGGGATGACCGATCTCAGTGCTGGCCATAGGTTTCTTCCCCCTGCCAGAAATACCAGAACCCGAGCACTGTGGCCGAGATGGCCCAGAGGGACAGGATCAACCATGACCGCCCATCCGGGACGGTGTCGTAGAGGAGGAGGTCGCGGGACATGTCGAGAACCAGGTACATCGGGTTGAGCTTGACGATGGCGAGCCACAAGGGGTCGTGGATGAATCTCTCGACCGAGAAGAAGACGCCGGAGGTGTAGAACCAGAAGCGGCTCAGGAAGCTGACGACGTGCTTGAAGTCCGGGATCGCCGAGCCGAGACGGGCCGCATAGAGCATCAGACCGCCGTTGAAGACCGTTTGGAGCACGAACACGGCCGGGAAGAGCAGCCAGGTCCAGGTGACCGGGGCCCCGGGCGGGACCACGAGGAGGAGCAGCCCCAGGGTGGCGAGGACCGGTGCCATCGACAGCGTCTCGCGCACGAGGCCGGACAGCGGGATCGCTGCCCGGGGGAAGGAGAAGGCCGTGGTGAGACCTCGGCCTCTCGCCATCGAGGTCACGCCCTGGTTGAGGCAGGAGGTGGTGAACTGGAAGAGGAAGATGCCGATGAGCAGGAAGCCGGTGAAGTTGGGGATGCCCCGGTTCACCTTCAGGATCAGTGCGAAGATGATGTAGTACATGATCCCGGACAGGATCGGGACGCCGATGAGCCACAGGTTGCCCAGGAGCATGTCGCGGTTGCCGGAGAAGGCCCGCGCGCGGGAGTCCGCGTAGATGAAGTGCCGTCGGTCCCACAGCTGGCGCACGTAGTCACCGAGCGAGGGCCGGCGCCCCACCGGGAGGAGCGGCGGCGCCGCCCCGGCTGGTGAGGTGGTGGGTGGCACGGGCATGGTCACATCTTCCCCCACGAGACACGCTGATCCCGCCAGGCGGTGGCAGAGGAGTAGCCGGAGGCGTGCCGTCCCACCAGGTGGGTCCAGGTGAGCTCGGCGGCTGCTGCCCGTCCGGCGCCGACCAGCTGGATCAGCAGGTCGGGGTCCTGGTGGAGGTGGGCGAGGGAGGCCGCCACGGCGCTCGCGTCCCCGGCAGGGACGAGGAGGCCGGTCTCGCCGTCCCGCACCAGCTCAGCCAGCGCGGGCAGGTCCGACGCGATGACGGGGCGTCCGGCGCCCATGGCCTCGGCGACCTTCAGCGGGGGCACGAGGCGGGTGACCTCGTGGTCGTGGCGGGGGACGACGACGACGTCGAGGGCATCGAGCCAGCGCAGGGACTCGGCGCGGGGGAGACGTCCGGGGAGCAGCACGTGCCCGGCGATGCCGAGGCGCTGGGCCTGCTCCTTCAGCCCGGGCCAGGCCAGGCCGTCCCCGACGATGGCGACGCGCACGTCCAGGCCGTCCCGGCGGGCCAGGGCGACGGCGTCCAGGAGGGTGTCGAAGCCCTCGTAGTGCACGACCGAGGAGACGGCGCCGACCCAGAGGCCCTCGACGGGCAGCCCGAGCCGACGTCGGGCCTCGGCCGGATCGATGTCGCGCTCCAGGAGGGCCGGGTCGATGCCGTTGGGCACCACCGTGACGCGCGCCGGGTCCACGCCCCGGGCGGCCAGGTCCTGCCTCATCACCTCCGAGAGGGTGATGACGTGGTCGGCCTGGGCCGCGACCTCGGCCTCCCGCGCCCGCCAGGCCGCGAAGCGCTCGCTGCCGTAGGGGTCCGCGTCCCCGTGCCGCTGCCGGCCGGAGGCCCAGGTGCGCTCGAGCTGCCCCCGGACCTCGTGGACCCACGGCAGGCCGAGGGCGCGCGCGGCGGCCTGGGCGGCCAGCGCGTTGGGGTAGTGGGTGGTCGAGTGCAGCACCGTCGCCCGGTGCTCCCGCGCCAGGCGCACCAGGTGCTCGGCCCAGACGTCGACCCGCTCGGCCTCCCCGGGCGGCAGCCCCGCCGGCACGCACCGGCGGTAGGCGATGCCGTCCACGACGTCGACGTCGGTCGAGAGGACCTTGCCGATCGAGACCGGATAGGCCGGCCGCGTGATCGCCGCCACCGCCATGCCGGCGTCCCGCTGGGCGGTGAGGATGGCGTGCGTGCGCAGCGCATAGCCCGATCGCGTCCACGGCAGCGAGTTGGTCAGCACGTGCAGCGGCCGGTGCTGGGCGGTGGCGCCGACCTCCCTGCCCAGGGGCCAGTCCCGCCGGTCCGCCGGCAGCGGGCGCGGACCGCCGGTGAGCGCCTCCAGGTCACCGCGGACGCGCCGGTCCAGCCGGTCGGGGAGGGCACCCTCCTCCAGCAGCTGCCGCAGGCGGGTCAGGTCGCCGGTGAGCCAGGCCCACCGCGCCCGCTGGCCGGCCGGGGCGTCGGGCGCCGGTGCGGTCCCGGCGTGCACCGCCAGGGTCGCCGCCAGCGGGCCGGAGCGGGGCAGGCGCGACAGCCGCTCCCGCGCCCGGTCGGGCCGGTCCAGCAGCAGCTCGCCCCAGGCCCCCAGCACGCCGCGCGAGCGCGTGGCCCGGCCCCCGAGCCGGGACCGTGCCGCCGAGGGCAGCTTGCGGCCCGCCTGTACCGTCAGCCAGGCGAGGTCGTCGCGCGCCATCGCCGCCACCGTGCCGGCCGCCGCGAGCAGGTGCTGGCCCCGCTGCCGGGCCGCTGAGATCCGTCCGCTCACCGGGCAGGCACCCGCTCCGGCCGGGCCGCGAGCATGTCGGTGAGCAGACCCAGGTATGTGGTGCTCGTGCCGGTCTCCGAGGCGTGCTCGGACGCCCAGGCGCGCATGCGCGCCCGGTCGGGGTGGGTCCCGGTGCGGGCCAGGTCCACCCACTGCCGGGCCAGGGCCTCCTCGTCGCCGGGGTCGACCGCGAAGCCGGCACCGGTCTCCTCGATGATCGCCCGGGTCTCGCCGGCCACCATCCCCGAGACGTGCAGGCCCAGCGCCAGCGCCTCGTAGAGCTTGGACGGGACGGCCCACCGCAGCGCCCGCCAGCCCCTGAGGCTGACCAGCAGGGTGTCGGCCCACCGGTAGTGCGCGTGGATCTCATCCCGCGGCACCGGCCCGACCAGCTCGACCGGCACCCCCAGCTCCTGGGCCAGCGGCGGCAGCAGGGACAGGCGCGCCCCGGTGCCGACGACCCGCAGGCGCACGTCCGCGCCGGCGGCCCGGGCCCGGGCCATCGCCCGCACCGCGGTCTCCAGGTCCTGCGCCCGGCCGACCGTGCCCACGTAGACCACGTGCAGCGGGTCACCCTCGACCCGGCCGCGCCGGTCGGTGGAGCCCGGCTCCTGCAGGCCCGGCACCGGGTGGTGGGCGTTGCGCACGGTGGCGACCCGGCCGACACCTCGCCGGCGCAGGACCTCGGTGAAGCCGTCGGTGGTGGTCACCACCAGGTCGGCCCGGTGCTGCACGAAGGTGACGGCGCGGGAGGCGGCGGCGACCGCATACCAGCGGATCATCTGCTTGGCCGAGCGTCCCGGGTTGCGGGCGTCGGCGGCCAGGTCCGGCCAGGCGTCGCGCATCTCCAGCACCAGGGGCCGCCGCAGCAGCCGGGCGGTCAGCCAGCCCGCGCCCATGGTCGGCAGGGCGGGGACGGTCGCGACGACGACGTCGGGGGCGATGGTGCGGCGGCGGCGCCAGGCGGTGACGGTGCCGTGCGCGGCCGAGAGGCACTGGTCGACCAGCGTCGAGACCGCCCGCCCGGAGGTCTCCCGCCAGGCGACCCGGTGGACGGTCTCACCGTGCTGCCCGGTCTCGATCGCCCCGACGGGGGCGTGGGTCCCGGACAGCAGGCGACGGTGCGGGTAGTGCGGCGGGGGAGCGACGACGTGGACCTCGTGGCCCTGGGCGCGGAAGTCGCGCACCAGTGCCGACCACCGCAGCTGGGGCGGCCCCAGCTCTGGGTGGTAATAGTGCGTCAGCAGCAGGATCCGCATCGGCCGCGACCGGTCAGGGGGTCGGCTCGACCGGGTCCGGGTCCACCGGGTCGGTCGGCGCCGGGTCGGTGGGGATCGGATCCACCGGGTCCGTCGGGGCCGGGTCGGTCGGTGCCGGGTCCGTGGGCGGCGGCTCGTAGGGCGGCGGCGTCCACGGCGGCGGGGTGTAGGGAGGGGGCGTGTAGGGCGGCGGTGCCGACGGGACGTAGGGCGGCGGGTCGACGGGGTCCACCGGGTCCACGGGGTCGACCGGGGCGACGGGGTCCGCCGGCGCGGGCTCGGCGTCCGTCGGCTGCACCGGGTCGAAGGGGGTCTCCTCCGCGGGAGCCTCCTCCTCCGGCAGTGGCCCGAGGACCGCCTCGTGGACGACCCGCGCCCAGAACTCGCCGCCGTAGATGTTGACGCTGAGCGGGTCGCGGGTGGAGACGGTCGACTCGATGAGGTCGGCGTCGTAGAAGGCCTTGGCCACGTCGATCAGCCCGGCGTCCGTGCGCTTGGCCCAGCCCCGGACCGCGTCGCTGGTCACCGGCCCGCCGTCCTGGCGCGGCGGCTGGACGATGACGTGCACCTCGGCGTCCGGGTGCTCCTCCTCCAGCGCCTCGGTGAGCTCGGTCAGGTCCTCACCGAGGTCCTCGGGGGTGTTGGAGCGGCCATAGCTGACCAGGACCAGGTCCGGCTCGACCGGCACGAGCAGGGAGAGCCGGTCGGCCGCATACTCGGGCGTGGAGTCGAAGATCGCCGCGTTGTAGAGGGAGACCGTGGCCTCACCCTGCCCGAGCAGCAGCGGCTCGCTGAACTGGGTCGGGTCGTTGGGCAGCGAGGAGCGCAGCTCGACGGCGCGCTGGGTCGAGAGCAGGCGCGACCAGGCCCCCACCCAGTCGTTCTCGTGGGTGCCGGTGCGGTCGCTGAGGACCACGACGGTCAGGTCCTCCCCGTCCTCGTAGCGCTCCTGCACCGTCGGCACGTCCGGCTCGGCGGTCTGCGTCGCGGTCTCGGTCGGGGTGCTCGTGGCGGTCGCGGTCTCGCGGGCCGGGGCGCCGGTCGTCGCCGCGGCGACGTCCTCCTCGGGCGCATAGGGGTCGGTGATGGAGACGGCATCGTCGAGGGACACCCAGTCGCCCCGCAGGGTCGCCCACCAGCCGGAGAACCCGCGCTGCGAGATCCCGATGGCGACGAGGGCCACCAGCAGGACGTTCGCGATGATGATCGCGATCCCCAGGCCGGTGGACTTCACTCTTGAACCGGTCACGACATTCCATTCTGCCGCACCAGCGCACCGGCGACCGCACCCGAGAGGAGGGCGGCACCCGCCCAGAGGCCCGCGACCCGGGCGTGGGACCACGCGGGACGGCGGGAGAGACGCTGGTAGAGGTGCTCGCGGTGGGCCTCGGTGAGGCGCTCGCCACGGGCGGCGCGCCGCACCAGGGTGGAGCCGGTGTCGGCCAGGTAGGGGACGAAGGGGGCGAGCAGGAGGAGCCACCACCAGCCGCCGGCGGCGGACTGCTCGGTCAGCAGGGCCATGGCCGCCAGGCCGCCGAAGAGATAGCTGCCGCTGTCGCCGAGGAACATCCGGGCCCGCGGCAGGTTCCACGGCAGGAAGCCGAGCGCGCCGCCCAGGGCCAGGGCTGCGAGGAGGGCCGTGGCCGGGGCCTGCGCGACCACGACGACGACGGCCCCCCAGGCGGCCAGCGTCAGCCCGGTGATGCCGTTGATGCCGTCCATGAAGTTGACCGCGTTGACCAGCACGGGCACCGCGACCGCACCCAGCAGGGCGGTCAGGTGGTCCCCCAGCAGCGAGCCGACCGCGGCCCCGGCGAAGGCCTGGGCCACGAAGCGGGTGATCGGGCCGACCCCCTGCAGGTCGTCGGCCAGGCCCAGCAGCGAGAGCAGCACGGCCCCGACCAGCGGGGTCCACGGCAGGTCCGCGCCCAGGGCCGTGGCGACCACGGCGGTGAGGAGCACCCCGGCGAGGACGGCGACCCCGCCACCGCGCAGGGTGGGCTGCTGGTGGGAGGAGCGGTGGTTGGGCACGTCCACGACGTCGAGGCGGCGCAGCGCCCGCATCGCCGCGGGCGCCAGGGCGGTGGTGGTCAGGGCCGCGCCGGCAGCGAGGGCGAGGGCCAGGGTGGTGCCGGTCATCGGGTGCGCAGGACGTCCTCGGCCCCGGCGGAGCGGCTCCGCAGCCAGGCGACCAGCTCGCCGTCGTGGTCGCTGTTGAGCACGCCGAGGTCGGTGGGGTCCAGCGGGGGCACGGAGACGGAGCGGATCAGCTCGTGCTCGGTCTCCACCGGGTCGTCCAGGCCGAAGAGCTCCTCGGTCAGCTTCTCGCCCGGCCGCAGGCCGGTGAACTCGATGCGCACGTCGCTGCGCCCGGAGAGCTGGATCAGGGTCTGGGCCATCGAGACGATCTTGACCGGCTGGCCCATGTCCAGGACCAGTACGTCGCCGTCGGAGCCCATCGCGGCCGCCTGCATCACCAGCTCGCAGGCCTCCGGGATGAGCATGAAGTAGCGCTCGACGTCGGGGTGGGTCACGGTCACCGGCCCGCCGCGGCGGATCTGCTCGGAGAAGGAGGGGATGACCGAGCCGCGCGAGCCCAGGACGTTGCCGAAGCGGACCGAGACGTAGCGGCCCGGCTGGGTGACGGCGTAGTGGGCGGTGAAGCGCTCGGTGACCCGCTTGCTGTAGCCCAGGACCGCCATCGGGTTGGCGGCCTTGTCGGTGCTGACGTTGACGAAGGTGCCCACCCCGCTGCGGGCGGCGGCGCGCAGCACGTTGAGGGTGCCCTGGACGTTGACCCGGAAGGCCTCCTGGGGGTAGCGCTCCAGGAGGGGCAGGTGCTTGAGGGCCGCGGCGTGGAAGACGATGTCGGGGCGGTGGCGGGCGAAGAGGTCGTCGACGTCCTCGGCCCGGCAGATGTCGGCCAGCAGCAGGCTCTCGCCCTCGAGGAGGCCGCGGCCGGTGATCGAGAGCTGGGTGGCGTGCAGGGCAGACTCGTCGCGGTCGAGCATCAGCAGCCGGGAGGGGCTGAAGCGGGCGATCTGCCGGCACAGCTCGGAGCCGATCGAGCCGCCGGCGCCGGTGACGAGCACGACCTTGCCGGTCAGCTGGTCGGCGATGGCGGCCTGGTCCAGCCGCGTGACTCGGCGACCCAAGAGGTCCTCCAGGTCGATGTCGCGCAGGTCGGCGAGCTCGGCCTTGGTCTCGAAGAAGCCGTCCAGCGTGGGGAGGACCTTGACCGTGAGCCCGGCATCGGTGGCCAACTGGTTGATCTCGCGCATCTTGGCCGCGTCGGCGTGCGGGATGGCGATCGCCAGGTGGGTGGCCTGGTGGCGCTTGGCGACCTTGGCGAGGGCCTCGATGTTGCCCCGGACCGGCACACCCTCGACACGGAGGCGGCGCTTGGCGCGGTCGTCGTCGAGGAAGGCGACCGGCCGGAAAGAGGCCTGGTCGTCCTCGATCATGTTGGCCAGCAGGCGACGGCCGAGCACGCCGGCGCCGTAGATGATGACGTTGTTGTCCACCTCGCGGCGGACGGCCCTGCGGTAGCGGTAGGAGCGGACGACGAAGCGTCCGGCGAGCATCAGGATCAGCGCGACGGCCCCACCGACCGCCGGGACGGACCGGGGCACGACATAGGGCTGGATGAGGATCGCCCATACGCCGAGCGCGATGCTGGTCAGGAGGGCAGCGCGGGCGACCGCGATGACCTCCTCGAAGGAGCCGCGCACGTGCTTGACGAGGTAGGGGCCGTGGATGATCCCGGCGAGGATGTGTATCCCGGCGGCCGCACCCGCCACGATCCAGGTGTTGGGGACCAAGGTCCGCTCAAGGTCGTACTGGAAGCGGATCCACACGCTGACCAGGACTGCGAGGAACCACGTCACCGCGTCGCCGAACGCCCACAGGAACCGCACGAGCGGCTCGGCAGGGCGCCAGGGCATACGGGACATTCGAGCAACCTCACGGGGGGACGTCAGGAGATTTCGGTTCCTGATGCTCCCAGAGACTCATCCGTTGTGCAAGAGGCGAATGCTAATCAATGTTGTTGCTGTGGCGTGTGCGACACGCCGGGGGGAGATCAGCTCTCGTCGGCGATCTGAGCGGACGACTTGCCCTGGGCCGCGCCGAGGACCTTGGTGGTCTGCCGGTTGGCGAGCATCCTGGCCAGGGCGATGAGGGCTCCGGAGAGGATGGCGAAGAGGATCGCCTCCTTGATGTCGATGTCCGGGTCGTCGGGGTTGTCGGGAACCTCCTTGCCCGTCACGAAGGACCAGGTGCCGTCGGTGGCCTTCTTGGCGATGAAGCTGGCGGCCAGGGCCGCTCCGGTCGTGGCGAGCTTGGCGACGATGTTGCTCATGGGCTCGATCCTGCCACAGAGGCTGTTAGGGTCGAGACCGAAACGACAGGGGAGCGCACACGCGCTGAGAGTGCGGCACCCGCCGCAGACCCTCGAACCTGCTCCGGCTAGCACCGGCGAAGGAAGTCGACTCTCACGGACCCGGCACCCGCCGCGTCCTTCCCCTCCTTGCACCTTGAGGAGGATGCACCATGCGGACGACCCGCACCCTGGCTGCTGCGGCGGCCCTGGCCCTGACCCTGAGCTCCTGCACGCTGATGGGCTCCGACGACGAGCCGACCGGCACCACCCCGGCCCCTGCGCCGGCACCCACCACCGGCGCTGCCGAAAGTGAGGGCGCCGATGACGGCAGCGCCACGTCCGAGCCGGGCGAGGCGGCAGCCACCACGACGGAGGCGCCCTCCGAGCCCGGCACGGTCACCCTCATCACCCACAGCTCCTTCAATGTCCCCGACGAGCTGGTCGAGGACTTCGAGGCCGACACCGGTTATGAGTTGCAGGTCCAGCAATCCGACGACGCTGGGGCGCTGACCAACCAGCTGGTCCTCACCAAGGGCAGCCCGGTGGCCGATGTCGTCTTCGGCATCGACAACACCTTCGCCACCCGCGCGATCAACGAGGAGGTGCTTGCCGCATACACCCCCGAGTCCTTGCCTGAGTCTGCGGAGGAGCACGCGCTCCCCGACGGCGGTGACCAGTTCCTCACCCCGGTCGACTACGGCGACGTGTGCGTCAACATCGACCACGTCTGGTTCGCCAACGAGGGCATCGCCCCGCCGGCGACGCTTCGGGACCTGACCAAGGAGGACTACAAGGACCTCTTCGTCACCCCCGGCGCCACGACCTCCAGCCCCGGCCTGGCCTTCCTGCTCGCCACCGTCGGCGAGTTCGGCCCCGGCGAGTGGCAGGGCTACTGGGAGGACCTCATGGCCAACGGCGCCAAGGTCACCAGCGGCTGGACCGACGCCTACACCGTCGACTTCACCGCCGGCGGCGGCGACGGCGACCGGCCGATCGTCCTCTCCTACGCCTCCAGCCCGCCCTTCACCATCCCCGAGGGCGGCTTCGAGCCGACCACCTCCGCGCTGCTGGACACCTGCTTCCGCCAGGTTGAATACGCCGGCGTCCTCGAGGGCGCCGCCAACCCCGAGGGTGCGCAGGCCGTCGTCGACTGGCTGATCAGCCCCGAGGTCCAGGCCTCGATCCCGGACAACATGTACATGTATCCCGTGGACGCCGAGGTCGACCTGCCCGAGGTGTGGGCGGAGTGGGCCCAGGTAGCTGAGCAGCCCATCGTGGTGCACCCCGGTCAGATCGAGTCCGAGCGTGAGAGCTGGCTGCGCGAGTGGGCAGACATCGCCACCGGCTGACCAGACCGGGGCTGGCGCTGACCGCGCTGGCCCTGGTCCCGATCGCCTTCCTGGCGGTTTTCTTCGTCCTGCCGGTCGGCGGGATGCTGGGTCGAGGCTTCTTCCCCGACGGCCAACTCGACCTGTCCGGCGTGCCGGACGTCTTCGGCCGAGCACGCACCCTGCGGGTGCTGTGGTTCACCCTGTGGAGCGCGCTGGCGGGCACGTTCCTGACCCTTGGTATGGGGCTTCCGGTCGCTTTCGCGCTCTACCGGCTCCGGTTCCCGGGGCGGGCGCTGCTGCGGGCGGCGGTGGTGATGCCGTTCGTGCTGCCCACGGTCGTCGTGGGCGTCATGTTCCGCTCCCTGCTCTCCAAAGGAGGCCCGCTGGGGTTCCTGGGCTGGGACGGGACGTGTGTGCCGATCCTCATGGCCTTCGTCTTCTTCAACCTGGCCGTCGTCGTGCGCACGGTCGGCGGGATGTGGGAGGGCCTGGACCGTAGGGCCGAGGAGTCGGCGGCGGCCCTCGGCGCCAACCCGTGGCAGGTATGGCGCACGGTGACGCTTCCCGCGCTCGCTCCGGCGGTGGTGTCGGCGGCCACGCTCGTCTTCCTCTTCTGCTCGACCGCCTTCGGGGTGGTGCTCACCCTGGGTGGACTGCGCTACGGCACCATCGAGACCGAGATCTACCTGCTCACCACCCAGTTCCTCGACCTGCAGGGTGCGGCGGTGCTCTCGATGGTGCAGCTCGTCGCGGTCGCCGCGATGCTCTTCGTGGCCGCCCGGACACGGGCTCGTCGCGAGACCTCGGTGAAGCGCGTGGGTGCGCGGGCGGCTGCCCGCCCGCCGCGACGTCACGACCTCCCCGCACTGGCTGTGACGCTGCTGGCCGTTGTCTTCATCCTGCTGCCGGTCGGGAGCCTGATCGTGCGGTCGTTCCGGGTGGGTGATGCCTGGAGCCTGCGGCACTACCGCGCCCTCACCGACCCCGACGCGACACCCGCCCTCCGGGTCAGCGTCACCGAGGCGGTGGAGAACTCCCTGCGCACCGCGATTGACGCCACCGTCTTGGCCATCGTGCTGGGCCTGATCGTCTCGATCGTCGTGTCTCGTCGGCCTGGAGCGGCTGGCTGGAGGAGGGTCATCTCCTCCCTGGACGCGGCCTTCATGCTGCCGCTGGGCATCTCGGCGGTCACGGTCGGCTTCGGCTTCCTCATCACCCTCGACCGCCCGCCGCTGGACCTGCGCTCCTCCCCGGTGCTGGTGCCGATCGCCCAGGCGATGGTCGCGCTGCCGCTCGTCGTGCGCACCCTGGCGCCCGTGCTGCGGTCGATCGACCCGCGGCAGCGGGAGGCTGCGGCGGCGCTTGGCGCCACCCCGTGGCGGGCTGCCTGGACCACCGAGGCTCCCGTGCTCACCCGACCGCTGCTCGCGGCCACCGGGTTCGCCTTCGCCGTCTCGCTGGGTGAGTTCGGTGCCACCAGCTTCCTGGCCCGTCCCGACCGGCCCACCGTGCCGGTCATCATCTACCAGCTCATCTCCCGCCCCGGCGCGGACCACCTCGGCATGGCGCTGGCGGCCAGCGTCGTGCTCTCCCTGCTCACCGTCACCGTCATGGGTCTGGTCGAGCGGCTGCGTGTCGGCTCGGTCGGGACCTTCTAGGAGGCATCTCCGTGCTCCAGCTCACCGACGTCACCGTCCGCTTCGGCACCACCACCGCCGTCGACGACGTCACGCTGGCCGTGCCCGATGGCTGCGTCCTGGCCGTCCTGGGTCCGTCCGGCTGCGGAAAGTCGACCCTGCTGCGGGCCGTCGCCGGGCTGGAGCAGCTCGACGCCGGCTCCATCAGCTGGCAGGGCAAGGACCTGCGCGGCGTCCCGGCCCACCAGCGCGGCTTCGCCCTGATGTTCCAGGACGGCCAGCTCTTCGCCCACGCGAGCGTCGCCGACAACATCGCCTACCCGCTGCGGTTGCGCGGCGTCGGCAAGGGCGAGCGCGCTCGTCGCGTCGAGGAGCTGCTCGAGCTTGTCGGGCTGCCCGGCTATGCGGACCGCCGCACCCCGACCCTCTCCGGGGGCGAGCAGCAGCGGGTCGCTTTGGCGCGTTCGTTGGCCGCCGACCCCGGACTGCTCCTGCTCGACGAGCCACTCTCCGCCCTCGACCGGTCGCTGCGCGAGCGCCTCGCTGGCGACCTGCGCGAGATCCTGACGACGACCGGCACGACCGCCGTCCTGGTGACCCACGATCACGACGAGGCCTTCACCATCGCCGACCGGATGGCCGTCATGCTGGCCGGTGAGGTAGTGCAGGATGGGCCGACCACCGAGGTGTGGCGCACCCCGGCCTCCCGCGAGGTCGCCGCCTTCATCGGCTTCGAGACCTTCCTGACCGGAGAGCTCGCGGCGAAGGTCGCAGCGGCCGGTGCGCGACCGCATACCCCTGGCTCGCCCCAGGCGGAGATCCCCGGGACGGGCGGGGTGCTGGCCCTTCGCCGCAGCGGGCTACGAGTCGTCGACGACGGGCCCCTCAGCGGCACCGTCCAGCGTGCGGTGGCCGTCTCCGACGCGGTCCACCTCGTCGTTGACGTGGAGGGCGTGGGTGAGTGCGCGGCGCTCGGTGCCTCGCCGGAGATCGCCCAGGGCGACAAGGTAACGCTGTTGCTCGACCCCGCAGGCGCCTGCTGGCTGCCCGGCTGACCTGATCTAGGCTGCTGATCCAGATCCGGTCAGAGCCCGGCGTCGGCGTCCGCGTAGATCGCGGCGGCGATCTTGTCGCGCAGCTCGTGGAACTCCGGCGTCTGCCGCAGCTCCTGGCCACCGAGCAGTCGGCCGTAGCCCTCGGAGATGCGGACCGGCTGGTCCAGGACGATGCGGCCCGGGCGTGGGCTCATGACCAGCACCCGGTCGCCGAGGTAGACGGCCTCGTCGACGCTGTGGGTGATGAAGAAGATCGTCTTGCCGCGCTCCCGGGCGATCTGCAGCAGGTCGGCCTGCAGGCGCTCGCGGGTGAGGGCGTCAAGGGCGCCGAACGGCTCGTCCATGAGAATGATCTGCGGGTCGTTGGCCAGGACCCGGGCGATCTGGGTGCGCTGCTGCATACCTCCCGAAAGTTCGTAGACCTTCTTGTCCTGGAAGGACTCGAGCCCGACCAGCCGCAGGAACTCCTTGGCGGTCTCCTGCCGCGCGGTCTTGTCGACCCCGCGCCATTTCTGGCCGAGCTCGACGTTGCCCAGCACCGTCTTCCACGGGAAGAGGTTGGGCTGCTGGAAGACGACCCCGCGCTCGTGGGAGGGGCCGGTGACCGGTTTGCCGTCGACGTGCACTGTTCCGCCGGTGGGCTTGAGGAAGCCGGCCAGGATCTTCAGCAGCGTCGTCTTGCCGCAGCCCGAAGGCCCGACCACGCAGACGAACTCGCCGGGCTCGATCGTCAGGCTGGTGTCGGCCAGGGCATGGACCAGCTCCCCGCTGTCGGTGAGATAGCGCTGGGAGACCTGATCGAGGACGAAGCTCATCCTCCGGCGACCGCCTTGACCGCGTCGCTGTAGACCGCGTCGGCGTAGGTCTGGGCGTCGCTGGCCTCGTCGATCTCGCCTTGAGTTACGAGGAAGTCTGCGGTGCTGGCCAGGGCCTCGCCCAGCTGGCCGTCGAAGTACTGCTCGGCCTGCTCGGCTGCGTCCAGGTAGACGTAACCGTCGAGCTGGGGCTTGACCTCGTCCGGGGTGATGCCGAGTTGGACGGCGATCGACTCCGCCGCGGTGTCGGGGTCGTCCTTGATCATGGTGACGGCCTCGCTCTGCAGTGTGGTCCACATCTGCATGAACTCGGGGTTGCCCGCGATGAAGGCAGTGGTGGCTCCGGCCAGGTCGAAGGTCGGGGCGCCATCCTCGGCGGTCTGGGCAGCCGAGAGGACCAGGTCGCCAGTCTCCAGCAGCTTGGGCAGGGTAGGGGCCCAGACCCAGGCGGCGTCGATCTCCTTGCGTTCCCAGGCCGCGAGCATCGCGTCGGGGGACATGTTCATCATCTCGACGTCGCCGGCGCTCATCCCGGCCCGCTCCAGCGCGGCGAGGAGGGAGTAGTGGGCGGTCGAGGCGTAGGGGACTGCGATCTTCTTGCCGGACAGCTCCTCGAGGGAGGTGGCTGTGCCCTTCTGGGCGACGAGCGACTCTGCGTCACCGATGACGTCGTGGATCCAGATGACCTTCATGTCGATGTTGAGGGGAGCCGAGGCCGCCTTGGTGGCGGGGCTGGAGCCCATCAGGCCCAGGTCGGCGGAGTTGGAGCCGAAGGCCTGGACGACGTCGCCACCGGAGGCGAACTGGCTCCAGGTGATGTCGGCGTTGGGCATGCAGGCCTCCAGCCAGCCCAGGTCGCGCACGATGAGGTCGCCGTTGGGGATGGGCTGGAAGGCGATGCGGACGGTGCTGTCGATGTCCTCGTCGACCTCGACCGGGCAGGCGCTGGTGGCGCCGCCGGTGGCGCCACCCTCGTCCTGGCCGGCAGGGGACGGGCCGGAGGTGCGTCCGCCCTCGACGCAGCCGGAAAGGACCAGGGCCGCGGAGGCGGCCAAGGTCGCGGCGATGGACAGGCGACGGATGCGGGTGCTCATGGGTGGTGGTCTCTCTTTCGGGAGGTCAGGCCTTGCCGTACCAGGGCACGAGCAGGGTGCCGAGGCGTTTGATGACGGCGTCCAGCGCCACGGCCGCCAGGCCGATGACGATGATGCAGGCGATGGTCAGTGCGGTCTGCAGCTGGGTGCCGGAAACGTAGGCCAGGGCGCCGATGCCGGGGATGCCGGCGTTGAGCTCGGCGGCCACGACCGTGGTCCAGGCGAAGCCGGTGGCGATCCGGATGCCGCCGATGACCTCCGGCAGCGCCGAGGGTAGGACGACCTCGGTCGCGACCTGGCGGCGGTTGGCGCCCATGGACCGGGCGGCGTCCAGCGTGTCGGAGCGGATGCCGTTGATCCCGTTGATCGTGGCGATGACGATCGGGGGGAAGGCCGCCAGGAAGAGCAGCCAGTACTTCGACAGGTCCCCGATGCCGAACCAGACGATCAGCAGGCCGATGTAGCCCAACGGCGGGAGGGAACGGAGGAAGTTGAGATAGGGCTCGATCGCGGTGTTGAGCCAGCCGATGCTGGCCATGAGGAAGCCCAGGATCGGGCCGAGGACGATCGCTGCCCCCACGCCGACGCCCATCCGCTGCAGCGAGGCGATCAGGTGCTCCCACATGTAGTAGTTCTGCTCCCCGCAGATCGTCCGGGAACTGCCCTCGGCGATGGGGCGGCAGGAGTTGGACTCGACAAAGGCGGTCCACACCGCCCCCGGCGAGGGTAGGTAGAGGGGACGGATGAGACCACTCGCGGTCACCGCCCACCACGCGAGCAGCACGACGACCAGCACCCCGGCCTGCAGGGCGAACCGCCGCACCTGGCCCACTCGACGGGCCCGGCGATGGTCGGCCACGACCTTCATCGACTGGCCGAGGTCGGCGGTCTCTTGCTCGCTCACAACCCACGAGGGTAATCGCAGGACTTGCTCGAGTCCGTACGCCCCCGGGCGTGGCGGCTGACGGCCGCCGGTCAACGAGTAGATTGTGCTCTCCGCCCACCCCGGAAGACGGTGAAGGAGCACCACCTCTTGGACGTCAGCCACCTCGAGCACATCCTGGACCGGATCAGCGGCCTGCAGCCCAACCGCTACGGCCACGAGATCATCGTTAGCGTCTATGACAACTGGATCGCGGCGGTGCAGGCATCGGGACGACCGCACAGCGTGCGCCGGTCCGCGAAGGGTATGCCCGACATCACGCTGCTGAGGCAGGACGGCAGCGCGCTCGGGGTGATCGAGCCGGTCCTGTTGCCGGGGTGCCCGCCGACCAGCCGCAAGATCGTTGGGGACAAGCTCCGCACCTCCCAGATCCTGGCCGGCAAGGGGATCCGGGTGCCACGGGCCTGGGTCTTCGGGACCGCGTCGATGGAGGAGGCACGGAAGGTCGTCTTCGCCGATCTGAAGGAGGTCGCCGTCAAGCCGCCGGCCCTGTCTCTGGGCCAGGGCGTGCGTCTGCGGGTCGACCCGGACGAGTTCCCGCGTGTCTTCGCCTCGGCGGTCAAGGCTCAGGATGACCGACCCGATGCCCAGGTGCTGGTCCAGGAGATGCACCCAGGCTTCGAGATGCGCGTCGTGGTCGTGGAGGGGCGGCTGCACCACGTGCTCGCCCGGATCCCGGCCTATGTGATCGGTGACGGCGTCTCGACCATCGACCAGCTGCGGGCGGCCAAGAACGCACGGCGCGCCGAGGATGGCTTCCTCGCCAAGAAGAGGCTGGGCAGAGGTGCCAACGTCCAGGCCCAGCTGCGGCAGAGCGGTCGCAGGTTCTCCCACGTCCCGGCGGATGGGGAGTGCGTGCTCCTCTCGTCCTTGTCCAACACTGCCTTCGGCGGGGAGACAGCGGTGGTCACCGAGCTCGTGTCCGACGCGATCAAGGACATCGCACTTCGGACCGTGGCGGCCATCCCGGGGATCAGCACGGCCGGCTGCGACATCCTGGCCCACTCCTTCGACGACGAGGACCCGGTCGCGCTGGAGATCAACACCTTCCCGCACGTCCAGCTCGGCCGCTACCCGACCTACGGCGAGCCGGTCGACGCCATGGGCGACTTCGTCGAGGCCGTCTATGTCCGGGACGCGATGCAGCGTGAGCACCGGCTGGAAGGGGAGCGGGCAGGCGAGATCCTCTCGCACTACCTACGCTTCTATGCGCTCAGGGATACGCTGGACAGCGCGCCCACGATCCCCTGAGGCCGCCTGCCGGCAGACACAGATCAGCCGGCGAAGTCTGCGATCCGCTGGCCGGTGCCCAGCAGCTGCTCGATCGCGGCGACACTGCGCTCGGCGGCTCGCCCGTCGCCGTAGGGGTTGACCGCGTTGGCCATCGCCGCATACGCGGTCTCTTCGTCGAACAGCTCGGTGACGTCGTGCACGATCCGCTCCTCGTCGGTGCCGATCAGGCGTACCGTCCCGGCGTCGACGGCCTCGGGACGCTCGGTGTTGTCCCGCATCACCAGCACCGGCTTGCCCAGCGACGGGGCCTCCTCCTGGACGCCGCCGGAGTCGGTGAGGACCACTTTGGCCGCACCCATGACGCGGGTGAATTCGCCGTAGGCCAGCGGCTCGGTGACCACCACGTTGGCCAGACCCTCGAGGTGCGGCAGCACGGCCTCGCGCACCACCGGGTTGCGGTGGGCGGGCAGGACCGTGGTGACGTCGGGGTAGCGCTCGGCCAGGCGCCGCAGCGCGCGACCGACACCCTCCATCGCCCCACCCCAGTTCTCGCGGCGGTGAGTGGTGACCAGCAGGATCGGGCTGCCGGTCTCCACGAGCTCGGCCAAGCGCGGGTCGCTCACCGGCACCTTCTGCTCGAGTGTGTGGAAGAGCGCGTCGATGACGGTGTTGCCGGTGACCACGATCGCCTGCTCGTCGATGGCCTCCCGCACAAGGTTGTCCTTGGAGCGGCTGGTCGGCGCCAGGTGGAGGCTGGTCACCTGCGAGGTGATCTTTCGGTTGGCCTCCTCCGGGAAGGGGGAGTGGATGTCGCCGCTGCGCAGCCCCGCCTCGAGGTGGACGACCGGGATCTGGCGGTAGAACGCGGCCACCGATGCGGCCGCGACCGTCGAGGTGTCGCCCTGGACGACGAGGGCGTCGGGGGCCTCCCGCTCCAGGACGGGATCGATCCGCTCGAAGACCTTCGCCAGCAGCGTGTTGAGGGTCTGGCCGTGGGCGAAGACATCCAGATCGTGGTCCGGCGCGATGCCGAAGATCTCGTTGACCTGGTCCAGCATCTCGCGGTGCTGGCCGGTGACGACGGTGACCGAGTCCAGGTTGGGATTCACCTCCAGGGCCTTGATCACCGGGGCGACCTTGATCGCCTCCGGTCGGGTCCCGTAGACGGTCATCACGCGGGGCTGATTGCTCATGGTTTCCTCTGCTGGGGGACACGGCCTACGGCAGAGGACACAGGCCCGCCCCTGCCGGCCCCATTGTGTCCCACCAGAAGTGGAAGTTCACGCTTGGGATCGGGTTCCGCGTGGTCTTGGAACGTCACATGTCCTCGCGCGGGACCGGCGGGCTCGGGTTGGCGCAGTAGGCGAAATCCTTGCCCTCGGCGGCGTGATAGCTCGCGAGCTTGCCGTCGACGCTGAGGACCAGCTGGTGCCCGGGCACCAGCGCCATCGTGTACATCTGCCCGGGCTCGGGGCAGCCGATGCTCCCGTCGCGCCAAGTGACGTCGGCATAGCCGGCGATCTCGACCTGGGACGCCTCCACGCCGGTGCGCTTGGCCTCGGCCTCGACGGCCGCCTGCACGTCCTCGCGCTCCTGCACCGCGTCCGGGACCGGGCCGGTGGGCAGGGCGGGCGTCACCGAGGTCTGCCTCGGCTTGTCCGGGGTGATCGGGGTCAGGGTGCTGTCGTCCACCGGGTCCTCCGTGGTCGGGCTGCCGGGAGTGGCAGGGCTGGTCGGGGTGCTGACGGCATCGTCCGTGGTCGTCGCCGGTTGGTCGGCCGTCGTCCCGCACGCGGCGAGGGTGAGCGCCAGCGTGATGGTCAGGGCAGCGTTCTTCAGGCGTCGCATCATCTCTCCGTCATCGGTGTCACTCGGATGCAGGCTGGGACGTTCCATCGCAGTCCACGGTTCCACCCCGGGCCGGCACTTCTCAAGCCGACGGTATCGGGTACAGATGGAGCGGGGCGCTGGTCCCCTGAACCAGCGCCCCGCCACCTGCAACCCCCTGCGTCCGTGCCTAGGCGCTGACGCGTTCGTCGGGTGTCCCGTCCCGACACTACGTAGACGTCGCAGACAGGCTTTTCGTTGCTCGGCTCCGATGTGATCTGTATCACATTTAGTCAGAGTCCCCACTGCAGGGAGGTCTTGAGGCACCGACCCTTGCCGAGCGCGCGGTGTGGCACCCGCCTCGAACGACGTTACGACAAGCAACGCGACATCACCATGGAACATGTTAAGTTCTGATCGAATTCTTAACACGTTTCTCTCTTGCGGTGAAGGACTTGACACATGGCCTGGAGCCCAGAGACCCCTTACAACGAGCTGTCACCGCTGCCGCCTGCCGGGGTAGACCTCGAACCCAAGGAGGTCCTCAAAGCCACCGTCGAGGCGCGCGCTGCACTGGCTGCTCTGGGCCAAGCGGGGAAGTTGCTGCCCAACCCAGGTGTGCTGATTCACGCGATGCCACTGCTCGAGGCCCAGGCGAGCTCGGAGATCGAGAACATCGTGACGACCGCGGACGAGCTCTTCAAGCACGCGGACTCGGGCGGGGGAGACCACGCGACCAAGGAGGCTCTCCGCTACCGGGCAGCCCTCTTAGCCTCGATCCACCGATGAGCTGGTGAGATCGGCGATGTAGACGGCCCGGAGGACGCGCGCAGCTTCGGTGTCGGTGAGGGCAGGTGGGAGCTGCCGGTCTGCCCGGCCTTTCCACTGGGGTTCCTGCTCGTCGGTACTGGGGTTGGGGTCAGGCGGGTGCGGCGGCCCGGCCGGGGCGGACGGCGGTGTGCAGCGCGGTCCACGCGTCCTGCCATGGCCAGTCGCGGGGCAGGTGCAGGTGCAGGCGTCGGGCGGAGGAGGCGATGCGGGCGGGCAGGTTGATCAGCTTGCGCCGGATCGAGGGCGTGGTCGCCCGGACCAGGCGCGGGTTGTCCGTGAGGGTGGCGGCGGCGCGGGTGAGGTTGAACGCCATGGTCGCGGCGACGAGCCAGACGGCGTTGGCGGTGAACACCCCTGACGGCAGGTGCGCCAGGGCCGAGGCCTTGAGGTCGGCGTGGACGTTCTCGATGACCGCATGGCCCCGGTGGACCTGGTCGGCGGTCACGGTGTCCCGCTCGGCGGCTGGCGTGGTGGTGAAGAAGGCGTGGAAGCGGTAGGTGTCGAACAGCGAGGCCTGCCCGGTCTTGGCCTTGGGGTTCAGGTCGGGGATGCGGCGGACCACCAGCCGCCCGGTGGCCTGCTCGGACTTCTTGGCCGAGGTGAACGCGGTGTAGTCGATCTCGGCGATCTCGGCGCGTGAGACCCATCTTCCGGTGGCCTCGTCGTAGATGGCGTCGGTGTACCTGATGGTGGTCCACGTGTCCTCCTCGATGGCGGCGATGGCGCGCTTGACCGCGGGGTCCAGCCGGACGGTGATCGAGACCTGCGCCCCGGCCTTGGTGGCGGTGGCCACCAGGGCGGCGGAGTAGAACGCGGAGTCGGCCCGCAGCAGCACCGGCCGTTCGGCCAGGTGGCTGCGCCGCACCAGGGCCAAGGCATCGGTGGCGAGGCGGACCGCGCCGCGGGAGGACCCGACCGAGCCCTTGCGCAGCCGCTGGGCGGCGATGACCGGTGCGACCTGCTCGGTCGACACGGTCGCCAGCAGCGCGTTCAGGCCGCGGACCCCGCTGTAGCCGAACCCGGCGCCCTGCTTGGCGTACCCGTGCACCTCGATGATGGTGTCGTCCAGGTCGACCAGCACCGCCCCGGTGTCCTCGGACCTGCCGAGCAGCCCGGTCCGCTCGGCCAGGGCAAGGGTGAAGCGGGAGGCGACGGCGTCGACCTGGCGGACGTGGCCGAAGGTGAACGTGCGCAGGAACGAGCCGAGGGTGGAGGGGGCGTACGGCCGGTCGAAGACCTTGCCCATCGCGCCGTGGCGCAGCAGGCCCATGTCCTCGATGCTGTCCGCACCGGCGGCCATGCCCGCCACCAGCGCGGCCAGCTTGCTCCCGGCGTTGGAGCCCTTGTCGGTCGGTACGCTCAGGTGCTCATTCCCCAAGGCGTGCAGACCGGCGTCCTCGGCCAGCGCCATCAACGGGACCAGACCGGCGGCCGACACGAGGTTGGGGTCGTCGAACGTCGCGGAGACCACGGGCAGGGTGTGAGACAGTTGCATCTACGAGATGCCCTTCCGGTTTGGGTGATACGTGCTCTAGACAAGTCGTATCTTCCCAGTTCAGAGGGGCATTCTCGCTTTCCCACGCCGCCCTACGCCCTCACCCGATCGGTGGATCCAGGCTTAG